>CAZUXG010000111.1:0-2235 GCA_964623985.1 uncultured Thermodesulfobacteriota bacterium | reverse complement strand
TCCCAACGATGATTCCACAAGATGAGAGGTGGCCGCTCCAACTTATCAAGCAGGTCTCCGGGGGGCTTTAACGCCGACAATCGTTCAAGGTCGATACCGAGATGAAGAACTTCAGACTTTTTTTCAATCTCAGCAACCGCGTCAAGCTCCTGACAATCCGGAAAACGGCCCAAGAAAACCGGTAGAGCTTCGATAAAACTCCGGTGATGGAAGGCGGAATTAAAAAAACAGGTATCGGCTGCAAGAGCACTGGTGAAATTAATCAATCCAAACTTACGATCACGCCCAGCAGACCGAACCTGCTCTTTCGGCGACGATGGATAGGTTAACTGGTTTTCGTGAAAATAGAGAGCGACGGGCGGCCCAAAACCTGGACCAGCACCGGGCAGATCACGAATAAGACCCAAGAAAGCCGCCAAGTCAAACATATCCGAGGCCAGAATCAGATCATAGCGTTTTCCACTGGCAAGCAAATCCCGATAACGTCGCGCCAGGGTAACCGCCGCCCCCTGCATACGCCACTTCCAGTTTTTCCCCGGTAAACCGAGGATCTCAACGGAGTGAGAGCTGTGCCGCCGATAGCCTTCCGCCCAAGCGGCATGAGAACCTCCATAAAAAGGTTCGACAATCAGGATTTGCATGGCAGATTTCTACGCCTTAATGTTTGACCCGGACCCGATAGACCAGCTGGGCTTCACCCTTAGCGGGTAGCGGAATACGCCAGGAAGCGGCGCTACTGCTCTCTTTATGATGGTTGTAAGATTCGGTCAAAATCTCCCAATCACCAGGAATCGGCTCAACAATCTTGATCTCAACCTCCTCCGGTTTGGCATTTTTCAGTTTTATCTCAAAAGCCGCCTCATAGATGTAGTTGTATCGACCATCTCCATCAATCTTCTTAAAGAAGGTCTGTTTTTTGGCGGCCGTCAAGTCGAAAGCATCACCAAGCTTAAGACGTATGGTCTCGTTTTCCGGGGTGTGGTCAATTCGGTCTTCACCAATAAACTGCAAAGCCCCTTTTGAATCCTCCTTATAGACCCGCACCACCCCTTTGGGCAGGGGCCGACCGAGATGGTTTTTTTTGCGATTTTCAACCTCGACAAAGACCCCAACCTTAAGCTTCCTGTCGATCTCACCATAAGCCCGGCGATAATAGTAGGAGCTACCCTCAAGAAGAAACTCCTTCTGGCAAGGAACCGATGAGGCCTGCAGAAGCGCAACCTGCTTACTCTGGTTATCAGCAATCGTTGTTGGCCGGGCCAGGGTATAGAGGTGATACTCAAACATCTCCTCCTGAGCCATGCTCGGAGCTGCAGCCCTCTGCTTCATCGCCATCTGCCGGATGCCACCGTCAGTAAACTCACGTTCGGGCGGGGCCTGATGAACATCACCGGCAACCAGTTGGAGCCTGGCATTTTGATAACTTGCGCCACTGGTATTAGTCAGGGTTACCCAACCACTAAGATTGATGGCATCATCAGCAGCGTTAAGTTCCGCTACATAATCAGCCTGCCATTGCAAACCACCAGTCAAATAACTCAATTCAATATCTTTAGCACCGCATGCGGTATTCTCCAGGAGCATAGTCAGAGTCGGCCGATCACGCAGTTTTTCCGGAAGCTCGGGAAACGAGAGACGCCCGGGAACCCCGGTCTCGATATGATCATCAAATTGGAGAACAACCCCATTATTGGAGCTCAAAACTTTTGCCAACTTTCGACTCTCTACCCCGGTTGTCGGATGGCGACTGATCACGGCAACCTGATGACCGACATATTTATCCAGCAGGGCTTTCGGGGTTAAGAGATCAAACTCAAAATTCTGTTCAATAACCGTCAGAGCATCAGCCGTCAAAAGTGCAGTCTCCGGCCGCATCCGCGCACTGACTTCGCGAAAAGCGAGTTTGACTTCACCTTTCGCCAAGGTCAAATGGCGTTTATCCTTAACCAGAGCCAGATTCCGATTGTAAATAGTGACAACCACCCCAACTTGATCATCAAGCGTCGTCACCACCTCGCCCGACTGAGTTGTTGCAGAAACCACCCCCACCGTCGTAAAAACAGCCAACCAAACCACCACACCCAAACTGCAAATCAATTTACCCAACATCGCTTTTCCCTTTCTCCCAGAACTAGATAACCCTGTAAATGTTTTTTTGTAAAAAATCAGTTCGTAAAATGGCATAGCATGAACTATAAAAAAAACCTTCGTGTTTCTCTTATTGGTATTCGTTAT
>CAZUXG010000110.1:0-3041 GCA_964623985.1 uncultured Thermodesulfobacteriota bacterium | reverse complement strand
TTGCAGGCCAGTAGCTCTAATGGCTAGAGCACCGGACTCCAAATCCGGGTGTTGGGGGTTCGAATCCCTCCTGGCCTGCCAGTATTTCCAAAAGATTACAGCTAACCTTTAAATTTGGGAGTCCGAATCTTGGCAGCTATAAAAGAGAATGTTGCCGTATTGAGTCAGTACCTTAAAGATTCAAAAGGCGAAATGAAAAAGGTTACCTGGCCCAGTCGTAAGGCTACGGTCGGTCTCACTTGGGTTGTGCTTCTCACCGTTTTTGTCATCTCTCTCTATCTCGGTATAGTTGATCTGGGATTGGCTAAGCTCATTAAGTTTATCCTTGCGGTCTAGTAGGGGCCGGTTATTAAAAAAATAGAAAAGAGAGGGTTGACAGGGTAAGTTATGGCGAAAAAATGGTATGTGATACATGCTTACTCCGGCTACGAGAATAGAGTTAAACTCACCCTGGAGGAGAGAATCAGGCAGGCTGGTCTCGAAGATATGTTCGAGGAGGTTGTGGTTCCGACCGAGCAGGTTGTGGAGATGGTCAAGGGTAAACGCCGAACTTCGCAAAGAAAGTTTTTTCCCGGTTATGTGCTCGTGAAAATGGAAATGACCGAAGAGACTTGGCACCTTGTCAAAGGGACCGCGAAAGTGACCGGTTTTGTTGGCGGTGGCGAGCGGGTTGCAGCGACCAGGTCGATTTCAGAAAATGAGGCGAAAACTCTCTTAGATCGTATAGCTGAAGGTGAGATGCGGCCCCAGCCCAAGGTTCTTTTCGATCTCGGTGAGAATGTTACGGTACTGGAAGGGCCTTTTGCTAACTTTACCGGGGTGGTTGATGAGATTAACCTCGATAAGGGTAAGGTTCGGGTTCTTGTGAGTATATTTGGTCGACCGACACCGATAGAAATTGAGATAGGTCAGCTGGAAAAAATAAGTTAAGACGTGCGGATGTGGCTTTCTCGGAAATTATCTGAGAATAGCAATTCTTTTTCAACTAGCGGTATGTTGAAAAAGTAAGCATAAATATATAAGTTATATCTTAGGTATTATTATTTTAAATAAACGGATATCTGGGGAAAAGGGCCTTCGCGGACGGAGTCCTAGGGAAGTCCTATAGTTTTATAGAGAGTGCAGGAGAATTAAGCATGGCAAAAAAAATCGTAGGTCAGATTAAGCTCCAGATACCAGCTGGCCAAGCCAATCCCTCGCCGCCGGTAGGTCCGGCCTTGGGGCAGCAAGGTGTTAATATAATGGAGTTCTGCAAAGCCTTTAACGCTAAGACCGACAGTCAGCAAGGTATGATTATTCCAGTGATTATATCAGTTTACGCGGATCGCAGTTTTAGCTTTATCACCAAAACTCCACCGGCGGCAGTTTTGTTGAAAAAGGCAGCTAAGGTTGAAAAAGGTTCCGGAGTGCCGAATAAAGATAAAGTTGGAACCGTAAATCAAGCCCAGATTAAAGAGATTGCTGAGCTCAAAATGGTCGATCTTAATGCCAATGATATTGATGCTGCTTGTCTGATCATTGCTGGGACCGCGCGTAGTATGGGCATTGTTGTTGAATAAGGTTGTGGGTGAGAAACAACTTGTCCGGATTAAGCGGAAGTTGTTTTTATTTACTGTTTAAGTATTTGTGAGGATAGAATGGCTAAAAGTGGAAAAAATTATCTCGCCAATCGGGCTAAAATCGATTCGGAGAAGAAATATCCTTTGACCGAAGCAGTAGAGTTGCTGAAGTCATTAGCTTCGAAAAAATTTGACGAGAGTGTCGATGTCGCAGTTCGTTTGGGGGTAGATCCTCGGCATGCTGATCAGATGGTTCGCGGGGCGGTGGTTTTGCCGCATGGTACCGGCAAGAGTGCTCGGGTCATAGTTTTTGCCAAGGGTGAAAAAGAGATAGAAGCCCGAGATGCCGGGGCTGATTTTGTCGGTGGCGATGACTTGGCCAAAAAAATCAAGGATGGTTGGCTTGATTTTGATAAAGCGGTTGCGACACCTGATATGATGGGTGTTGTCGGTAAGCTTGGAAGGGTTCTCGGGCCTCGAGGTCTGATGCCCAACCCTAAGGTTGGTACCGTGACCTTTGATTTGGCGCGTGCCGTCAAGGAGATTAAGGCCGGTAAGGTTGATTTCAGGGTCGAAAAGGCCGGTATTGTTCATGCACCAGTCGGCCGTATCTCGTTTACCGCTGAAAAGCTTCAAGAGAATATTTCAGCTTTGATCGAAACCCTGAATCGTTTGAAGCCTGCCTCAAGCAAGGGTAACTATATGCGGGGCTTCACTCTTTCTACGACCATGGGGCCGGGAATCAGGATTGATATAAGCAGTCTTTAGTTTTTTTTGAAAATATACAAGTGGCGTATTTTGTAGAGATTTGAAATTATACGAATCCGTCATTCATTAGGATTTATGAGCTGTAGACCGTGGGTAGCCTGACCCTTTTAAGGGCGTAATATCCCACCGAGGCAGTCTGACTCTCCGGAATTATCCGGTAAGTTTGATATTAGTATGAGCTCATTTGCCTTTTGACAAAAACATCAGATAAGGAGGTGAAAGAAGGTGAATAGAGCGGAGAAGCAGATCCAAATCGATGGATTGACAGCGAAATTCAATGATGCACAAGCTACTTTTCTGACCGATTATCGTGGTTTGGATGTCGAAAAGATTAGCGCTTTACGTGGTCGTTTACGTGAGAAAGAGACAGAGTATCGGGTTGTCAAGAATACTCTGGCGCGGATTGCCGCTAAAGCATCCGGCAATGAAGCTCTGGTAGACCATCTTAACGGCCCAAGTGCTCTGGCTCTGGTTTATGGAGATCCTGCGGCCGCAGCTAAAGTCCTGGTAGAGTTTGCCAAGCAAGAGGAAGCCCTCGAAGTTATGGGAGGGGTTTTGTCAGGTATCTACCTTGATAATGATGCTCTTAAAAGGTTGGCGGAACTGCCCAGCAAAGAGGTTATGCAAGCAATCTTGCTTGGAACCATGAATGCTGTGCCTGGCGGTTTTGTCAATGTTTTGAGTAGTGTAGTGCGTTCGGCAGTCCAGGTTTTA
>CAZUXG010000109.1:0-3682 GCA_964623985.1 uncultured Thermodesulfobacteriota bacterium | reverse complement strand
ACCGAGGTGAACATATAGCCAGAAAAACTAAATCATCATGACCAATATTCTTAATGCGTTGTCGGCACATAGCAGGAATTATCACAATATCACCTGCTTCAACCTCCTGTGGCGGCAAATCTCCAACCTTCATCAAACCTTTTCCTTTGAGAATGTAATATCTCTCAACAATGCCTTTTAGTCTATGCCAACAAGTTGTAACTCCAGGCTCACCATTATTACCGCCATGCCAAACTGGGCCAACCGTATGGAGGACATATTTTGCTGGCAATCGATAACCTTTTGTAATTTTAGCGTAACCTGTTTTACACCCTTGAAGATTTCGACACGCTTCTAACAACTCTGGCCCAGCCGCACGATGAATGGCACCATCAACACCGCCACCGCCAAGAAGTGATGAATTGGCGGCATTGACAATTGCATCAACGTTAAGGGTTGTAATATCGGATTGGATTGCGCGTAGTTTTGGCATTTGTGAAGCCTCCAGGAGTTAGAGTAAGACATTTCCCCAGAGCTCTTCGCCTAAGCCTTCCAAAAGATCAAGTTTATTATTCAGATCATATTGTCCCTTGCGACGACATCGAAAAGCTTCCATCTATTCAGCCTGTCAAGTATATTCCGAGTGGAGAAAATATTTTGAAAGTACTGGTCGTCGCAGGAGATGAAAGACCATTACTGCTGGTGTTACTGCACACCCTGGCCCGGATCAGCGAGATTCTGAAATTGCGATGGGAAGATGTAAATTTCAATAAGTCCACAATACGCTTATGGACCAGAAAAAGAAGTGACGGAAATATGGAGTATGATGACCTTTCTAAAAAACTCAAGGGGTTACGGAATAAACCGTAACCCCTTGTAATAATTGGTCGGGACGAGAGGATTTGAACCTCCGACCCCCTGCTCCCAAGGCAGGTGCGCTGCCGGGCTGCGCTACGTCCCGAAGAGGATTGAATCTCTCATCAAACTGGGAGACGGCTTGTAACATAAGTTACGACAACTGGCAAGCGTTAAAACAGTTCAAAGTTAAGTCATCAGGCGACCAAAACAATAACTTTGAACTTTAGCCGAAAATTTTTGAACTGTCGCTAACTACTCATTGTCGAGGTCATCTTCGGCACCTCCGGCAACTTCGAGTTTTTTAATCTGGTAACGCAGGGTACCGCGATCCATACTGAGGAGGCGGGCGGTTTTGGCTTTATTGCCGCCGGCGACCTTCATCGCCTCTTCGATCAGGTAGCTGGAGAACGATTTAACGAGCTCGTTAAAATCAACGCCCTGGCGAAAATCGTATTCACGCGGCAGGGCCAGACTGAACTGATTTTTATCACGGCTGGAGGAGAGAACTTCCAAGGGCAGGTGTTCTTCCGTAATGATCTCATCATCTTCAAGGATCATAATCCTCTCAACCATATTTTTGAGTTCCCTGACATTACCACGCCACTGGTATTTCTGAAGCAACTCCAGAGCTCCTGGAGATATTTCGCTGACATTTTTTTTGAGTTTGCGATTAAAATGCTCAAAAAAGTATTTGAGTAACAACTCGATATCCTGGCGACGTTCACGCAGGGGCGGGACCACGATATTGATAACCTTGAGACGATAGTAAAGATCTTCACGGAACTTGCCCTCTTCGATCAGTTTTTCCAGAGACTGGTTGGTGGCCGAGACAAAACGGGCATCGATCTCGATATCTTCAACGCTGCCCAGACGCCTGAACTTATTCTCTTCCAGAACCCTTAAAAGTTTGGCCTGCAAAGGGGCTTCCATATCCCCGATCTCATCGAGAAAGACGGTGCCGCCATCACCTTTTTCCAAAAGCCCGAGTTTGCGACTTTTAGCATCGGTAAAAGCGCCGCGTTCATAGCCGAAAAGTTCACTTTCCAAAAGATTTCCGGGGATCGAAGCACAATTGATACTGACAAAAGGTTTGGCCGAACGTTCACTCATATAGTGAATCGCCTTGGCAACCAACTCCTTACCGGTACCACTCTCTCCCCTAATCAGAACTGAAACATCGCGATTACGAGCCACCTTGCGGACTATTTCCAGAACCCGCTCCATGAGCGGGTCAACCGAGATAATATCGCTCATCTCGGATTGGGCCTTAACAATATCTCGGACCTCACGCTTAAGCTTACCGGTTTCTAAGGCAAGCTTGACGATCAGCAGGATCTCCTGTGACTTGAAAGGTTTGTTGATATAGTCATAAGCACCGTATTTCATCGCTTCGACGGCGGTATCAACCGAACCATAAGCGGTCATCATGATACACAGCGGAGCATAATCGGCCCGTTCATGAATATGACGCAAAATATCGATCCCGCTACCATCGGGCAGCCGCAAATCGACCAAAATAAGGTCATAGATATCTTTTGCGATCAAAATCCTGGCATCGGCAACCCGGCCCGCCACCTCAACTCGATAACCGGCACTATTCAAAAGATGGGTCAGCGATTCACGGATCAGTTTTTCATCATCAATTATAAGTATTCGATTGGACATCTTCTACTCTCTGGTAACGGGGTTGAGCTTCACCGGCCGGCAGACCGATGGCAAAGGTAGAGCCCCGGCCCGGTTCGCTCTCGACATCGAGACGCCCACCATGCTCTTTAATTATACTGTGAACGATCGACAAACCAAGTCCGGTACCCCGGTTTTTGGTGGTAAAGAATGGATCATAGATTTTTTCGATTATATGGCGGCTCATCCCTGGACCGTCATCGACAATCCGCAACCAGAGCCAAGGGCGCTCGGCCTGAACTTCGAGTTCGGTCGCAAAACCCCCGCCGCGAGCCCCCCCCAGATCAAGGGCGATAGTGATATTACCACCCCCTTCTTGCGCAGCATCAAGGGCATTATGACCAAGATTGATGATCACCTGTTTGAGTTTCTCGCGATCGCCATAGACCGCCAGTAAAGTACCCTCGCCGATCCGCAAAGAGGCCTCGACATTCAGTCGTCGAGACTCCTCTTGAAATATCGGAAACCAGTTATTAAGAAGCTCGCCGACATTAACCCAGGTGCGGTCCAAAATTCCGGCCCGGGAAAACTCCAACATTGAAGAGACGATATTTTCGAGTCGGTCAAGCTCCTCGACAACCCCGGCCACCAATTTACCGGCATGCGGCCGATCCGTCAACTCATTACTGATGATATCAAGCGAGATATTCATACCGGTCAGCGGATTACGGATCTCATGGGCGATACCGGCTGCCAGCTGACCGATCGAAGCCAAGCGCCGCATGCGTTCCACTTCCTGATCGGTTTTACGTTTTTCAGTTTGATCCTGGACCAATACCAGCAGCCCCCGATCGACATTGGGAGCCCCTCCGAGCGCGGTAACACTAACCGAAAAGATCTTCTCCTGGCCGGAGGATTCGCAACTGCCACAGGAATCGGCAAAAGATTGACACATCTCGAGCTGCGCTAAAGACTGCTGACGACCTCCCACCTGGGCCAAAGCCCGACGGAATGAAGGAGAGTCGAGAAGCTCTAAGACACTGCCCTGCCAATCGGGATCAAGAGAAGCAAAAATCTTTTCACAAGACCGGTTATGCGAGGTAATGCGCAGGGCGCTATCTAAAGTAATAATAGCGTTTGGAGAGCTCCGCAGAATACTTTCACGAAAATCCCGATCTTCAATCAGGGTACGATTAAAGATAAGACTCTCCATCGCTTTATC
>CAZUXG010000108.1:0-3973 GCA_964623985.1 uncultured Thermodesulfobacteriota bacterium | reverse complement strand
CGCCGCTGAGGATTCGGCCTGGCGGGAAATCCTCGAATATTTCTCCGGGGCAATCCAACTGGGGATGACAGCGACGCCCAAAGAGACCAAATATGTCTCCAATCTCACCTATTTTGGCGATCCGGTCTACACTTACAGTCTGAAGCAGGGGATTGAGGACGGTTTTCTCGCACCCTATAAAGTAATCCGTATCGATATCGATAAAGATCTCTATGGCTGGACGCCACCGGCCGGCATGATTGATGATCTCGGTCGAGAAATCGCAGATCGCACCTACAACCAGAAAGATATGGATCGTATCCTGGTTCTCAACCAGCGCACCAAATTGGTTGCCGGGCGTGTCCTTAAATTTCTTAAGGCTACTGATCCCTACGCCAAGACCATTATCTTTTGTGAAGATATCGATCATGCCGAACGGATGCGCGTAGCTATTGTTAATGCCGCAGGCCAACTCGCTATCGACAATCCCAAATACGTCATGCGCATCACCGGCGACAGCGTCGAAGGTAAGGCTGAACTCGATAACTTTATCGACCCTGAGAGCAAATTTCCCGTCATTGTCACGACCTCGTAACCACCGGCGTCGATGCCAAAACCTGCAAGCTCATCGTCCTTGATAAAACCATCAACTCAATGACCACGTTCAAACAGATCATCGGGCGTGGTACGCGCATCGAAGAGGAGTACAATAAGTTCTACTTTACAATTATCGATTTCAAAAAAGCCACCCAGCTTTTTCGCGACCCCGACTTTGACGGGGAGCCGGTGATTATTTATGAACCGGGCCCCAACGATCCTCCCATGCCCCCTGAGCCGGAACCTGATGCTGACGATGATGATGACGTTGGTGGTGATATTGACGACGGGGGCACATATAAATTTGTCGTTAGCGGGGTGCCGGTCAGAATTGTGGCCGAACGAATTGAATATCTCGGCCCGGATGGCAATCTGATAACCGAATCCTACCGGGCTTTCACGCGTCAGCAGATAAAATCAGAATTTGCCTCACTCGATGAATTTCTTAGGAATTGGCACCGTGCCGGGAAAAAGCAGGCGATTATTGAATTACTTGAAGAGCATGGTATTCTCCTGGATAATCTGGCCGAGATCGTCGGCAAAGAGTACGGCGCCTTTGATCTTATCTGTCATATCGCCTACGACCAGCCCCCGCTGACCCGCAAAGAGCGGGCCGACAACGTTAAAAAACGGAACTACTTCAGAAAATATGGCGAGCCCGCGAAGGCGGTCTTAAATGCCTTGCTCGATAAATACGCCGATGCCGGGATTGGCACCCTGGAAAACGCCAAAGTCCTCAAACTTAAACCTTTTAGTGATATGGGTACCCCAATGGAAATCATTAACCAGCTCTTTGGCAGCAAAACCAACTATGAAAATGCGATCTCTGAGCTTGAGCAAGAACTCTTTGATCTGGAGCAGACAGCATGAGCAACGTTTCCGGCATCATAAAATCGATTCAAGACATTATGCGCAAAGATGTCGGTGTCGATGGCGATGCCCAGCGTATCAGCCAGTTGGTCTGGATGTTTTTTCTGAAAATCTTCGACGACCGTGAAGCTGAGTTGGAGCTTCTCGAAGATGACTACAGATCCCCGCTGCCCGAACCTTTGCGTTGGCGGGCCTGGGCCCAAGATCCGGAAGGTATGACCGGCGAAGAGCTCTTTGATTTTGTCAACCTGCAGCTCTTCCCGACCTTAAAAAATAAACTTAACAGCCAAGGTCCGGACGCTAAGCGCGCCCTGGTTGTCCGCGAGCTTTTTGCCGACGCCTACAACTACATGAAATCCGGCACCCTGATGCGTCAGGTGATCAATAAAATCTGTGAGATCGATTTTAACACTAAAACTGATCGCCACACCTTCGGCAACATCTACGAACAAATCTTAAAAGACCTGCAAAGCGCCGGTAATGCCGGGGAGTTCTACACGCCCCGGGCCGTGACCCAATTTATCGTTGACCGGATCGACCCGCAATTAGCCGAAACCGTCCTCGATCCGGCTTGCGGCACCGGTGGTTTCCTGGCCTGTACCATCGACCATAAACGCCAACACTACGTCAAAACTACTGATGACGAAGAGATTCTCCAAACCTCCCTCCATGGGGTTGAGAAAAAATCCCTGCCCCATATGCTCTGCGTCACCAATATGATCCTGCATGGTCTCGACACCCCGACCAATATCAAACATGACAATACGTTGAGACGACCGTTGCGGGATTATAGCAACAAAGATCGCGTTGATATTATTGTCACCAACCCACCCTTTGGCGGCATGGAAGAGGACGGCATTGAAAACAACTTCCCGGCGATGTTCCGTACCCGTGAAACCGCCGACCTCTTCATGACGCTGATTATCCATCGGCTTAAAAAACGGGGTCGCGCCGCCGTTGTCCTCCCCGACGGTTTTTTCTTTGGAGAAGGTATGAAAACCCGGCTCAAAGAAAAACTTTTGTCAGAGTGCAACCTCCATACTATTGTTCGTTTGCCGAACGGCGTCTTTAACCCCTATACCGGCATCAAAACCAACCTCCTCTTTTTCACCAAAGGCGAACCCACAAAAGCTATCTGGTATTACGAACACCCCTACCCGGAAGGCGCCAAAAGCTACAACAAAACCAAGCCCATGCGCTTTGCGGAATTTCAGACCGAAATTGACTGGTGGGGCAGTGAAGCCGACGGCTTTACCGCCCGCAAAGAGACCGAACGGGCCTGGAAAGTCACGATCGATGAGATCAAAGCCCGTAACTATAACCTCGATCTTAAAAATCCACATGTGGAAGAACAGATAAACCACGATCCCGACAAGCTTCTGGAAAAATACGCCAAACAGCAAGCCGAAATCTCTGGTCTCCGCGACCAGCTCAAAACCATCCTGGCCGCGGCCCTGGGCGGCGGGGGCGCAGTTTAGAGATGGTGAATCTTATAACCGAACATCTTGAGATCTGGACCAGCGCCCGGGAACCAAAAAAAAATGGCGGTCGGGGCCGGGGCAAAAAGGCCAATGGTCAAAGCCCGCATGGCATCAAAAAACTCTGCGAACTGATTCTCGAACTCGCCGTCCGTGGCAAACTCGTCCCCCAAGACCCTAATGACGAACCCGCCAGTCTTCTGCTGGAAAAAATCACCCAAGAGAAAGCCCGGCTGATTAAAGAGGGGAAAATCAAAAAACAGAAGACCTTGCCGGAGATTAGTGAAGAGGAGAAGCCGTTTGAGTTACCGGAGGGGTGGTCGTGGGCAAGGCTTGGAGATGTTGCATCGTATATACAACGAGGTAAAGGCCCCAGGTATGTTGATATGGGTTGCGTACGTGTTGTTTCGCAGAAATGTGTACAATGGAGTGGCTTCGATTTATTGCAAGCGAGATTTGTTGATGATGAAAGTTTAGGTGCTTATCAGCCGGAGCGTTTTCTTCAAAAAAATGATCTTTTGTGGAACTCGACTGGAACAGGAACTGTAGGGCGGATCAATGTTTTAGGTGAGCTTAAAGCAAATGAGCTAGTGGCCGATTCGCATGTAACTGTTATTCGATCTTTGAAAGTAAATAGTGACTTTTTGTGGTGTTATGTGGCAGCTCCAGGCATTCAACTTCGGATTGAGCCAGAGCATGAAGAATCATTAGTTTCTGGTACGACAAAACAGGTGGAATTGAATACTGGCGTTGTGATTCCCTTGGTTGTGCCGATTCCTCCACTTCCAGAACAACGCCGCATCGTTGCCAAAGTCGATGAACTGATGGCCCTCTGCGACCAGTTGGAACAACAACAAACCGATAGCAATGCCACCCATCAGACCTTATTGGAAATCCTGCTTACCACGCTCACCAAGGCCGCCGATCACGACGAATTTACCCAAGTCTGGCAACGTATCGCCAACCACTTCGATACCCTCTTTACGACCGCACCGAGCATCGACCAACTCAAACAAACCATCCTCCAACTCGCCGTCATGGGCAAACTC
>CAZUXG010000107.1:0-4071 GCA_964623985.1 uncultured Thermodesulfobacteriota bacterium | reverse complement strand
TGAACCTTTGGATTACTGGCTGGCGTTGACCATGGTACCCGGACTCGGGGCTTTGGGGATTGCTCGAGCCTGGCGGGTTTTGGGCTCTGCCGAAGCGGTTTTTAAGGCTCCGGCGGCGACTTTGATCTCTTTTGGGATTCGGCCGGCGGTAGCCAAAAGGGTTTCCGCTTTTACTGATTGGTCGAAAGTTGTAACTCTCAGACGACAGGTCTGCGATATCGGGAGTGAGATTATTCCTTTAGATGATCCGCGCTACCCTGAAAATCTGACTCGGATTATTGATCCCCCCTCGGTGTTGTTTATTAAAGGTTCGGTGGAGCATTTGCAGTTCCCGGCGATTGCCGTGGTCGGCGCCCGACAGGCTTCAGAATTGGGTCGGCGTTTTGCTTTTTCCTTAGGTTCCCGGCTTGCGACTCAAGGCCTGGTAGTGATCAGCGGTCTCGCTTTAGGGGTTGATGGGGCGGCCCATGAGGGCAGCTTGCGGGGTGGTGGTCCAACGGTAGCCGTGCTCGGAACCGGGCTTGATGTTGTCTATCCGGCGGCGCACCGACACTTGAGCGAACGAATTATTGAAAACGGTGCTTTACTGACCGAATTTCCTCCCGGGACCGGGCCTGATAAGAGTCATTTTCCGCGGCGTAACCGTTTGGTTAGCGGTCTTTCCCAAGGGGTTGTCGTAGTTGAGGCTGGAGAGCGTAGTGGTTCCTTGATTACGGCACGACTGGCGTTGGAACAGGGGCGCGAAGTTTTTGCCGTACCTGGACCACCGGGTCTGCCGGGCAGCCGGGGTGTGAACCAACTTTTGAAGGATGGGGCCCAGCTTCTGGAGTCGGTTGAGGACATTTTTTCTGCCTTGCCCTGGCTGAGTATGGATGGTAAAGCCGGGCTGGTCTCCGAGGATGGAAGTGGGGGCTTGCCAAAACGGCCCGTATTAAGCCCGGAACAGGCTTGTCTGGTGGCGGTTTTGGGCCCGGATGAGATAATCTTTGACGACCTGCTAGAAAAATTGTCTTGGGAAACCGGGCTTTTGAGTCGGGTCTTACTGGAGTTGGAATTGAATGGCATGCTTATTAAAAGTGCCGGAAATATTTTCCGTATAGCTCCAGAATATATTGATTAACCGCTTTCAATTGGAGTTGCCCTGATGTATCAACGGGTTATGGCTATAATCGGGATAATCTCGGACTATCTGGCCGATGAGATCGATCTTTATGAACAGGAAGAGGAGATTGTTGATGATCTTGTTTCTCTGGGTTTCGATTTCCCTGAAATCGAGACAGCTTTCAGCTGGATAGCCAATCTGTCGCAAGGCAAGGATCTCAATCGCCAGCTTCTTGATCTGGATCCGGAAAGTGGTTTCCAGCGGCATTTTACGTTGGAAGAGCAGCAAACCTTTTCCCGTGGGGTTCGGGCCTGGCTCTCTAAATTGCGGCAGATGGATGTTCTTGATCAGGCTACGGTTGAAGATATTATCGACCAGGCAATGTTCCTTGGTGGTTTTCGGGTCGGGCTTGAAGAGATCAAGGTGATCGCCACGATGGTCGTTGTTGTGGGGCGCCCGGATGCCGATGTCAGGGATCGTTTTTTGAGTTTTCTAGAAAACGATCCGGATATAGTGTTTCACTGAGAAGAGTCTAAACGCGACTCGAATCTTAAGCTTTTATTTAAATGGCTCTAGGGCAGTTTCTTGGTCTTTTGCCGTCCATTTTTGGACCTTATTATATGTCTCAAACATTACTGATTGTCGAATCACCGACCAAAGCCAAAACCATTGGCAAATATCTGGGCTCTGAGTATATTGTCAAAGCTTCAGTCGGCCATGTGCGGGATCTTCCAGCCAATGAATTCGGTATCGAGATTGAGGGAGATCATTTCGAGCCCTGCTATGTGCCTTTGAAAGGCAAAGGCAAAATTATTGCCGAGCTCAAGAAGGCGGCCCGCAAGGCCGATCAGATTCTTCTTGCTCCTGACCCCGATCGCGAAGGTGAGGCTATTGCCTGGCATATTGCTCATGAACTGGGCAAAAGTAAACCGATTCATCGGGTGCTTTTTCACGAAGTGACGAAGTCGGCAATTCTAAAGGCCCTGCAAGAGCCCTTGGCAATTGATGAGAACAAAGTAAACGCCCAGCAGTCGCGGCGTATCCTGGATCGTATGGTGGGTTATAAAATCAGCCCTTTGTTGTGGAAAACGGTGCGTCGGGGTTTGAGTGCCGGGCGGGTTCAGTCGGTGGCTGTCCGTTTGGTTTGTGATCGGGAAACCGAGATTAAGGCTTTTGTTCCGGTTGAATACTGGAGTATTACGACGACCTTGGAAGGCTCCGTGCCACCTCCCTTTGAAGCTCGCCTGCATCTTATTGACGGTGAAAAAGCTGAAGTTGGTGACCAGCAGACGGCAGATCGAATTGTTTCCGATCTGCAAATCTCAAGTTGTAAAATCAGCAAAATTGAGCAGAAAGAGCGCCAGCGGCGGCCGACACCTCCCTTTATAACCAGTAAACTGCAGCAGGAAGCCGCTCGCAAACTTGGTTTCAGTGCCAAGAAGACGATGATGGTGTCCCAGCAGCTTTATGAGGGTATCGAACTCGGCTCATCGGGTCCGGTCGGTTTAATAACCTATATGCGTACCGACTCGGTGCGGGTCGCTGATTCGGCTGTTGCCGAGTGTCGCGATTGCATCGTAGCGCAGTTTGGTAAAGATTATCTGCCTGACAAGTCACCATCGTATCGCAATAAAAATGCCTCACAGGATGCCCATGAAGCAATTCGTCCGACCTCGGTGGGGTATGTTCCGCAAGAGATTGAAAGTCATCTTAATCGTGATCAGTTTCGTCTTTACAGCCTGATCTGGAAGCGTTTTGTCGCTAGTCAGATGAACCCGGCCCGCTACTACCAGACCACGGTCTCGATTATGGCGGGTGATCGTTATCAGTTGCGGGCGGTGGGACGCCGCCAGCTCTTTGACGGATTTCTCGCGGTCTATGAAGAGGGGCGTGATAATAATGGTGGTGAGAAGGCTGAAGACACTGAATTGCCGGTCTTGAACGAAGGCGAAATTCTACGTTTAAATGAGATTCTTCCTAAGCAACATTTTACCCAGCCGCCGCCGCGTTTTACCGAAAGTACTTTGGTTAAGGAACTTGAGGAGAAAGGTATTGGTCGGCCTTCAACCTACGCCTCGATCATGTCGACGATTCAGGATCGTGGCTATGTTGAACTCCAGGAGAAACGCTTCTACCCGACGGATCTCGGTGAATTGGTTACCGAACTTCTGAAAAAGACTTTTCCCGATATTTTAAATGTCTCTTTTACAGCCCGAATGGAAGCCGACCTCGATAAGGTCGAAGAGGGGGGGCGCGACTGGCAGGCTCTACTGGCTGATTTCTATCGCCCTTTTGCGGCCCTGCTCGATACTGCTTTGGTAACTATGCGTGACGCCAAAAAGGCGAGCGAAGAGGTTACCGATGAAATCTGTGAGAAGTGCGGCACTAATATGGTGGTTAAATGGGGCCGTAACGGCCGTTTTATCGCCTGTCCTAATTACCCTGAGTGTAAAAACACGAAAGACCTGGGGGCTGCTGGTGATGAAAATGGTGGGGGGGAACTGCTGGCCGATGCCGGGCAATGTCCCGAATGCGGTAGCCCGTTAAAATTAAGAAATGGCCGTTATGGCCGTTTTATCTCCTGTTCCAACTATCCGGAATGCAAATATACCAGTTCCGTAGGTACCGGTGTTGCCTGTCCGCAGGAGGGTTGTGACGGTGAGTTGGTTGAGAAAAAGTCTCGTAAGGGGAAAACTTTTTACGCTTGTAATCGTTATCCCAAATGCAATTATGCAATCTGGGATAAACCTTACCCCCTCTCCTGTCCCCGTTGTGAGTATCCATTTCTCATCGAAAAGAAACGCCGGGGAGAGGGTGATAAAGTCTTGCGCTGTCCCCAAAAAGGTTGTAATTATGAAACTAAGGTACCTGAAATAGCAGGAAAAAAATGAATTTGTAAAACCATTTTCCTTACGCGCCAGTAGCTCAGCTGGATAGAGCAACGGACTTCTAATCCGTAGGCCGGGGGT
>CAZUXG010000106.1:0-4099 GCA_964623985.1 uncultured Thermodesulfobacteriota bacterium | reverse complement strand
CTCAGGGCCGTCTCTCCCGCAGAGGGCTTGGTGGTAACCAGGCTGACCGCGACAATTGCGATAAAAGCCAGAATAAAACCCGGTAACAGCTCATATAAATAGTCGCCTTCAATCTTGATATAGTTCTTGACCACAAAAATCGTCGCTGCCCCGACAATCATGCCGGCGAGCGCGCCATCTCTGGTCGTACCTTTCCAGACTAACGAGAGAATTATCAGGGGCCGTGAGAAATTTCGACCTTGATAAAAATTGGGTCAAATGGGTCGTCTTTAAAGTTGCAGAGCATTGTCAAAGATGTGGGGAAATTTAGTTAATTATCTTTGTTATGGTTCGGGTCGGAGGCGAAAGCGTTTTTTTGTTGAATAAAATCTTGCATTCGTTGCCTGATAATGAGATGAAAAAGGAGAGGGCGTTGAGTTATAGAGGTCTGTAGTGTAAATCAGTCGACAAGGGAAATGCCGATTTCGGCAATGATTTTCGTCAAGGGATGTAATGGCCGGTTTTTTTATTCACACCAGTAATCACTTGGAAGAACTGGCCCGAGTGTTGTCCGGTTTTCTGGTTGAGAAAAAATCCGCCGGCATTTTGGAACCCGAGGTTGTGGTGGTTCCGAGTCGGGGGCTTGAACGTTGGTTGAAACTCTATCTTACTCGGGTCAACGGGATTTCAGCCAATCTTGAATTTCCTTTTCCCCAGGCCTTTCTTGAAGAGGCGATTTTCGCCAATCTGCGGCACCGCATCGACCCGGGGGCCACCGCTAATCCTTTTGCCCAGGAGGTTATGGCCTGGAAGATCTTTTTTGCCCTG
This sequence comes from uncultured Thermodesulfobacteriota bacterium, assembly GCA_964623985.1. GTDB lineage: Bacteria > Desulfobacterota > Anaeroferrophillalia > Anaeroferrophillales > Tharpellaceae > Tharpella. The sequence goes on along the minus strand of CAZUXG010000106.1, from coordinate 3,292 downwards.
GAGTCGGGGAGTGACCATGGTTTTGGCCGTTTGCCGGAACTTGATACCTATCTTGCCGTGACCGAGGATGAACTTTCTCGTTATCATTTGGCGCTCTCTTTAGCCGATCTCTTTGATCGTTACCTGCTGGCTCGACCGGAACTGATTCGGGCTTGGGAACGGGGCGAAAACCCACTCTCTCAGCTTTTGACTTCGAGATGGCAGAAAGAGCTTTGGTTAGGCCTTGGTCATGGGCAAGCTAAAGTTCATTTCGCGGCCCTGCATGAACTTTCCAACCAGATGATCTATCCCGAATTTTTCCCCGAACCGGCGCCATTTTCACTTAAGGAATTAAGCTCTGCACTACCTTCACGCCTTTTTCTTTTTGGTTTTGCCGCCCTGCCTTTTACCTATTTTGACCTTTTTAAGGGGCTCTCGCGTTTGACCGAGGTCCATCTCTTTCATTGTAATCCTTGTGCTGAATACTGGGGTGATCAATATCGTACGGGAGCCGAAAAACGTCGCTTCCAGAGGTCCCCAACACTGGTCGTAAAACGTGATGAGCTGCCTGCCGGCCACCCTTTGTTGGCTTCCTGGGGGCGTTTGGGAAGGGCTTTTTTCGACCTTGCCGCATCTCTTGAGGTCGATCAGTACAATGAACATTTTATGGTTCCCGAAGGAAACTCCCTGCTTGTCTCTTTGCAACGCCAGATTCTCTTTTTAGAGCCTCCGGACGAACCGGTAAAGCTGGAAGAGGAAGATTATTCATTGCAGGTCCACCGTTGCCATGGCCTCAAGCGTGAAGTCGAAATTCTCTACGATAACATTCTCTCAGCCCTTGATCGCGACCCCCTTTTAGAGCCCGATGATATCCTCGTCATGGCTCCTGATATCAGTCTCTATGTTCCCTATATTGAAGCTCTTTTTGCCAATCGACGACCCGTTTCCGGACGCCCGCGCTTGGCGGTTTCTATAGTCAGTCAGAAATCATCACTTAAATTGCCTGCGATCAGAGCCCTGCTCGATCTTTTGCGGTTGACCCGGAGTCGTTATCGCTTAAGCGAGGTCTTTGATCTTTTCAGTCAGGAGGTGGTGCGTCGTCGTTTTTCGGTTAGTGAAGCGGGTCTTGGACTGCTTGGTGAATGGCTTCGGAAAGCTGGGGTCAATTGGGGCCTTGATGGTGATTTTCGTCAAGAAACTGTCGGTGTGGATTTTGCCGAGCACTCTTTTTTATGGGGACTGGACCGGCTTCTGGCCGGTTATGGTTTGGCTGGAAATGGTTTTGATGATTTAGGGTCGATGGCAGCGGAGGTTTGGCCTGACGGAACCGGGTCCGGCTTTTTACCGATGCCCGGCGTCGAGGGTTCTGAAGCTCTGGTTCTAGGATCTTTTTGTGCTTTCGTAGCGGGTTTGAACAAGGTTCGACAACGTTTTCTAAAAGCTCTACCAGCCGCCCGGTGGCGGCTGGAGTTGGAAAGTCTGATTGACGATTTTATCCTGCCATTGCCCGATAACGATGGTGGTTTGGAGTGCTTGTGCCAGGCTATCAATAATCTTGATCAACAACTGGGAATTGCGTTGGGGAGCGGCCGGAATGAGAATGAAAACTGTTGTTTAAGCACGGAGACGATTATCACCGCCTTGGAGAAGGGGTTGGGAAATATCATCGGCGGAGCCGGATTCTTTGCCGGTGGGATTACCTTTTCTTCAATTTTGCCGCTCCGGGCTCTGCCCGCTCGGATGATCTGTTTACTCGGTCTTAATGATGGTGAATTTCCACGTAGTCATCGTCCACCTTCATATGACCTCATTACGGCCCTGCCTCGATCCGGAGACCGGACCGCCCGAGATGAAGATCGTTACCTTTTTCTGGAAACCCTGCTGGCCGCGCGCCACTCCTTGGTCTTAAGTTATCTGGGGCGTGATCCCAAGGATAACCATTTGCGTCCGCCGTCGGTAGTCGTTAGTGAACTGCTTGACTATATTGAGGAGCATTTTGCCGTTTCGCCTGGGGTTGGTTCGGGTGTTTTGCGTGATTTTCTGCTCTCTGACCATCCGCCCCAACCTTTTAGTTCGCGTTATTTTGAAAGAGCTCCAAAGACTTCCGTTGAAGATAGTCGACTTTTTACCTATGATTACATACAGGCCGGAATCGCCGCCGGTTTGAGTCAGTCGGAGCGCCAGTCACCGGATTTTTTGGGCAAACTTTTGCATCCGGTACTGCCCGACCGGATCAAGCTTCTTGACCTGGTTCGTTTTTACACCAGTCCAGCTCGCTATTTTCTTAAAAAGAGGCTTAATATTATCCCTGAAATCAGGGAGGTTAAGCGTTTTAATGATAGCGAACCCTTTGCTCTTGATGCTCTTGATTCATATCAACTTTATGACGATATGATTGACTGGTTGATGAAACGTTCGGTCGTCGAGCGCCACGATCCGGCAACGATTATGAGGTTGGAGAGGCGGCTGGTTGCCGCCGGTAAACTACCGCTAAAGCAGCCGGGCCAAGTGGTTTTTGCCGATAAAATCAAGACTGCCGTTGCTGTGACGACAATTTTACAGCCCTTTTGTGACCGGGTTTTGCCGCCTCTTAAAGAGACCGTTACCATAACCCTTGATGAGCACAGCGTTGAAATTCAGATAAAGGTCAAAGGCCTCTATTATGGAGAAGACGGCATTCTTAGGCAGATTCTCTATCGTCCGGGTAGTAAAGTCAAAGAGAAGGATCGCATCAGAGTGGTAATTCAGCATTTTGGTTTAGAACTCTTAGAGTCGGAGGGTGGAGCCGGAGGCAATCCTTCAGGTGGCGAACCTGTACAGGTAATGGAGACCCGTTTTCATACCCTGATGGAAAAAGAGCAGATTGTTCTTCCTGTGCAAGCGGCGTCCTCGGCCCGGCTTGAACTTGAGCTTTTGTTTGAGATTTTTCTTGAAGGTTTACGGCGACCGCTGCCTTTTTTACCTTCGCTTTCTCTGCCCTGGTATAAAACCTGGCTAAAAGAGGTGGAAAAAGAGGGGGATGAGAGGGGGCGTGCAATAGCCCGTGAGAAAGTCAGGTCCCTGTTTGCCGGTGACCGGAATTACGATGTTCGGGATGAGGCTTTTAATCTCTGTTTCCAGGATCGTCTTGACGACAAAGCCTTCTGGGTTGATTTTGAAAACCTGGCTCAACGTTTGGGAGCGATCTTTTTGGGTATTAATTGATGTTGATGTTGCATGCTCAAAACTATTCCCGGCGTTGGTAAAATCATTTAGGTAACGAACCTGCAAAAATTTGTCCGGGCTCCGAATTTATTAAAACCACACATTTCTT
>CAZUXG010000105.1:0-4648 GCA_964623985.1 uncultured Thermodesulfobacteriota bacterium | reverse complement strand
GCAAAGCCAGATTACAACACGATTTAACATTATCAACACCGGTTGTATGCTGGGTAATACCCATCGCATAAAGCAAAGATGAAGGTTTGTTATTAGCATAGAGATCAGCCATCTTCACTATATCGTCGGGACTTATTCCGGTAATTTCCGACGCTTTTTCCGGGTTCCAACCGGAAACCGCCTTTTCGAGCTCGGCATAATCTTCACATCTTTCTTCAATATAGGCCTGATCCTGCCAGCCATTGGCAATAATAACATGCATCATACCATTGAGCAGGGCGACATCCGAGCCTAAACGATGATTAACCGAGATATCGGCAAAACGACTGAGTTGGATTTTTCTCGGATCAGCGACGATCAGTTTAGCCCCTTTCTCCTTGGCCCGATAAATCCGGCTGGCAATCAGGGGATGACAGGCTGAAGTATTGCTTCCAATAACAAAGATCGAGCTGGCTTCTTCGATATCAGCCACCGAATTGGTCATAGCTCCACTACCGAAGGCGGCGGCCAGTCCGGCCACCGTTGAGGCGTGTCAGAGACGGGCACAATGATCGACGTTGTTAGTGCCGATGACCGCCCGGGCAAATTTCTGCCCCAGATAATTTTCCTCATTTGTGGTTTTGGCTGAAACCAGAACACCAACGCTGTCGGGGCCGTGTTCCTCAATAATTTCTTTAAAACGCTCGGCGGCAAAGTCAATTGTTTCATCCCACTCGGCTTTAACAAAACGACCGAACATTTTGATCAAAGGCTGTTTCAAGCGCAAAAAACTATTGACAAACTCATGTATGTTCCAACCTTTGATACAGAGTTTACCCTGATTAACCGGGTGGCTTTTCAAGGGAAGAGTGCCGACAAGCTTTCCGTCAACCACTTCGAAGAGGACGCCGCAACCGGTACCACAATAAGGACAGACTGAAGGAACAAATTTGCAATCCATATTTTTCTCCAACCAGATTATTCTGTTTTATTCGTAACTTTGACTGATCTGGGGCTCTTAATATTCATCAAATAGGCTTGGGTTCCAGCGTAACCTTGTCGCCGAGCATACTGAAAGGTGACAATTCGTGACTTTCTCCAGTTTCATAAGTAAAGAGATCGTTGACGATTTCACCAACTTTTCGATAAAGTAAACGCAAGGGAATATCAGCCGGACAGGCTTCTTCACAAAGACCACAGTCGATGCAACGACCAGCCATATGTGAGGCCCTGACGAGATGGAAAATCGGTATTTCCGGCGGCAGCATGCCGGGTCCAACCAACTCCTTATGTTCGAGACTACACTCTTTGCAGAAACAAACCGGACAGATATTACGACAGCCGTAACACTTGAGACATTTTGAAAACTCATACATCCAGCGCGGGAAAAGCTCCGCTTGGCTGAGCCCTTCCAAGTCTTCGGGGATCAGGGTTTTGCTCAATCCCATCAATTTTTTAAAAGGCAGCTCCCCCTCACCGGGTTCCGGGGATTCGGCTGCGTTATTGGAATCATCAATAATTTCAATTCGTTCAGGATCCAGTTGATTCCAGACATATAAAACGTTAAGAGCTTGTTGATTGCATTTTCTGGCCAGCAGAAGACCGATTTTCAAATCCGGGTCTTGGGCCGCAATTCTGGTCGCCACCTTTTCCAATGCATAGTGCTCCCGACCGCTTCGCAAATCTTTTATTTCATTCAGGTTGTCGGAAGAAAAACAATGAGGTATAATATGTCCATCAAGGTTTTTATAGCCGATAAAGATATCGATCTTACCCTCTTCCAGCCACTGGCTTACCTGTGCTTGCATTTTCAACCTCCCCGGCCGGCTTCGAGACCGACGCCCGGGGCCATCTCACTGTTGCCGAAATTATAAAGATCAGTGGTGGCCAGAGGACTGGGCCCCAGTTTTCTGATTTTTTCGGTAAATGCAGATACGACCTCAACAAATTTATTAGCTTCAGCCGAAGAGATCCATTCCAGATGGAGCCGGCCTTCAAAACCCATCACCTTGCAAAGTTCCTGCATGAATGAAACTCTTTTGATGGTCATGTGATTACCATACAGGTAATGACAGTCGCCGACATGTCAACCGCCAACCAAAATGCCGTCAGCCCCGTTCTGAAAGGCTCTAAGGATGTGATGCGGCGACACTGTGGCCGAGCACATGACACTTACGGGACGAATATCAGGAGCGTACTGCATCCGACTGACACCAGCCAGATCGGCGGCCCCGTAGGCGCACCAGTTGCACAAAAAAGCAATTATTTTAGGTCTGAATTCTACCGTCTGCACGGTTCCCTCCTAGTTGATTATTTACTGTTATTGGATGTTCATGACCAAATATTTTAGTTCTAAGATCAATCGCCTGGCACCTTAAGCTCTCAGCCGTTCCCGATTCATTAAGTTGTTCACAAATTCGGGCGAGGTAATCCTAATTGTCAAGGGTCTTGAGGTCCTCCTGATGATACAAAGAAAGAATTTCATATATTTTCATGGACCTCATGGCACTCATCTAACGGCTTAGTTCAACTCAAAGCGCTGGCAATCTGGGCGTAAATCTGCTGGTTGCTGAAACCCCTGATCACCGGGACTTCAGAGGGACAGGCCGCAGCACAAGCTCCGCAACCCTTGCACAGAGCCGGATTAACCGCGACCGCTTTTATTTCTGCTACAAAGGAGATCGCCCCATAGGGGCAGACATCGATACAACCGAGACAGGCGGAACAGAGTTCGGGATCGATGTATGAAACTATGCCATCACCTTTGATACTCTCCCGGGAAAGAATAGTTGCAGCCCGGGCGGCTACTGCATGGGCCTGGGCAATCGACTCATCAATCGGTTTAGGAGCATGGGCCAGACCACAGATAAAAACTCCGTCGGTCGCACAATCTACGGGCCGCAGCTTGGCATGCGCCTCCATGAAAAAATTGTCCTCGTTCTGGGAAATTTTATAAAACTGGGTCAGGGGATTATTGACTTCCGGAATAATAGCGGAAGCCAGAACCAGGAGTTCAGCTCTGATCTGCATACGCCGCCTCAGAACAGTATCGGTAAACGAAACCATAAGCTGATTATTCTCATCATGGCTGACGGTAAATTCCTCATCCGGATTGAAACGAATAAAAATAATACCGGCGGTGCGGGCCCGGTGATAAAGCTCCTCCTGGAATCCGTAGGTACGAATATCCCGGTAGAGAATAAAGATATCGCTTTCAGGATTAAGTTCTTTAAGTTTCAAAGCGCTGCTGATTGATTGGCTGCAGCAAAGTTTGGAGCAATACGGTCTTTCGGGAATTCGCGAACCGACACATTGAATAAAAACAACCCTCTGGCGAGATTGCAGTTCAGCCTCCTCTTCAAGTAGGCGCTGCTGCAATTCAAGACCGGTAACGACCCGGGTATCGTGACCGTAAAGGTACAAGTCGGGTTTTAATTCTTGAGCTCCACAGGCAATAACGGTAACCCCGTGTTCGAGAACTCGGGGACTATTACTACCGGTAATAGAGGTCTGAAAATTGCCGACAAAACCTTCGACTTTCTCAATCTTTGCATTAAAAAATATTTCGATATTCTCATGCGCGCTTACAGAGCTGATTAATTCATTAACATAATTACTGATATTTTCACCCTGCCAATTCTGGTAAAGATGCAGAGCCTGGCCACCGAGCTGATCTTCTTTTTCGAGCAGGTAAACCTGATAGCCCTGGGCAACCAAGTTGCCGGCGGTTTCCATACCGGCAACCCCACCACCAATAACCAGCGCGGCATGGGTGACCTGCATTTCCGGTTCCTCCAACGGTTCAAGCAATTGAGCTTTGGCGACCGCCATTTTGACCAGGTCTTTGGCTTTTTGAGTTGCCAGTTCCGGGGCATCTTTATGGACCCATGAACAGTGGTTTCGGATATTGGCCATTTCAAAAAGATATTTATTAAGGCCCGCACTGATCAGGGTTTCCTGAAAAAGCGGTTCGTGGGTTTTCGGTGAGCAGGCGGCAACCACCGCCCGGTTAAGCTTTTTTTCTTTGATTATACTGGCAATTTTATCTTGGGTATCCTGAGAACAGCTGAACAAATTCTTTTCAGCGTAGACAACTCCCGGCAGTTTTTGGGCAAAATCAACAACCGCAGGAACATCGACAACCCCGGCGATATTGGTTCCGCAACAACAAACAAAAACACCGATACGAGGAACCTGCCCGCTAATATCCTGTTCTGGGGGAATCACTTGGGATCGAGTTTGTGACCAGCGCACTTCGGACAACCGACTCGCCGCCATCCCGGCTGCAGCACTGGCATCAATCACCGAAGAGGGGATGTCCTTAGGAGCCTGAAAAGCGCCGCCGACATAGATGCCGGGCCTAGTGGTGCTGACTGGAGTAAAACCGCAGGTTTCGGCATAACCGTATTTATTTAATTTAATGCCAACCTTTTTTGACAGTTCAGCGCTGACCCGGGTGGTTTGCAGACCGACCGAAAGCACGACCAGATCAAATTCCTCAACCCGGCTACATCCAGCTTCATCGACATAGGAAATCTGGTGGGTTTCACTTCCCGGTAACGATGGCGCACTGGCAACTTTGGCTTTAATAAAGCGGACTCCGAGTTCATTTTTGGCGCGATTGTAATATTTTTCAAAATCTTTGCCATTAGTGCGAATGTCGATATAG
>CAZUXG010000104.1:0-4655 GCA_964623985.1 uncultured Thermodesulfobacteriota bacterium | reverse complement strand
ACCGAGCTCAAAGCCATGGCTCCGGCCGCAAATATCGGATTCAGGGTGATCCCCCACGGGGAGAGAACACCAGCGGCGATCGGAATGCCAACCGAATTATAGAAAAACGCCCAGAAGAGATTCTGGCGGATTACTTTTAAAGTTGCCCGGGAAAGTTTAATGGCTGTAGCCACCTGATTGAGGTCGTCGCTGACCAGCGTGATATCACTGGCTTCGATGGCGATATCGCTGCCCGCCCCAATCGCAATCCCGAGATCGGCCGCCGCCAGGGCCGGAGCATCGTTGATACCATCACCAACCATAGCGACGACTTCACCTTGTTCCTGTAACAAACCTATTTTTTCAGTTTTGTCGGCCGGCAGGAGTTCGGCATGAAGCTCGTCAAGTTTGAGATGGCGGGCCACGACCGCCACGGTTTGGCGATTGTCACCACTTAAAAGAATGAGCTTGATAGCCATACGACTGAGAGTTTCCAGGGCTGATCCGGCACTTGGGCGAAGTTCATCGGCAAGTCCTAAAAGACCGACAACGCTTTTTCTTTCGCCAACCAGAATGGCGGTCACCCCCTGTTCCGCGAGGATCGTGACGCGTTCGAGAAGATTTTGTTTGACGGCTATTCCCTGCTCGACAAAAAATCTCACATTGCCCAGAAAAACCGGCTTACCGTGGCAGATGCCCCGGATCCCGAGACCGGGATGCACGCTGAAATCGACAATCGGGTCCGGATGCAGATTTTTCTTTTCAGCGGCGGTCACCACCGCCATTCCCAAGGGGTGCTCCGACATATTTTCCAGAGAGAAAGCCAGTTGCAGTAAGCGATCTGCAGTCCAGCCGGATTCCGCTTCAATAACCGTTAAACTAAGCGTACCAGTCGTCAAGGTGCCGGTTTTATCAAAAACCACGGTCGTCAAACGATGCACTCTTTCCAGAACCTCCCCCCCCTTAAAGATAATCCCGTGACGAGCACCGATACCGGTACCCACCATGATTGCGGTCGGGGTTGCTAAACCCATGGCGCAGGGACAGGCGATAATCAGAACTGAAACCGCATTGAGCAAAGCTTGATTGAAGGAAGGTTCGGGAACGAGAAAATTCCAGACCAGAAAAGTAATTAAGGCGATCACCAGAACCACCGGCACAAAGATGCCGGCCACCTGGTCGGCAAAACGCTGAATCGGGGCTTTACGGTTCTGCGCTTCATCGACCAGTTTGATGATCTGCCCCAAGGTGGTTTCGGTACCAATCCGGGTAACCCTGAAAGTAAAGGTTCCCAACTGGTTCAGGGTGCCGGCAAAAATCTCGTCGTCCGGCTCCTTACGCCGGGGCAGACTTTCACCAGTCAGCATCGATTCATCAACGCTTGAACTTCCCGTAAGGACCCGGCCATCAACCGGAAGCCGTTCACCGGGACGAATCTGGACCAGATCTCCAATTTTCAAGGCTTCAACCGGCAGCTCAAGAAACCCGTCATCTTTTACCACTCGAGCCGAAGGCGGCTGCAGGGCAAAGAGTTTGCGAATCGCCTGCGAGGCCTTACGCCGGGCTCTAAATTCCAGTAAACGCCCTAAAAGGACCAGCGCCACAATCATGGCGGCACCATCAAAATAAAGATGCGGGGTTGTCTTGGGAGTAAGCGAACTTGGGGAACTCAGGGTTGAAGTCACAAAACCGGGAGCCAGAAAGACCAGGACGGAATAGCTGTAGGCCGCCAGCGAACCCAACACCACCAAGGTGTTCATATCCGCTGAACGCTGTTTAAAGGCGGCAAATGCGGCCCGGAAAAAACCACCGCCGACCCAAAAGATAACCACACTGGTCAAACCCCAGGCAACCAGGTTTAAAAAAAAGGAGGGTATTTTGCCAAGTCCGGGAATCAGCCCGGGCATTGAAACCGCCATTACCAGAAGGCTTAAGCCAATCCCAGCAACCACCTTAATGGTCAGGGTTCTCTCTTCCCGGCCCGGCTCTTTTTCCTGAACCGTAAGCAAGCGGCTGGAGGCTCTGCCCTGATAGATAAATCCGGCTTTGGTAATCGCTTCCTCGACAGAACCGAGGTCTATCTCCTGTTCTTCATCCGGCAATAACAGGGCTCTGCCAGTGGCCAGATTGACCCGGGCCTCAGTAATCCCGGAAACCTTTTCCAGAGTTTTTTCTACCCGCCGCACACAGGCGGCACAAGTCAGACCACCGACACCGATAGTTTCAGGGGAGTTCATAACCGGCATCATCGAGTTTATGGGCCAGCAATTGACGATCAATCGCCACTTCCGCCTTAAAAGTCACTTGCCCTGAAGCAAGATCAACCACAACCCCACTGACACCGTCAAGCCCCCCTAAAATGGCGCTCACCACTTTGACACAATGCTGACAGGACATCCCCTTAACCATTATGGTCTCTTGCATCATTCTTTATCCATTAAAACCAGATCCCCCAGCTCTACGCCAAGATGATCGGCCACAACCCTGCATTTCGCTTTAAGAAAGAAAAAGATCGGCACCTTAGCACCTGACAGGGTCTCGTAATTACCCTGCCCCTTACTGACGATTAACGGAGCATTATAAAAAAGGTTGAGAAATTGCGGACTGCAGAGATCGAGAACGGTACCCGGAGCGGAACAACCTGAAGAGATAATTTTCGCACAACCATCAAGACCGGCCGCCAGGGCATCTTCATAAATTGCATCATTGATAATCGGCGCTTCCCGAACCACATAGCTTACCGGCGTGCCGGTTTCTTTGACGATGGTTTCGATAAAAAGCCGATCCATGACGGTCTCTCCCGTATTATCACCAAGATAGAGCAGCCATTCAGCTTTTTGAAGGGCTTTAAAGAAAATATCCTCATGCCAATGCCCGAAAGCGCCGTCATCAACGACCCGATCAAGTTCGGCACCAAGATCAAATTTTGAGGCAACCCCAAAATCTATGACATTGCCGGCAACCGCAAATTTTGCCGCGAGGCTCAAGGGAGCAGCTGCCAGAGCCACCTTTTTTTTCAACTCCGGATAGAGGGCCAGGGCTTTTTGCGTACTCTCCTCTTTGATCGCCTTAAAGGGGTCTTTGAGCCCCGAATAACGTTTGATCATGTCGTAGAGTATAGCTGCGGTTTTCGGCGGCGGGTCATCCAGCTCAAAGTCATCAAAACGACCGGCAAATTCGCGGAGCATCGCCAGACAATCGGCTTCCGGAAGTTTCAGCAGATATCCAACACGAACGATCTGGTTCATAAAACAGGGTAGACAATCAAGATATGTTTTCATTTTTATACTTTTTTATACTTTTATTTATGATGCCATAGAGTCATGACAATGCCGACAAAAATCATGACGAAACCGACGCCATGAAACCAATAAAACCTTTCACCAAGAAAAAGAACCGCCATGATTGTGCCAAAAACCGGCATCAGATGGATAAAGAGCCCGGCCCGATTGGCACCAATAAGTTCAATACCACGATTATAGCAGAAATAGGAAATAATTGAAGGGAAAATAGCAACATAGGCAATCGTCAGCATATTCGGACCATTCAAGGTAAGCGCCTTAACCATAACCGTTTCCCAAATATAGAGGGGTAACAGCATCAGGGTGCCGGTGACAAAGGTAAAAGCGATAAAACTTAACGGATGAAACGACGGCCGCTTACGCAACATCACAGAATAAACGGCATAGCCTATTACAGCGATAAATATCAGGATGTCACCGATGTTAAGTGAAAGAGAACGGAGCACTTCAAGGTTGCCCCGAGCCATCACGACCACCACACCGACCAGCGAAAAAGCCACCCCCACCCCCTGAAGATGGTTAATTTTATCACGGAAAATAAAAAAGGAAAAAAGCATGATAAAAATCGGCATCGTCGACTGAATCAGAAAACTGTTCAGGGCAACCGTCGACTGCAGGCCAGTATAGAGCAGCGTATTAAACATCGCAATCCCGGTCAAAGCGAGCATCAAGAGCAGGGGCAAATGCCGCCTGATAATCGGCCAATCCTCTTTCAATTTAGGCCAGGCAAAATAGATGATTATCAACGAGGCTCCGGCCCAGCGCCAGAACGACAAAGCTATGGGTGGCACTTCGAGACGCATGAAACGACCAACGATACTGTTGACAGACCAGAAAAAAACTGCCATCGTCAAGAGTAGATGGGGAGCACTGTAAAGACGCCGAAAAAGATTTTTCAAAATATTTAAAACTTTCGCTTAATTATTAACGCCACAATCACCAATATGAGAGCCGCTGGGGAATTTCCCGCCGGCACCAGCTTATACAAATTTTCAGGTGACATTTTCAGACAAATTCCTCATTCAGATTAATCAGACAAGTCATTTTTTCATCATATTGGGGCGCCATCACGGACCAGTCATAATGGCTCACCAGAGATCTTGGCCGGGTCAAACGAACCCCTTCCAGATGATCAAGTAGATGTTTAAGTTTTTCACATAAACTATTATAATCTAAGTAAAAAAATCTATCTTTGTCGCTTCCTTGGAAATGCTCCGGATAAGCCAGGCGACGAGGTAAAAGAGGATAGCAGTTGCAGTAAACCGCCTCAATCACACTGACACCGAAAAAATCGTGATACGAAGTAACCGGCAGGATATCGGCACGCCAGAGCCATGCAGCGTAATCGGCGAAACTCTCGGCATAACCAAAATG
>CAZUXG010000103.1:0-5036 GCA_964623985.1 uncultured Thermodesulfobacteriota bacterium | reverse complement strand
ACATGGGTGCCGCCTTGTGAGGTGGGGATCAGGTTGACGTAACTTTCGTTGATCAGTTCGCCTTCTTCGGGCAGCCATGTGAGAGCCCAGCTAACGCTTTCGTATTCTCCGTTAAATTTGTGGGTGAAGGGTTGGAGCGGTATTTGCGGATAGTTTCCGAGGCTTTGTTTGAGATAGTCGGAAAGTCCGTCAATGAATTGCCACTCGTAAGTTTTGTTGTTTATTTCGTCTTTAAAGGTGACTTTAAGGCCCGGGCAGAGGACGGCTTTGGCGCGTAGGGCGTGAGCCAGTTTAGTGACCGCAAATTTCGCGGAATCAAAATATTGCGGAGCCGGCCAGAAGCGGATGCTGGTGCCGGTGTTGCGGCGGCCTATATCTTCCATTTTGGTTAATGCTTCGACCGCTTCACCGTGCGCGTAGGCGCAGGTGAAACGTCCGCCGTCGCGGCGGACTTCGACTTCGAGACGTTCAGAAAGTGCATTGACAACCGATACTCCGACGCCGTGCAAACCACCGGAAAACTGGTAATTTTTTTGCGTAAATTTGGCACCGGCATGAAGTCGGGTGAGGATCAGTTCGATACCTGGAACTTTCTCCTCGGGATGGATATCGACCGGCATGCCCCGGCCGTTGTCTTTGACCTCGACGGAGTTATCTGAGTGAAGGGTTACTTCGAGGCTATTGGCAAAACCGGCAATTGCTTCATCAACGCTGTTGTCGATAACTTCCTGGGCGAGATGGTTGGGCCGAGTTATGTCGGTGTACATGCCGGGTCGTAGTTTGACCGGGTCAAGCCCTTTCAGAACTTCGATAGCTTCGGCATTATAGTTATTGTTGTTATGCATGGTTAATCCGTTTGTGAGATTGCCAGGGCGCTGATTTTGCGATGCAGATTACGTCTGGTTGCCCCGATCCGGGCAGCTGTTTTTGAAATGTTCCAGTCGTTTTGCTGGAGCTTGTTGGTAATATAGAGTTTTTCAAACTCTTTGACGGCCTTGGTGAGTGAATCTGAGGTAAGTAAATTGTTCCATTTTGGGTTGTCGTGGGGGCCATCGGTAACCTGACTTTTCGTTCTTAAGTAGGGAGGCAGGTCGCTGGTCTGGACAAGTTCTTTAGCGCACATGATGGAGAGTCGTTCCATCAGATTTTTGAGTTCCCGGACGTTGCCGGGCCAGTGGTAGTTTTTAAGTTGAGTGATAACTTCAGGGGTCAGATGCTTAAAGGTGCCACCATAGTTGTTGTGGTAATTGATGAGAAAGCTTTCAGCTAGTATGGGAATGTCTTCACGACGATCTCGCAAAGGAGGAACCTGAATCGGCAGAACGTTGAGGCGGTAGAAAAGATCCTGACGAAAGTTTCCTGATAAGATTTCTTCCTCAAGGTCTTTGTTGGTGGCGGCGATTATGCGGACATCAACGGGGATATTTTTGCTGCTGCCTAAACGGGTAAAAGTTTTTTCCTGCAGGACCCGGAGTATTTTAGCCTGAGTGTTAAGGCTCATGTCACCGATCTCGTCGAGAAAGATTGTGCCCTCATGACTCTGTTCAAATTTTCCTTTCTGACGCCGTTCAGCTCCGGTAAAGGCACCTTTTTCATAACCGAAAAGTTCCGATTCAATCAAGTTGTCGGGAATTGCGGCACAGTTGACATCGATAAAGGGGCGTTCATGGCGACTGCTTATGCGGTGGATTTCCCGCGCTACAAGTTCCTTGCCGGTGCCATTTTCACCGACCACCAGAACCCAGCCATCGGTCGGGGCTATGATTCTGATCTGTTCCTTGAGTTGTTCGATGGCTCTGCAGTCACCGATCAGGTGGTTTTCGCTATACTTTTTCTTGAGGCGAACATTTTCCTCTTGGAGGCGGGAGATGGTCAGGGCGTTGCTGGCGGTAATTATCAGCTTGTCCAGTGAAAGTGGTTTTTCGATGAAGTCAAAAGCTCCCATCTTGGTCGCTTGGACAGCGGTTTCAATAGTGCCGTGACCGGAGATCATGATTACGGGCACCTGAGGGTGCTCTTTTTTAAGTCCCGGTAAAAGTTTTAAGCCGTCGCTGTCCGGTAACCAGATATCGAGAAAGATCAGGTCGGGGGTCTCTTTTTCAAGCAGACCTAAAGCCTGAGTGCCGTCTTCGGCGCAGATGACGGTGTAGCCTTCGTCGCTGAAAATGGCGCTCATTGACTGACGAATAGCCGGCTTGTCATCGATAATGAGGATAGTTTTTTTCATATTTTTTTAATAATGGGTAACTCGATTATGAAACAGGTTCCTTTAAGGTGGTTTTCCCGCACGCGGATAAAACCTCGATGGTCATTAATGATGGTTTTGACAATTGTTAAGCCAAGGCCGGTTCCCCTTTTTTTGGTAGAGAAATAGGGCTCAAAAAGACGGGACTGGGTTTTTTCATCAATTCCCGGGCCATTGTCATTGAGCTCGATAATAACCATTTCCAGACTTTTGTCAAGTCTCGTGGCTATCCAAATGTGGCCGTCGTCGATTTTTTGTATAGCCGCCAGAGCGTTGTCGACCAGATTGGTCATGACCCGTTTGATCTGTTCATGGTCGAGATGAAAATCGGGAATTCGGGTGTCCGGTTCAAAGGTGAATTTGATCCGATTGTGGCTCTGGCGGTAGAGGATGAGTGATTCTTCGATGATCGCATTCAGGTTCTGTAGGGTGGGGCTCGCCTGGGGCATACGGGCGAAGTTGGAAAATTCGTTGACCAGGGATTTTAAATCGTTGACCTGACGGACAATGGTGGTTGTACACTCTTTTAAGACTTGGTCACCCTCTTTGGTTAAGCCGCTGTATTTACGCTGAATACGTTGGGCTGAGAGGGCGATTGGGGTGAGCGGATTTTTGATCTCATGAGCGATTCTACGGGCCACTTCACGCCAAGCTACAGTTTTTTGGGCCTTGACCAGTTCAGTCATATCGTTAATTATAACTAGCATGCCGATGTAGGTTTCAGATTCATCGTAAAAGGGGCTGAAGTGAACCGCAATATAGCGGTTATGGTTAGGCAGGGTTAGTTCAATGCTGCTCTCTTTGTGGGGGTCGTTCTGACTTTCTTTCAGATATTGACGAATCTTCTGGATAAGCTCTTGGTGAAAGATGTCACGGTAGTTTCTGCCCTGTACATCTTCTGCTGACAGGGCAAAGATCTTTTCCGCCGACCGGTTGATAGTGGTTATGCGGCCGCTGCGGTCAAGGGCGATGACGCCGGTGTTGATGTTTTCGAGAATAATTTCGATGTAGCGCCGCCTCTGGGCCTGTTCTAAGCTGATGCGGCTCATTTCATGGTGGGCAAGTTCACTTTCTTCGCGGCTCTTAAGGAGCTTTTCGGTCATACTGTTGAATGAGTCGACGAGGATGCCGAGTTCGTCGCTGGCTACCATGTTGATGCTGAAATCAAGGTTGCCGCCGGCGATCTCCCGGGTTGCCAGGGCCAGTTCATGTAACGGAGCTGTGATATCCTTAGCCAAATAGAAGCCGAACCAGATTGAAATAAAAGTGATCAGGGCCGTAATCAGAACGAAAGTCAGGATGTAGTTGCTCTTGATGTAGAGCTTCAGGTTGTTGGCCTTTTTGTAAGCTGTATATTTTTCCGAAATGTTCTGCATTTGCAGGGCTAGTTGAGCCGGAACAAGTTTTACGGTGACAACCAGGGCGATGATCTCATCACCTTGCCAGACGGAAAAAACCGGGGCCCAGCCTTGAACCATAACGGCACCATCGTCAAGCGGGACAATACGGTTTTTTGGGGGAGGGTGGTTGCCTAGGTTGATACCGACTTGAAAGTGTTTTTTGCTGAGCTTGTCACTCAGACTGAGAGCGCAAACTTTTGGGCCGGATTGTGGAATAATGGCGATTGCATCCAGGGAAAATTCCGCACGTTTCTGCTCGACAAGATTTTGTACAAGCTTCTCCCGTTCGCCGATCATAAGTCCTTTACGGGTGGTTTCGGTGGCAATGGCTGTGGCGAAAGTCTGATTTTGCCGGCGCAAGTTGTCGTAATACTCTTGGGCGACAATCAGCGAAGCATCCAAGGAGGCTTCGAAGTTGGTGGAGAACCAGTTGTCGAGACTGAAGCTGATAAACCCGGTAGCGGCGACAAAGAGGAGGATTGTGGGAAAGAGCGAAAGCGAAATGAAAGCAACAACCAATTTGGTGCGTAGGCGGAAGCCGACAATCTTGCGTTTCCTCTCTAAAAGCAGTTTGAGAAGATTGCGCAGGATCAGAAAAATCAACAGCAGCAGAAGAATTATGTTTATATTGATGAGGGCGAAAACTATGACGTTGCCGAGGATCGGGAGATCGGTCGGCAGGTTGGGCAGATTCATTTCGATGTAGAAAAGTGTGGTTATGATGACCGTCAGGATCGTGATGATGATGATCTCTCGCCGGCGCCGTTTGCGGTCTTTGTCAGCGAGATCTTTGGTTTCCTGGCTGGTTGGGGAGGGCGTGGAGGGCAAGGCTATCTCTTAAGGGCTTCGTTGATAAGGCGTTTGGGAATGTCAATAGTGTAGTTGTTGCTCTTGCGGTCCCAAGCCGAGAGGAAGAAGAAGAGGTATTCAAGATGAAACGGGAGTCGGACTTTTCTGATTTCAGTTCGGGCTTCAACCTGATAGCTTCGATTTTGCTCTAATTGGTCTTCGTTCAGTAGCATGATATTCTTAAATTCTGTGGCCAGTTGGATCGCTTCCTTATATGAGGTGGTTTCAATGGGGTTTTCTCCGGGTGATAGACTAACCGTAAAAAGCTTTTTTAGGTTATCGTACTTAATTCTATGAGTATAAAACGCAGCTTTAACTTCCCGGTTGAATTTAACCAGAAAAAGGTTAAATTTGTTTATGTTGACTTTTGTCGAAAGGCTTATTTTTTGTGAGACGCCGTTTAAAAGTAAAGATTTAATTTCATGGTCAAAAGGGTTGGCGACTTTTAATGAAAGGGTTATTTTGCCATGGGTGGTACCCATAACAAAGTCTTCAAGATAGGGCGGATGGTCGGCAGCAAACTCTATTTGTTTTTTGTCGGC
>CAZUXG010000102.1:0-5055 GCA_964623985.1 uncultured Thermodesulfobacteriota bacterium | reverse complement strand
TGATATCCTCTTTTTCTGGGTTGCCCGGATGATGATGATGGGTCTTAAATGTATGAATGAGGTTCCTTTTAAGGATGTTTATATTCATGCCTTGGTGCGAGATGAACATGGCCATAAGATGAGTAAGTCTCGTGGCAATGTTATTGATCCTCTGATTGTTATAGATAAATATGGGGCTGATGCCCTGCGTTTTACCTTGGCTGCTTTTGCCGCCCAGGGTCGTGATGTTAGCCTTTCTGAAGCCCGTATCAGCGGGTACCGCAACTTTGTCAACAAACTCTGGAATGCGGCCCGTTTTACCCTGATGAATCTTGAGGGTTTTTCAGTTGATCAGGTTATTGATAACAAAGTTCTTTCCTTAGCCGAGCGTTGGATCAGCCATCGTCTCAACCAGACCGTGGGAGAGGTCACTGCCGCTCTGGATGAGTATCGTTTTAACGACGCTGCACATGCTCTTTATCAATTTACCTGGCATGAGTTTTGTGATTGGTATCTGGAACTTACCAAACCCGATCTCTTTCAGTGTGAAGATGAAGTCCGGCGCTCGACAGCCCAGGCGGTTCTCTATCGGACCCTGGAACAGATTGTCAGGTTGCTCCATCCGATTATGCCCTTTGTCTGTGAAGAAATCTGGCAAGCCTTGCCGCACCCAGCCGAGGCACCGGTAAGTGTTATGCAGACCGTTTTCCCGAAAGTAGTGGAGGAGTTTGATGATGTTTCAGCTGCTCACGAAATGGCCCAGGTCAAGGAGGTGATCACGGCGATCCGTAATATTCGTGGCGAGATGAACCTCTCTCCAGGTCAGCGCCTGGAGGCTGTAATTACCGGATCTGATGAGAATTCGATAGAAACCCTGAAAAGAAGTTCGGATTGCATTGCCAATTTAGCTCGTCTGACTTCTTTGACGATCGCCAAAGAGGCCTTCCGACCACCGCAATCAGCGGTTGGACTGGCTGCGGGGCTTGAGATTTTCGTACCTTTGGCGGGATTAGTTGATTTTGCTCAGGAGGAGGCGCGACTGGTTAAGGAGTTGAAGAAAACCGAAAAAGAGTTTGCCGGGGTTAGCAAGAAGCTGGGTAATGAAAAATTTATCGCCAAGGCTCCGACTGAGGTCATCGCTAAAGAGCAGGGCAAATATAAGGAACTCAACCTCAAGCTCGAAAAACTGAAAGTCAATATCAAGACCTTGGAGCAGGTGACCGAATCCTGATCTGGTCGATGGTGGGCGGAAAGTTTTAAACTATGACCTCTCTGACTATCTTGACGGTGGAGGAGCCGGTGGTTCGTCTTGACCGGTTTTTGCACCAGCAATATCCGTTCGTGTCAACTAATCGCTGGCGTCAAGCATTGCTTGCCGGTGAGGTTCTGGTTGATCGCCGCCGCGTTGCCAAAGGGGCGGCTCTGACTGTGGGCCAGAGGGTCTCTTTCCCGGTCGATCTGCCCGCCCGGTTGGCGCCTGTTAAACCCCAGTCTGAATCTGGACTTGACCTGGAGATATTGTATCAAGACGAAAATCTGTTAGCCTTAAACAAGCCAGCCAATTGTCATGTCCACCCTTTGGCAGGCCCTGAAACCGGGACTTTGGCAAACCGTCTGATTACTGCTTTTCCTGAACTTGCCGGAATCGGTGAGTTTGGCCCTTTGCAGCCCGGCCTGCTCAATCGTCTTGATTACGCGACCTCCGGTGTTGTGCTAGTCGCCCGTAACAACAAGGCTTGGAATGCTATTCGTCGACAGTTCGAGGAGCACCTGATACGGAAAGAGTATCTTGCCGAAGTCGACGGTCGCTTTTTGACTGCGACTATTATCGAAAAGGATTTAACTCACGATTGTCGAGATTGTCAGCGGATGGTGATAACTCCTCCGGCTGAGCCCTGCCGGGGCCTCTACCCGGCCCGGACCGAAGTTTTTCCGATCACCTATGTGGCGGCAAAGGATGTTTCTTTAATTCGTCTCGTGATGTACAGCGGAGTTATGCATCAACTGCGCGTCCATCTAGCTGATGTGGGTCATCCGGTTACCGGCGATTTTCTCTATGGTGGCAAACCTTTTCCGTTTGGGAATACAAAGGAGTTGGAAGTTGGTTTTCACCTGCATTGTTTACGGATGACCTTTGTCGATGACCTGGAGATTGTTGCTCCAGCGCCGGATTGGTATGAAATCTAAGTATAGATGACTATGTTTAGTCAAAATGTTTCCGTTGCAGGGGTCTCTTTTTTCTTTGTGTCAGTTATTGCTTTCCTGCTTGACAACAACTCTTTCGAAATGTAAAAAACAGTGTTTGCTTTCTTTTCCAAGAAATACTAGGATAATAAAAGGGTTTTTTGAATATTCTTTATTTAAGTTCGAATGTTCTTTACATTAAGTTAATGGTAGAAAATGGAACATAGATGTCTGAATAGCAGTATGAATATTCTGATCGTTGATGATGATCATGGAATTCTCGAGATTTTGGTGGACTTGCTAGAAGATCTTGATTACTCGGTTGAATGTGCTGGCAACGGCGCTGAAGCTTTGCTTCGGCTGGCTGAGAAAAAGTTTGATTTGATGTTGACTGATATCAATATGCCGGTGATGGATGGCATGGAGCTTATCAGGCAGGTTAAAGAATGGGAAAAGTCTCCAGTTATCATTGTAATTACTGCTTATGCATCAATACAGTCAGCTATCGATGCAATCAAATTAGGTGTTTATGATTACATCACCAAACCATTCAATCTTGAGATTGTCAGCAAGGCCGTTGAAAGGGCGCTCGAAAAACAGATTTTACAACGTGAAAATGTAAATTTAAAAGAGATGATGGCTCTCTATAGAGCGAGTGAGTCGATCAGCTCTCAGTTTGGTCTCGACGAAGTTGTAAATGATTTATTTGAGTCAGCCGTCTCATTTACAAAATCAGATTTTATAGTTCTTTATCTTAATGATACTGGTAATAATGAAGAAGGTGATTTTAGGTTAAACCGGCGCCAGCTCTTTCGTGGGATGCCAACAACTGAAAGAGGTCTACTGCACTCTTTGCCGAAGAGACTCACTTCAACGATTGCGCAAGAGCATTTTTCCAGTTACAGCAGCAAGCTTTTTAGTGAAAATGATCCTTTGTTGTCAGCAGTGTTTGTTGATTCACAAAAGCCGCCGGCTCACTTCAGTTCAATGATGGCCTTTTCTTTAAAGGCTCACAACCGTTTGGTTGGCGTTTTAATACTGGTCTCTTTTAATCCCGAAGTGGTTTTTTCCGACAAGTTGAGGCGTTCCTTCTTCATGCTGGTTTCAAAGGCTGCAGCCTGTATTGAAAATTCCTATCTTTACGATAACCTGCAGAAGCAATATGTTGAGACCGTCGAAAGTTTTGCCCAAGCTCTGGAAGCCAAGGATTCCTATACTCATGGGCACTCTCGTCAGGTCTCTTGTTATGCAGCCTTGATTGCCCGTAACCTGGGTTTCTCGAATGAAAAACTTGCGGCCCTGCAGCAGGCGTCTATTCTACACGATATCGGTAAGATTGGTATCTCCGACACGATCCTAAATTTCCCTAGGGAGTTGACCGAGGATGAGTTTTGCGAGGTGCGGAAACATCCTCTTAAAGGGCGTAATATCCTCGCCCCAATCAGTTCCCTGGCAGCGGTGACGGAAGTAATATATTACCATCATGAACATTGGGATGGGGGTGGTTATCCAGAGGGCCTGGCCGGTCAGGATATCCCCCAGATGGCTCGTATTATCGGGGTTGCTGATGCTTTTGATGCTATGACTTCACAGCGCCCTTATCGTGCTCCTCTTAACCTGGAGGAAGCTTTTGCCGAGTTGCAAAAAGGGGCAGGAGGGCAGTTTGATCCTGAATTGGTGGATATTTTTATAGCTCAGAAAGAAAAGATTGCTGAACTCCTGCAAAGCCATCAGGGGAGAAAGTCTAATCTTTTTAGAGGAAAAACTGACCAGCTAATAGCGGCCTCGAATCCGGAGGTTGTGGCTTGCGGGTGACGGTAAAGCTTTTTGCCAATTTTCGTCATGGACGTTTTACTGTCAGGGTCTATGAATTTGATGGAAGAATCACAGCCTTGCAGATTTTGCAAGAACTAGCCATCCTTTTGGCTGAGGTCGGGATATTCCTTTGTAATGGGCGTCACGGCGATGTTGATACTGAACTTGTCGAAGGTGATAGCTGCTCTATTTTTCCTAAGGTCGGTGGTGGTTGAGGGTGGTAGATGAAGCTCTCAGACAACTCCCTGGTTGCCTTCCTCGAGGGTGCGGCAGTTGAGGGTGATCTGATTCCGCTGGCCGCTTATCAAAGGGCGGCCCGTAAGTTTTCGGTTTCTTTCAAAGATATAGAAGAGGCTATCCTCAAAAACGGACTATTTCCTTTACGCTATCAGCGGCAAAGGAAACTTTTGGCCAGTGGGGGGGCAACAGCGTTTGTTGCAGTCACGGGTTGCCGTGATCGGTTGCGGCGGCTTGGGCGAGTATATTTTCGAAATGTTGGTTCGGCTCGGGGTTGGTAACCTGTTGGTTATCGACCCCGATTTTTTTGTCGAAAGCAATCTCAATCGTCAGCTTTTGGCGACTACGGGAACCTTGGGCTGTTATAAGGCCGAAGTTGCGAGTGAAAGAGGCAAGATTATTAATCCAGTGGTCATGATTGAGGCATTAAATCAATCTTTTCAAAATGACAGGGGGGCTCAATCTTTGATATCTTGTGACCTGTTTGTACCTGAACTTGTGGTGTGGTCTTGAAAAATTTTCTGCGGACAATTTGTACACCGCGCATGTTGGTTTCCCTGCTTATGGGCTTTGCCTGCGGCCTGCCTCTGCTCTTGACAATCTCCGTTCTCCAGGTCTGGATGAAGGATGCCGGAGTTGATATTAAAGTTATTGGGCTTTTTTCGTTGGTCGGCCTGCCCTATACCCTTAAATTTATATGGGCTCCGGTAATGGACCGTTTCACCCTGCCTTTTTTGGGGCGTCGCCGGGGTTGGATATTGATTTTTCAAATCCTGTTGATGTTGTCAATTGCAGCTTTGGGTTTGACCAATCCTTCAAACAGTCCGGTTTTGGTTGCTT
>CAZUXG010000101.1:0-5194 GCA_964623985.1 uncultured Thermodesulfobacteriota bacterium | reverse complement strand
AAATAATTTTCACATACAGGGTCAGTTTGAAAAACTTAACTAAACAGGCAATAGAAAAAAATTTAATCTGTCTCCCGGTTTTATTATAATATTTTTTTACGCTGACTGGAAGCCAGAATCCCAAGCTGATTGCGATATTTGGCAACCGTACGCCGCGCAATCTTGATATCATGCTCTTTGGCCAACAGCTTGACGATAGCATCGTCACTTAAGGGCTCAGTCGGACTCTCTCGGTTGATATACTCAATAATTTTCTGCTTGACGCTGGCGGAAGCGATATCGCCAGCGCCCTGATTAATACTACTGTTAAAAAAATACTTGAGTTCAAAGACGCCATGCGGAGTCTGCACATATTTCCCCTGGGTCACCCGACTGACCGTCGATTCATGCATTTCAATATCATCGGCGACATCACGCAACACCAGAGGCTTGAGATAGTGAACTCCCCTAACAAAAAAATCATTCTGAAACTTAACAATGCTGACCATAACCTTATATATTGTTTTCTGCCGCTGTTCAATGCTTTTAATCAGCCATTGTGCGGCCCGAATTTTTTCAGTCAGATAGTTTCTGGTTAAGTTGTTGGGTTCCCGACGTTGATCGGCAATCCCCTGATAATAACTATTTACCGAAAGCCGCGGCAAACGGTCCTCGTTAAGCGCGACAACAAAGCAACCATCCCGTTTATAGACAAAAACTTCAGGCACCACCACCTGGGTCGAATCAGGCTGATGGCGGGCCCCAGGTTTGGGATCGAGGGTCAAAATCACTTTAACCGCAGCCCGCACCTTCTCCTCATCGACTTGTAGCTGACGAGCGATCTTACGGTAATTTTTGGTTTTGAGCTGGTTTAAATGTTCCCTGACAATCGTACGATTAAGCTCACTGTCAATCTCCAGATTAATCATCTGACAAAGCAGACACTCCTCAAGAGAGCGGGCTGCGACCCCCACCGGGTCAAACTGCTGAATCTGACCCAGCACCTTTTCAACCATCGCCGGATCACAAACCAGACGGGCACTAAGTTCGTCAACACCGACTTCGAGATAACCATCCTCGTCAATACTATATATAATGGCTTCGCCAATTTCTAAATCGCGTTCACTGAACAAAGGGGTAAGCTGGAGCTGCCAGAAAAGATGATCAATCAAGGTTGTCGGTTTGGTCAGGTTGTAATCCCAGGACGGCCGCTCATCACTATCAAATCCCGAGCGACCGCTACCGCTGATGCCGCGTTGTTCAAAATAGGGTTGCCAGTCTGTCTCCTTTAGAGCCTCGCGGATTTCAGGGCGATTTTCAGAGTCCAGACCCTCCCTTAGAGTGCGCTCATCACGATCAATCCGCTGACGATCGACGTGCTCAACCTCCTCAAGGCCCTTATCCACGGTCTCTTCAAGAACCGGATTGGTCACCATCTCCTGGCTCACCATCTCCAGAAGCTCAACCTGATTAAGCTGTAAAAGTTTAATCGCCTGCTGCAGCTGCGGAGTCAGAGCCAGCTGGTGGGTCTGAGTAAGACGGATATTCTGACTTAAGGATATTGACATGTAGATGAAATCTGGAGACCGTTAATAAGCACAAAAACTCGGGGATTACGCAAATATCATACCTTGAAGTATAGTGAAGAGAAAAAAGAAATACAAGAGGAAAATAAAAACTCGGGAGACCCCCTATTTTTAGAGGCGGAAGTCTTCACCCAAGTAGATTTTGCGAGCTTTGGGGCTGGCAATAACACTTTGCGGGTCGCCTTCCTCAAGGATAGCACCTTGATCCATTATATAAGCATAGTCACAGATGCCAAGGGTTTCACGGACATTGTGATCAGAGATCAAAACGCCAATGCCCTGTGCCTTGAGCTCTGCGATTATCTGCTGAATATCATTGACCGCGAGCGGGTCGATACCGGCAAAAGGTTCATCCAGGAGAATAAATTTGGGGTCTAAAACCAGAGCCCGGGCAATCTCCACCCGGCGGCGTTCGCCACCGGAGACCGTATAGGCCCGATTAGCCCTGATTTTTTCCAGACCGAAACGTTCAAGCATGGTTTCCAGACGGTCTTTTTCCTCGTCTCGAGCTAACCCTAAGGTCTGGATAACAGCCATCAGATTATCAGCCACGCTAAGTTTGCGAAAAACTGAAGCTTCCTGAGGCAGATAACTGATCCCCTGCCGAGCCCGCTGAGGGAGGGTCAGACCAGTAAGCTCATGATCGTTTAAAAGGAGCGTCCCGAAATCGGGTTTGACCAGGCCCACCACCATATAGAAGGTCGTGGTCTTGCCGGCGCCATTGGGTCCGAGAAGCCCGATTACGCGACCCGACTCAAGGGCCAGAGAAACCCGATCGACGACCCGCCGATGCTGATAACTCTTGACAACTTCATTGACAACCAAACGGTATGTCATTTCAACCCCAAACCGCCGCGCTGGCCGGGGAAAATCGTCGTCTTTACGCGTTTTTGTTGACCACTTTTGACGACACTGCGTTCTTCATCGAGAAAAAAGGTAATCTCCTCACCGCTAATAATATTCTTACCGTCATCAAGAGAGGGGTTGCCGGTCAGAACAATCTTGCGCTCAGCAGCAGAGTAGTACATCTTCCGACAAAGGGCTTTCTTGCCCTGTAGTTTTATGACCACCTCTTTACCCGTCGCAATAATCTCCCGGAGACTTTGGTCAGACTCGGCAAAAACTACTTTCAGGATATCGGCTTCAAGAGAGGTTTCGGCCTGACGGGCGACGACGTTACCAGTAAAAATTGCGAGCTGTTTTTTCTGATCAAAGTCAAGTTTGTCAGAGATAATATCGACCGGGTCTTTACTTTTGCCGAAAAAAACCGGCATTTGCGAATCTTGTGCGGCAAAACTGATTCCGGCCTGGGTTACAAATAAAAAAACCAGGCTCAGACAGATAATCCTCGGCAAATATATTTTTTTCTCTTTACTTTTCAACATATCTGAGACCCTCGAAACAGCTACTATCTATTGCCAATCTTAACTATGGGTTTAATTTTGCGCTTTTGAACAAAGGCTTAGTCAAGGATTTTTTCACTCTGGTTTTCGCTTCAGGTCGTGCTTCGGCGACACTTTTGGCAAGCTGTCGGCAACCTTAATACGGGTCCGGACCGGGCCACTGAAATGAAGCTGCTGAAGCGCCAGGTTGATGGTTGCCCGAGCCGCTTCTATCTTAAGTTTATCGCTGTAGACAACCAGACTTTCAGGAGCCAAAATCTCCTCCAAAGCCTCCTGATAAAGGAGACGTTTGGTCATAATCTGAAATTGCCGATTAATAATCTTAACCCGGTCCTCGAGCAGTATATCACCACTCTTGACCTCATAGGAGCCCCGTCCAGCCTCTATTTGTATATCACTTTCGAGTTTACCATCAGCATAGATCCGGGCTTTGACCCCCTCCAAAAGAATTTTGTCCTGACCTTTAACACGCCGGGCTTTAAGCGTATTCAACTCCCATTTCTTGACACCGGAACGAGTATGACCATAGCGAACATTTTCGAGTTCAAACTCAAGATTTCTGGCAATCTTAGGCAGAGCAATCAGCAAACGCGAAGGATCGCGCAACACCTGCCTAACAAGGTAAAAGATCCCACCACCCAAAAAGAGCAGCAAAAATAAAACAATAAGAATTTTTTTCAAATTATGAAACCGTTAAAAGGCCAACGTATAAAACATCCGGCGCTTCGCTTTTCAGACAACCAACCGCCGGGGTTTACGACCCACTGATCAAATACCTGGCCAGCGCTTTATCCCAACTCCCCTGGATCTGCATAATCAGACGGCATAGTTCACGAACCGCGCCGCGGCCACCGGGTCGCGACGCTTGCCAATCGACAACCGGAACCACCTCGGGATCAGCATCGGCAACCGTAGCGGCAAAACCCACCTTAAGCAACACCGGAATATCAACCAGATCATCACCAATATAAGCGATTTCGTGATCGCCCAGCTTAAGCCGCTCGCGAATCTGATGATAAGCTTTCAATTTATCATAACAACGCTGAAAAACAATCTCGATACCGAGTTCTGCAGCCCGACGGTTGATCACCGGAGAACGACGGCCGGTCAAAAGGGCCAAGGCCACCCCGCTGCGGTCCAACATTTTCAAACCATGGCCGTCGCGAACGTCAAACTGCTTACTCTCAACCCCGTTACTGTCAATGATAATACGACCGTCGGTAAGAACCCCGTCGACATCCATGATCAGGGCTTTTAGCGGTAAAATTTTTTCTTTGATATCCATACATTAACAACTCAGTATTTTTCTCAACCGGGGGATACCCCTTTGATTGTTAAACAACTCCGGCGCTCAACAGGTCGTGCAGATGAATAATACCGACCGGTCTTAGCCCATTAACTTCCGATGAATCTTCCGCCACAACAAATAGGGAGGTAATCGTAGCATCTTCCATTTTTTTTAATGCGGTCGCCGCCAAATCATTCTGCAAAATAGTTTTCGGTTCACAGGTCATCACCTCAACCACCGGCAGATCAAGCGGGTTCCCATGCTCCGAAAGGAGACGGCGCAGGTCGCCATCGGTCAAGATACCAACGAGACAACCCTGATCATCCCGGATGCCGGTCACCCCCAAACCTTTACCAGTCATCTCAAAAAGAGCCTCCTTGAGAGAGACGGCCCCTGAGACCAACGGAATCTGAGTACCGCTATGCATAATATCAGAGACCCTGAGAAGTAACCGCCGGCCCAGGGCCCCGCCGGGGTGGCGCAGGGCAAAATCATCGGCGCTGAAACCTTTAAACGCCAACAGAACCGAGGCCAGAGCATCCCCTAAAGCAAGGGTCACCGTCGTACTGGCGGTCGGGGCCAGACCGAGAGGACAGGCTTCACGATTTATAGAAATATCCAGCACCAGATCACTGCTTTTGGCGAGCTCGCTTGCCAGGTTGCCGGTCAGAACGAGCAACGGCAAACCTTGGCGTTTTAAGGCTGGAATAATTTTTATCAGTTCCTCGGTAGTACCACTGTAGGAGATGGCCATGACCAGATCGGAGTCTGATAAAATCCCAAGATCACCATGCAGGCCTTCGGTTGGATGAAGAAAGAGGGCGGGAGTCCCGGTACTGGCCAGGGTGGCGGCAATTTTACGGCAGATAATTCCCGATTTACCGACCCCGGTAATCACCACCTTGCCCCGGCAAGCGGCCAGCATCTCGACGGCCCGG
>CAZUXG010000100.1:0-5394 GCA_964623985.1 uncultured Thermodesulfobacteriota bacterium | reverse complement strand
CGAAACGTTTACGATAACGGACAATCTGATAGATAAAGAAAGGGCCACCCAAAAGTGAAGTCAGAACCCCGACTTTGAGGTCGACCGGGATAATCAGGCGCACACAAAGATCGGCGTAAACCAGAAAAACCGCTCCTAAAAGCCCGGCCAGCGGGATCAGGCGACGATTGTCGGGACCGACCACAGCGCGTATCATATGGGGAGCAACCAGACCAATGAAACCGATAACCCCAGCTACGGCAATCGCTCCCCCGGTCATCATTGAAGCGGCGAAAAGGAGAACATTACGAGCCCGACCGACCTCGACCCCAAGATTGGCGGCACTCTCTTCACCAAGCATCAGGATATTGAGATCACGCACATAACAGGAGATTAACACCAGCGAAGAAAACGCCGTCAGCACCACAATTTCAACGTGCATCCAGTTGCGATTATTGAGATCACCCATCAACCAGGTAACAATGACGCGACCGACATCGAACTCCCTGGTGCTCAAGGTTATGACAAAAGAGGTTAGCGCTCCGAGAATAAGGTTTAAGGCGATACCCGCCAGAAGCAGGGTTGCGATTGAGGTGCGACCCGCGCTGGTCGCAATAAGATAAACTGTAATCAGAGTGAGAAGGGCACCGCTTACGGCCATAATCGGCAGGGCAACCGAAAAAATTGCCGTCAAGCCCAGATAAATGGCTAAAACCGCCCCTAAAGCGGCACCAGAACTGATCCCAATAACCCCGGGGCTGGCCATCGGGTTTTTAAAAATTCCCTGCATTACGGCCCCGGCGACCGCCAATGAGAAACCAACCAGAGCCGCCGCCAGAACCCGGGGCAGACGCCCGTCCCAGACAATCGCGACCTCTACCGGAGAGGGCATCCCGACAATCGGAAGACCACATTTTGCCAGAATAATTTCCGCGACTCGGCCGCTCTCAAGAACCCAGGAACCATGCGTCAAAGAGAGGATCACCCCACCCAAAAGCAGGCAAAGCAGACAACCTCCCAGGCCAACGGCGGCCAGCCGCGAATGTTTAAAACGCATTTGGATAAACAATCCCGGCCAGGAGATTAGCCCCGAGCAGAAGAAATTGCGAATTGCTACGCAGATAGAGACCGGGAATCTTCAGAATCCGATCATCTTTGACGGCCCGGGCATGGCGCAACAGGGGGTCGACCTTAAGACTTTGCTCAAGCTTGCTCTCCAAGGGGACAATAATTACCTCCGGATCCCATTTCAGCAGGGTCTCGTGATCAATCTGTTTCCACGATTTAACCCCCTGTTCGGCGCCAACATTTACAGCCCCGACAAGTTCACACAGCGAGGTAAAATTTGATGCAACACCGGGAATATAGCCACCAAGATCATAATAGAGCAGGCGCAGAGGTATCTTACGCGATGGCAAAGCAGCCTGTAAAAGGGCTCGTTTTTCAGTGATGATGTCAAGTAGGGCCTCAGCATTGCCGCTCTCGCCAAGAACTTGGCCGAGAATCTTGATCTCTTCAATAACTGATTCAAGCGAATCCGGAGATCCGAGATCAAGGGTTGTAATACCGGCCTGACGAAGTCTCTGTTTAAAAACAGCGTCGGAAAAAGCGACGGTAAAGACCATGTCGGGTTGGGCCGCGATGACCAGCTCACTCTCTTTATAACTGAAAATCCGCCCATTCTCCACCACTTCGTCAGCAATCACCGAAAATCGGGGATCGGCCGCTACCTCATTAAACATAAGTAAACGCTGACGCGGACAGATAGCCCAAAGGATTTCACTGACTCCGACCGCGTGCGGAATTATCCTGAGCAAAGCGCCAACCAGGTTGACGGTTTTCGTCTCTACATTAAAAATCTCGCTACGATAGTCATAAACCCGGTGTGAAAAACTTATCTGACGAGGCCATTTTTCCTCAATTTTGGAGTCGCATCTGACATAACTGAGTTCCTCAAATAATTGCTCCATCGGCAAAGGGGTAGCCGGCATCACCCACCCCTTTGCGGCCGCCGGATTGACAACCAAAGAAAAGGTCAGTAATAAAAAAATGGTTGCTAGAGTCGTAATTTTCATCATCTATTCCGGCGACCACGGCAAACTATGAAATTCTAAACGATCCACAGACTCTGCGAAACTGACCCGAAAAACCTCCTCCAAGGCGGTTTCCGTAAAAGCTTTTTCAGAGGGCCCATAATAGTAGATCTCACCATCTTCAAGAATCGTGATGGTATCACAAAACCGACGCGCCTGATTGAGATCATGAACTGAAGTCAGAATGGTTTTCCCCTGTTTTTTAAGCTCCTGTAAAAGTTCCATTATGGCCAACGAGTTACCGATATCGAGACTCGCCGTCGGTTCATCCAGAAGAATCAGGGAGGCTTCCGTGGCCAGGGCCCGGGCGATCAAGACGAGTTGCGCTTCTCCACCGGAGAGTTCGGTCAACGAACGCTCCCGCAAATGAGCGGTATTGGTCGCCTGCAAAGCCCGTTCAACCACCTCCAGATCATGATTGTTCAAAGTCTGAAAACGTTTAAGATGGGGATAACGCCCCATCAGGATAAGATCATAAACGCTGATCGGAAAGTTGACTTTGGGATTTTGCGGTACCAGACTAATCAGAGAACTTAATCGACGCCGGGCCATGGTTTTACAATCTCGACCCAAAAGCTTCACCTGTCCCTCTTCCGGACGATAAAGACGACAGATGTTTTTCAGCAGGGTCGTTTTACCGGAACCATTCGGACCGACCAAGCCATGTATCCGGGCTGCCCCGTAACTTGCAGTTATGTCCCGCAAAATCTGCCGGCCGCCAAAAGAAAAAGAGAGATGGTTGATTTCCAGCATAGCTATGAATTAAGCAAAAAGTCCAAAAATGGATGACCCAAAGGTGCAGCCTAAGTAACTCAGCGGTTTATCTATTTATCTCCCTGGCTCACTTTTTGGTCACCAAAATATCCTCAAGCATCAGATACTCAAGATCACAACCATAGAACATATTAAGGGCATCGGTCGGAGAACAGATCATCGGTTCACCCCGGCGGTTTAAAGAGGTATTTAAAACTACCGGGATACCACGTAGTTTCTCGAGCTCTTCAAGCAGGGCGTAGTATCGGGGATTAGTCTCACGTTCAACGATTTGAGCCCGAGCCGTACCATCTTCATGGACAACCTCGGGAATCCGCTTTTTCCAACTCTCGGCTACCGTAAAGGCAAAGGTCATATAGGAAGCGGGATGGTCGGTCTGCAGGATTTCAGGGGCCACTCGATCAAGCATACTCGGGCAAAAAGGCCGCCAGCGCTCACGATATTTGATCTGGGAGTTAATCATATCAGCTACTCCCGAATGGCTCGGGTCACCCAGAATACTACGATTACCCAAGGCCCGGGGACCAAACTCCATGCGCCCCTGAAACCAGGCTAAAGGATGGCCTTCAGCCAGGATCCGAGCTCCAGTTTCAGGTACATTTTCGACCTTTTGCCAAAGTGGTTTTTGAGGATGTTCAAGACAGGCATCAAGACACTCTTGGGTCGAATAGGAGGGGCCAAGATAAACATGTTTAAGCTTTTGTACGGTTTCGCCCTTCTCCCGCGCAACAAACGAAGCTGCCCCGATCGCGGTACCGGCGTCACTGGCCGCCGGTTGGACAAAGAGTTCGTTAACCTCGGGCAACTCCATAAGCCGCTGGTTGAGCTTGACATTCAAAGCCACCCCGCCGGCAAAACAGAGACGGCCGGTCTCCCGTAAGATATCACCGAGATAGTTTTTTACCAAGGCCAGCGAAGTCTCTTCGAGCAACTTCTGGATAGCGGCAGCATAGTCGATATAGGGATCATCGATCTCATCACCCTCGCGTTTAGGTCCCAGCCAGTCAATCAGTTTGGGACTAAAATAGTAACCCTGGTTTTGATCTTTGTAACGCCTGAGGCCGACAACATTAACGAGCTCGGTATTAACCTTTAAATCACGACCATCACAGAATAAAAGACGGGATAAATCATATTTATCGGGGTTACCATAAGGGGCCATGCCCATCACCTTAAACTCTCCGTCGAGCATCTCAAAACCGAGAAACTGGGTCAGAGCACCATAAACACCACCTAAAGAATCGGGGTCATAAAATTCCTTGATCTTATGAATGACACCATTCTCTCCATAACCAAAAAAAGTGGTCGCATATTCACCCTTACCGTCAATTCCTAAGATCGCACATTTTCCATCGAAACCACTTAAATGGTAGGCGCTGCTGGCATGGGCAAGATGGTGTTCAACCGGAATAAATGGGGAGCGCTGAGGATTGATACCGAGATCCGCCATGAGCTGCAAAATCCCCCGCCGATTACGACGGAAATGACGGTTGCCGTTAAAAAGCGCCCCCAAAGCCCGATCTGGAGCATACCAGTAGCGTTTGGCAAAATGGAGACGTCCAGGATTAGTAAAAAGGCCCATCTTGGCAAAAGGAAAAGCAACATAATCAATATCATCAGGTTTGACACCAGCAAAATCGAGACAAAAACGGGCGGCATGGTAAGGCCATCTGTTTTTGGCGTGTTTATCACGCAGAAAACGCTCCTCTTCAGCCGCCGCGACAAGTTCTCCATCAACCAGCAAAGCGGCTGAAGGATCGTGTGTCAACGATCCCGAAAGGCCTAAAATTATCATCTAAAATCCCTTATTACCTGTTAATAAATTCATTTTTTTAATAAATTTGAGCAGAGCGCTTAAAACCGTAAACCAGCCACTATCTCTTGAAACTCTTGTTCAAGTTTAGGTTCTCCCTGCCAATTAGCAAGCAGGCGGCGATGGTCACGTTCTACGGCCTTTCTAAAGCCCGATCCCAGCCGGGGCCAGTAATGCATGGCGTCAAGATCTAAAAGATAGAGCCGGCCGTCATCACCACAGAGAAAGTTAGTCATTTTGAAATCACCGTGACTTAAACCCAAATCGATCAGCCGCTGCAAAAGAGCGGCAAACTGCGGCAACCAGACTTTAAGGTCGTAAACATCGAGATCAGCTCTTCGCAAAAATTCGAACGCATTGTTCCCAGCAACATACTCACTGATAAAATAAGCGGTAGAACGAAGTCCGTAACAACGTTTTTCCAACATCGCTACCGGCTTCGGGGTTGCAACTCGCCACCAACTCAGGCGCTGGGCATTTTGCCAGGAAACCTGAGCCCGGCTGGGACGCCAACAGCGCCCCAGGGCATGACTGAAATTCTTAATATTGTAACGTTTTACAACCAGATTCAGACCTTCAAAATCGAGTTTGGCCACCGTAGCACTGTTACCGGCTTTGAGAATTTCACCGTCAGTTATAAAATCATCGGGACGAGCCAATAGATCTTCAAGAGCCGGGCCTTGATAACCGCGATCCAGAAGACGGAAAAAACGGTTTTCATTTTGAGCGGCGAAA
>CAZUXG010000099.1:0-5567 GCA_964623985.1 uncultured Thermodesulfobacteriota bacterium | reverse complement strand
AAAGTTATAGACGTTTTTCCATTGTTACAATTTGGAGAAAAGAAAATGTTTAAAATTTTAAATTGCCTGACCGTACTTTTTGTTGCTGTATTTTGCGCCGGTCTCAGCTGGGCTGAGATTGAAAATTCGGGAACCCCGGTGACCGCAATCCCGGTGGTTCGCGACACGGTCATTATTACTGAAGAGTCGATGGGCTGGATTGAAGCAAAAGTTAACCCGAAAGTGGCCGCCGAAGTTTCCGGACAAATCGAGGAAATTCACTTTGATACCGGCCAAATAATCAAGGCCGGCGATACTCTGCTCACGATTGACAGTAAGCCTCAGAAACTTGAGAAAAAGGCCTTGCAGTCGGATGTTGATCGACTTGAAGCCTTGATTAAAAACCAGAAACGGACAGTTGAACGTTACCAGAATCTGCTGACCAAGAAATCAATCTCCCAGGAACGTTTTGATAATGTCGAGGTCAAACTGATCACACTCAAAGAACGACTGGAAGGAGCCTTCTCGCGACTGGCTGACAACCGGCGACGCTTGACCAAGACTTCTGTATTTGCCCCGATCGGCGGCCAGATCGAGAAAAGATTTGTCTCTGAAGGTGATTTTGTAAAACCGGGGTCCCCTCTTTTTCTGATAGTGACCGATCAATTTTTTCGTATCGTACTACCCTTTCCCGAAAACGTTGCCGCAAGTCTTGCCACCGGCCAACTAGTCAAACTCACCTCACCGCTCAGTCATAATCGAGTAATCGAGGCCAAAATTAATCAAATACGCCCGGCCGTAAACATTCACAGCCGGGCCCTTGAGGTTATTATTTATATTGAAAACCCCGGTGCTTGGCGGCCGGGGGGGACCATCAACGGCAGCGTCACTATTGACCGCCACGAAAACAGCATCCTGGTTCCAATCCGATCTATTGTCAGACGCCCGGCCGGAAAAGTTGTCTACCAAATCGAAGATAATATTGCCCTCCAACGCCCGGTAATCACCGGCCAACGCCAGGGAAATCTTATTGAAATAATCAGCGGCCTGACAGGCGATGAAAGAATCATTGTTGACGGAGCGGGATTTCTTAGCGATGGGGCAAAAGTTGTGGAGAAACAGCAATGAATCTGCCCGGGATCTCCATAAAACAGCATGTTCTGGCGATTATGCTGAGTGCGGTTATCATCCTTTTTGGCTTGGTCAGCTATAACCGTATCGGGGTTGACGAGTACCCGGAAATCGATTTCCCGATGATTTCGATTACAACCACCATGATCGGGGCCGACCCCGATATCATCGACACAACCGTCACCAATGTCATTGAGACATCGGTAAACTCAACTCCCGGCATTGAGCATATTATCTCACGCTCGGCCCCCGGGGTTTCCGTAGTCATTGTAAAACTGAAACTGAGCCGCGATGCTGATGTCGCATTTAATGAAATCCAAGCCAAAGTCAACCAAGCCCTGCGAGACCTGCCCAAGAAAGCTGATCCGCCGGTGGTTGCCAAGCTGGAAGTTGGCGCGGCACCGGTAATGTGGCTGAGCTTATCCGGCGATCGTACATTACAGCAACTCAACCAGTATGCCCGGAATATAGTTAAAAAACGGCTGGAATCGATTGAAGGTGTCGGCGAAGTCAAACTGGGCGGCAAACGTGACCGCACGATTCGCGTCAATCTCCAACCGGAAGCCATGGCCGGTCTCTCAATTACGATCGGTGATGTAATTTACGCCTTCCAAACCAACCACATTCAACTGCCGGGCGGCTATCTGGTTGGCGGCCTGACTGAGAATCTCATCAAGCTCAATCTGGAATTCCATAATGTCAGAGAGATTGCGAACCTGATTATTGCCCATCGAGGTGAGGCCGCCATCCGTTTAAAGCAGATTGCCACGGTTGTCGACGGCCTTGAGGATAACCGCAAACTCTCTAGATATAATGATCAACCTTGTGTGAGTCTCGGAATCGTTAAAGTCACCGGTTCAAACACCGTCGCCATTGTTGATGCAGTAAAACAAAAACTGGAATATGAAATCACCCCTCAACTACCCCCGGGACTCCGCATTGAGATTGCCACAAATGCCGGCAATTATATCGAAGAATCAGTAGCTGCTTTAAAAGATCATATTCTTCTGGGAACCCTGTTTGCAGCCTTGGTTGTTTTTGTTTTCCTCAAATCGTTCCGCTCAACCCTGATCATCTCCACGGCAATTCCAATCTCCCTGCTGGGGGCGGTTATGGTGATGTATTTTGGGGGTTTCACTTTTAACAAAATGACCCTGCTGGCCTTGCTCCTGCTGATTGGTGTGGTCGTTGATGACGCAATTGTCGTCTTAGAAAATGTTTTCCGCTTTCGCGAGAAATTTCCGGATATGGATCCCCACCAAGCGGCCCTGGAAGGTACCAATCAAGTGGTCTTTCCGGTCCTCGCCGCAACCTTCTCCCTGGTCTGTATATTTGCCCCGGTAATCTTCATGAGCGGTATAATCGGCCGTTTTTTTACGGCTTTTGCCGTGGTTGTGACAGTTGGTGTTATCACCTCTCTTTTTATCTCCATCAGCCTCACCCCGATGCTCTGCTCCCGTTTCTTAAGCGTCAAAACAAAACCCGGCAAGTTCTATACCTTATGGGAATCCGGTTTCCAGGTTATGGAGAAAATCTATAAGATTTCTTTACGTTTTACCTTACGTTTTCGCTGGTCCATGATCATCCTCACCCTTGTCATGGTCTGGCTCTCTCTCCCTCTGCTCGGAAAAATCGACAAAAGCTTTATGCCTCCTGAAGATAAAGGCCAATTTCTGATTACGCTAAAAACCCCTTTAGGCTCATCTATCGACTACACCAACGACCGCCTGGCGGAGATCGAAAAAGTCTTAAAGTCTCATTCCGAAATTGCCTCCTACCTCTCTACGATTGGTGGCGATGCGACCGGTCAGGTATCCAGGGGAGAGATCTCCGTACGCTTGGCGCCGCTTGCCGAGCGCTCCCTGAAACAATATGATCTC
Source organism: uncultured Thermodesulfobacteriota bacterium (assembly GCA_964623985.1). Lineage (GTDB taxonomy): Bacteria > Desulfobacterota > Anaeroferrophillalia > Anaeroferrophillales > Tharpellaceae > Tharpella. The sequence goes on along the minus strand of CAZUXG010000099.1, from coordinate 2,577 downwards.
ATCCCCATTTTAAGAAAAGAGCTGGCAAAAATCCCCGGGGTTCTTGCATTCCCATCACCAGTTGCCGTAATCGGCGGAATGCGGGGAGAACCTCTACAGTTTAATCTGACAGGACCGGAACTCGGCCAAGTCTCGAAACTGGCCCATAAGTTAAACCGAAAATTGTCTACAGAACCGGGCCTCGGTCAGGTAGACCTCGACCTGCAACTTGATCTTCCCCAAGTCAAACTCATTATCGACCGCACCCGGGTGGCGGATTTGGAACTTAACGCCCTCGATGTAGCGCAGGCGGTTAATGCCCTCGCCGGCGGTTTTGATGTAGCAAAATTTAATGATGAGCCCGGTGATGGCGAACGCTATGATATTCGTCTGAAAGCGATGCCCGGAAAGCTTACCAGACCCCAGGATTTACGCCGCATTTATCTGCGAACAAGAAGTGGCGAACTGGTCCGGCTGGATACGGTGGCCCAATTTGAAGAAGTCTTGGGACCGGCGGTTATCTCCCGCTACGACCTGCAATATGCGGCTGAATTTTTTGCCACACCGGAAGACGCCCTGGGAACGGCTGTAGATAAAGTAATGGCAACTGCCAAGAATCTACTGCCGCTTGGTTATAATGTCAAAATGACAGGTCGGGCCGAAGAGTTCGGCAAAACCGTCCACTATATCAGCTTTACTTTTATTATGGCTATAATCCTGGTTTATATGGTACTGGCCAGCCAATTCAACTCATTCATTCAACCCCTGATCATCATGGTGGCCCAACCTTTAGCGATTATCGGCGGCATCGGCGGTTTATGGCTCTTTGGTCATGGCCTAAATATTTTTTCCATGGTCGGACTGGTGTTGCTCATGGGACTGGTTACCAAAAACTCAATCCTTTTAGTTGATCTTACCAATCAACTCCGTACCGAAGGCAAAGGCATCGACGCGGCTTTAAAAGAGGCCTGTCCAGTCAGGTTACGACCGGTGCTCATGACCGCCTTTACGCTTATCCTGGGAATGTTGCCGGCCGCCCTGGGCTACGGGGCCGGGGCCGACACCAACGGTCCACTGGCGGTCGCGGTTATCGGCGGAATGCTGAGCTCAACCATGCTCACCTTGATGGTGGTTCCCGCAGTTTATTCTCTGGTTGAAAATGGCTTCGAAAGAATAAGATTGCAACACACGCTCCTTTTTAAAAGCAGAAAAAAAGAACAATCATGAAAAAAAATCCATCTTAATTTTACTCAGTGCAACCCTACTGTTTTTATCCACAATCGGGAATAGTTTTGCCGAAACTTTGCGGACGATAAACTACGTCAACTTTGACAAAACCGGCAATGATGCCGTTCTGGCGGTCATACGCTTACATTATGCAACCGGGGATCTCTAAAATGAGTACCGACAGACAGCATACCAAAACTGAAATCATGGACATCGCCATTCCCCTTTTTGCGGATGGCGGCTATGCCGGAGTCAGCATGCGTCAGCTAGCCCAAGCCGTAGGTATTAAAGCGGCTTCCCTCTATCACCATTTCCCCGACAAACAGACCCTCTATATCGAAGCCCTGGCTCAGGCATTCAGCAAACATGCGGATTTCATGAACGAGTCTTTTACCTTAAAATCAAGCCCGAAACAACGCCTTAATCAGTTAATTCAACGACTCTCCATCCGGGTTCATGAAGATAGTATTTTCAGAAGACTCCTACAGAGAGAGATTCTCGATGGAGATGAAAAACGCTTACAATTACTTGCCGGCCAGGTTTTCGGCGATTTCTTTAAAGACATGAATAAACTTTGTCTGTCACTCACCCCAAACAGGGATCCCCACCTAATGACGGTATCCATCCTGAGCCTGATACTTTATCATTTCCAGATCACTCCAATTCGTTCTTTTCTGCCGGGCTTTCAAACCTCCCATAACGACCCCGAAGTTATTGCTGACCATGTTTTCAACCTCCTGCAAAAAGGTTTCTGACCGGCTCAGTCCGGGAGATAAAATCCGCGCTGACGATTTCATCCAATTTTTTCACAAACCCATCATAATAATATTTGACAACTAGCACACCGCAAAGTATATTATTACCGTATTGATAAATTTAGAAGTGGAGGTTTTCATGAAACTGAAATCAACCAGCACAATATTATTTTTGGCTTTGGTCGGCACTCTTTTCACTCTCTACGGTTGCGGCGCCAGCCAATCGGGTCGAGTCTACAGTCAGGACCAGGCCCAAAGATCATTAAGCGTCTATTACGGAACCATCATTGAACTCAGCGAAGTGACCATCGAGGGTTCCAATTCCGGAGCTGGAACGGTTATCGGCGGGGTTGCCGGCGGAGTTGCCGGCAGCACTATCGGGCATGGAAGCGGAAGTACACTGGCGGCGGTGGCCGGAGCTCTGGCAGGTGCCGTCGCAGGCTCGGCCATAGAGAAACAATCGGGAACCAAACCAGCCCTGGAATTTACCATCGAGCTTGATAATGGCCGCCTAATGGCCGTAGTCCAGGAACCGGACGGGAACTTTCGGGTCGGCGATCGGGTTCGCCTTTTACAGAGCGACGATGGCATCTGGCGGGTCAGACAATAAGTCAGT
>CAZUXG010000098.1:0-6135 GCA_964623985.1 uncultured Thermodesulfobacteriota bacterium | reverse complement strand
CCGACGGCCCCTTCGGCGCCAAAGAGGCCGGGGAAGGTCTGGTCTCACCAACGGCCCCGGCAATTGCCGATGCGGTCTACAACGCCACCGGCTACCGCTGCATGGATCTGCCGTTGACTCCGCAGAAAATACTGACGGGCATGGGAAAAATTAAGGGGTAAAAATTTTAGGATGGAAAAAAAAACCGATAAGAAAATCAAAACTGGAAATGAGCCAGGCCTGAGAATTATTCAACCTGGTGCCCAGCCCCCCTGTTTGCAACCCGGCTTCGGTTTCTGCCGCGGCTGTTTCGGCTGGCAAAATATGCTTGATGCCGCCTTAAGCGGAGACCTGGTTTGGAAAACCACCCAGATCCACTGTTCCGAAACCGATTTAACAGTCACTTTTAAACAGTCATGATCTCTTAATCAAGCCCTTTTTTGAACCTCACACCCTGATTTAAAAACTTGGGGCAAGGCTGCGGTCAGCACCAGCTCCACGACCATGCGGATAATCTGCCGCACCATACCCCGAGCCCCAATCGTAACAAAGAGTAGAACATCTTCAAAAAGGGAGGGCTTTAAAGAAATAAAGATAATTATCAAGACCATCTCACACTGCATCAGCTTAACCATCCTTGCCATATTTGATTATCATCCCGGCCCCGTAGGCGATCCCCAAAAGTCAAACCTGCCAACCGAAGCAGGGCACCCGTCAACAACCAAAAAAACCTTGTATACCCCCCCTGCAACATGTTATCGGTTCATTCTTTCCCCCTAGAAGCTCCACCGACAAAGCCGGTGGAGCTTCTAGGGGCAATCAAAAAAGAGGAAAACTTTGTTCAAATAGGATTCAAGGTGCTTCCCACAGATGGGTAATCGGGGAATGACGCTCCTAGAAATGATGGAAAAAGAGACCGGGGGGAGATGAATGCCGGAGTTACCTGAGGTGGAAACAGTGGCTGCGGCCTTACGCTTACACCTGCCGGACCGACAAGTAACCGGGGTCACTGTACGCTGTGAAAAATTGCGCCGACCAATACCGGTTAAGGCTTTACAAAACCTGGTCAATGAAACTATAAGTGGGGTGCGGCGACGAGCCAAATATCTGCTTGTCGATATGAGCTGCGACCAAACCCTGGTGATCCATCTGGGGATGACCGGCACTCTGCGTCTGACTGACAGAGGTGAGACGGCCGAACGCCATGATCATCTCGACCTACAACTCGATAATGGAGTGATTCTGCGTTTTTGCGACCCGCGTAAATTCGGCTTGGTGATGGTGGTCAAGCCGGACGATCAGGGCGAGATCAAGGAACTCGGAGAATTGGCCCCGGAACCTCTAAGCGAAGAGTTTTCGGCCAACTACTTTTACCGTCTCAGCCGCAAACGAACGATACCGGTTAAAAATTTTATTATGGACCAACGCCGGGTCGTCGGGGTTGGCAATATCTACGCCAACGAAAGCCTTTTTCGGACTCGTATTCGACCGACCACAGCGGTTGGCCGTCTCGGCCAAGAACGCTGCCGACGACTGGTGGCAACTATTAAAGAGGTTCTGACTGAAGCAATCGCAACCGGCGGTACAACCATTTCCGACTTTCACGGAGTTGACGGTAGTGAAGGTGCTTTCGCCCGGAAACTCCAGGTCTACGGCCGTAATGGAGAACCCTGTGTCAAGTGTCATCAACCAATAAAAAAGCTTGTCCTTGGTGGCCGATCGACTTTTTATTGCCCACATTGCCAAAAAAGTTAAAAATAAGATGGAGGTTTGATTATGAGCAGATCATTTTGTCCCGTCCAGGAAGAAAGTGCCTTGATTATTGTTGACTATCAAGATGTAATTTTACAAACGTTTGCGACGCCAATTCGCGAACAACTCCACAAACAGACAATTCTGACAATTCGCATGGCTCAGCAACTTAAATTACCGATCATCGTCTTTGAACAATACCCTCAAGGTTTGGGGGTTACCAATGAAGAGGTCAGGAACGTGCTGGGAAACGATTACCAACCGATCGCCAAAAAGGTTTTCTCCGGGGCCGGACTGATTACCGACCGACTTCAAAAACTTGGTCGGCGTCAACTGTTGATCATCGGTATCGAAACTCATATCTGCGTCATGCAAACCGCCGTCGACCTACTCGATATCGGCTACTCTCTCTTTCTCTTAAGCGATGTCGTTGGTTCCCGTTTTACCCATGACTGGCAATCCGGCTGTGATCTGATCACCCGGGCCGGCGGCTGGCCGATAACCCTGCAAACCGTCCTTTACAACTACCTGAATGCGGCCCAAGGGCCGGATTTCAAAGCCCTGTTGCCTTACTTGAAAGAATGAAATAGACTGAAAGTTGACATAGACAATACGTTTAGCCTCCAGGGTCTGTACGATGGACCCCATCGATCGCTATTAATCTCTCGGTAGACAGGCTATGTCATTAACTATTCAGATACCCTATAAATTCAGAAATCAAGTTACAGCGGATAACGGTAAACTTTGCTTTGCCCTGAACGTACTTCTTCGCTACGTTCAGGGCGCAAACTAAAGGTCTGCCCCCACATCAAAACAATTCGAAGCCGGAACCTGAAACGAAAAAAGGCCAGAATTGTCTGACGCTTGGCTACGGGGAAAATTTAAGAAAACTCAAAGGATACGATCAAAAATGGATAAAGATTACGACCCCAATAAAGATCTGGCAGTGGTTCTGGTTGTCGGCAAGGATCGCAGTGGGATTGTTGCCCAGATCTCTGATTTTCTCTGGAAGGAGGAGATCAATATCGAGGATATTTCGCAAAAAATCATGCAGGGCATCTTTGTCATGACGATGTTGGTTGATCTCGCCGGAGCCCGCAGTGACTTAGGGGTACTGATCCCTAAATTTGAAAAGCTGGGCGAAAAAACCGGTCTCTCGATCCAGATTCAACATCACCAGATATTTGAAGCGATGCACCGAGTATAGTGTGGCTAAAACATTACCTTCATTAAAAATCGGCGAGGTTGAGATCTTCTGGCTTGATGGCGGACAGATCAGACTTGACGGTGGACCGATGTTTGGACCGATTCCCAAGGTTCTCTGGGCGAATCAGGTCGAGGTCGGAGAGGACAACTGTATAGCCATCGACAATGCGGCCCTGCTCTTGCTGACTCCGTCGGCAAAGATTATCATCGATTCCGGCATCGGCAACAAGCTGATGGCCAAACAAGATGAGCATTTCCGAGTGCAGAAACCCTGGCGCCTGCCCGAAAGCCTGACCCAATTGGGACTGACTGGCGAAGATATCGACGTCGTTATTCCAACCCATGCCGATTTCGATCATGCCGGCGGAATCGTCAGTTATGACGATTCCGGGAAATCTTTTCTGACCTTCCCCCGGGCCCGCCACATCTTACAAAAAAAAGAGTGGGAGGTCGTTAAAAATCCCGACCGCCGCTCGGCGACCTCATACTGGCCGGAGAATTTCAGTGGTCTCATCGAAGGAAAAAACCTGGAGATCATCGATGGCGATCTCCAGCTAACCCCGGAAGTAAAGATCTTTCTCACGGGCGGCCATACCATCGGCCACCAAGCAATTGAGATTGTCTCCAAAGGAGAGACTGCGGTTCACCTGGGCGATCTGCTGCCCTCAAAAAACCATCTCCAGCCCTTATGGGTCATCGCCTACGACGACTATCCCATGGAGGTTATCGCCTTAAAAGAACGCCTCTTGCCCGAGTTCGCCAAACGCAAAGCCTGGATTCTCTTCTATCACGATACCGAGATCCTGGCTGGTAGGGCGACCTTAACCAATGGCCCCGAAGGCGTAGGCTTTGACAAAACCCTTAAACGAGAAGTGACTGAAAAATGCCTTTAAACATATCCCTTGAAGAAATTTATGAAACCTATCGTATGACCGAAAAAGAGCATTTCGATATCCGGGCCGTAACCTTGGGTATCAACCTGCTACCCTGCACCTCGGACAACTTTTCGCAACTCTGTAAACGGGTCGAAAAAAAGATTGTCACCACCGCCCGCCAGTTCGTCAAGCGAGCCGAAAAGATCGATGCCCGATTCGGTATTCCGATCATCAATAAACGCCTGACTATTACCCCGGCCGCCCTGGTGCTCTCGGGAGCTCTAACCGGAGCTGCGGCTGAAGACCGTAAACGGGTGGTCACTTTTGCCAAACTGCTGGATCACTGCGCCGATGAAGTTGGAGTCGACTTCCTCGGCGGCTTTGGAGCCTTGTCTGAAAAAGGGATGAACTATGCCGATCAAACCTTGATCGAGGCTATCCCCGAAGCTCTGGGCTCAACCGAAAAGATCTGTGGTTTCATTAATCTGGCGAGTAGTAAAGCCGGTATAAATATGCGTGGGGTAGCAAAAATCGGCGGGATTATCAGAGATCTTGCATTAAACAGTGAAAATGCCATCGGGGCCGCGAAATTTGTCGTTTTCGCCAACGCGGTTAGCGATAACCCTTTTATGGCAGGTGGCTTTCACGGGGTTCAGGAAGCTGATAATGTCTTGAATATCGGCATCTCCGGACCCGGTGTCGTACTCCACACGGTCGAAACCGCCCCTCGTGATCTGCCCTTGGATGAGATCGCCGAAATCATTAAAAAAACCGCTTTCAAGATTACCCGGGCCGGGGAGTTAATCGGCCGGGAGCTGGCCCACGACTTAGGGGTTCGTTTTGGCTCTCTCGATCTTTCTCTAGCTCCGACAACGGCGGTCGGCGATAGCGTCGGCCGTATTCTTGAAGCGATGGGCCTTGAAATGGTCGGGACTCACGGTTCGACCGCCGCTCTGGCCCTGCTTACGGACGCCATCAAAAAAGGCGGCCTCATGGCCTCCAGCCATATAGGCGGCTTGAGCGGCGCCTTTGTCCCGGTCAGCGAGGATGTCGGACTCTCCGAAGCCGTCAAGGCCGGGGCTCTGACCATCGATAAACTGGAAGCGATGACCACCGTCTGCTCAGTCGGTCTCGACATGATCCCGGTACCCGGCGATACCAAAACGACAACTATTTCAGCAATTATAGCCGATGAACTGGCAATCGGTATGATGAACAATAAAACCACGGCGGTACGCCTGATTCCAGTACCCGGTAAAAAGGCCGGCGAGAGGGTCTCCTGGGGCGGTCTTCTCGGTGAAGCCTACATCGTTCCGTTACACCAGGAAAACAGCGACTACTTTATCTGGCGCAAAGGACAGATTCCAGCCCCGGTAACAAGTTTTAGAAATTAGGGGACTCAGAGGTAAACATGATTAAAAATAATCGCGGACAAGATCAATATCTGATCGATGATTTCAAACTCGAAGAGAGCTGGCGGATGTTCAAGATCATGTCGGAATTTGTCGAAGGGTTTGAACAACTGGCCGATGTCGGACCAGCGGTCTCAGTTTTCGGTTCGGCCCGCACCAGTTCTGAAGATCTCGACTATCGCCAAGCGCTCTATCTCGGCAACCTCTTGGCCAAAGCAGATATTACGGTAATTACCGGAGGCGGACCCGGCATTATGGAAGCCGCCAACCGGGGAGCCAAAGAGGCGGGAGGGAGGTCGATCGGCCTCAATATCACTCTGCCGATGGAACAAAAACCAAATGATTATGCAACCAAACTGGTCTCCTTCAAATACTTCTTCGTCCGCAAGGTAATGCTGATCAAATATGCGCGCGCCTTTGTCGTCTTTCCCGGCGGCTTCGGCACTTTGGATGAGACGTTTGAGGCCCTGACCCTGATTCAGACCAACAAGATCAAACCTTTTCCGATTATCCTTTACGGTTCCCACTTCTGGCGCAATCTAACCGACTGGCTCCAAGACGAACTGGTCAGTGCCGACCTCGTCGCCGAGAAAGACCTTGACCTCTTTAAAGTCTGCGATGATGTTGAAGAGGTGGTCTCTCTGATCAAAGAGTGCCTGACAGATAACCCCGATTGAAAAATTAAGTAAATCAAACTCTGACCCTAAAGGGCGGAGTTTTCTCAATAAAATATATTAATACTCCAACATTCCCCACTTACGCCCCTGAACGAAAACTCGAAAACACACAAAATCATAAACCATTACAGACCGTATCACCAAACGTATAGGACGATCACGTTTAGCTCATATGAGCATATTAACCCATGTTTAACAAGATTTTAGCTGAGTTGTCCATTTTTGGCATTTTCA
>CAZUXG010000097.1:0-6263 GCA_964623985.1 uncultured Thermodesulfobacteriota bacterium | reverse complement strand
TCAATCAAGCGTTGCGGGAGTCTCAGGCGATGATGACCGATGAGATGAGTAAGCTGACCGGCGGGCTTAAGATTCCCGGTTTAACTTAATACTGGAATAAGTTGCGATGATGAACTCTGAAGAAATATTTGCTTTGACCGAAAAGTATGTCGCGCCGACCTATAATCGCTTCCCTCTGGCCCTGGTCAAAGGCGAAGGGGTTAAGGTCTGGGATGCCGAAGGCCATGAATACCTTGATTGTCTGGCCGGGATTGCGGTTGCTAATCTGGGCCATTGTCATCCTCGGGTAAGTGCCGCGATTGCGGCTCAGGCTACTCGACTGATGCATGTCTCCAATCTCTATCACATTGAGCCTCAGTCTCGTTTGGCAAAACTCTTATGCGAGCTCTCTTTTGCTGAGAAGGTTTTTTTCTGTAATTCCGGCGCTGAGGCTAATGAGGCGGCGATCAAGCTGGCCCGGCGTTATGGGCATGAGGTTCTAGGTGAGGGGGCCAAACGTATCATTACCATGCACCACTCTTTTCATGGGCGGACCATGGCTACGATTACGGCGACCGGCCAGAAAAAGGTGCAAACCGGTTATCAGCCCCTGCTCGGCGGCTTTGATTATGTTCCCTTTAATGATCTTGAGGCAGTGGCCGCAGCGATTACGGAAAAGACTTGCGCGGTGCTGGTTGAGCCGGTTCAAGGCGAAGGTGGAGTAATTCTGCCGGCAGTCGACTATCTAAATCAGTTACGCGCACTCTGTGATGAACGAGGCGTTCTTTTAATTCTCGATGAAGTTCAGACCGGGATCGGTCGGACCGGAGCCTTTTTTGCCCATCAGCACAGCGCTATCGTTCCCGACATCATGACCGCTGCCAAGGCCTTGGGTAATGGTTTTCCTGTTGGTGCCATGCTGGCCAGTGATCGGGTGATGTGCCATTTTGGTCCCGGCAGTCACGCTTCGACCTTTGGCGGCAATCCTCTGGCTTCAGCCGCAGCCCTGGCAACCCTTGAAACCATGCGCGATGAAGGGATTGTTGACAACGTGGTCAAGACGGGCGCTTTTCTAATTGAGGGGTTGAAGCGGCTCAAGCGAAATTTCCCGAAAATTATCGGTGAGATTAGAGGGCTTGGTTTGATGGTCGGCGTCGATTTGCAGGTGCCGGTCGCTGAGATTGTTAGCGCTTGTCTCAAACGTCGTTTGCTGGTGGGTTCGGCCGGTGATAATACTTTGCGGATTACCCCGCCATTGATTATTGAAAAGGCTGAAATTGAGATCCTGTTACAAATTTTGACCGAGGTACTGATAGATGTCGAAAGCCGACAATCTTAAAGATTTTCTCGATCTTGCTCAATGTTCGCGAAGCGACCTTGAGTCGTTGCTGATCTTGGCGGCGGAAATCAAGGCGACGCCCGAGAAATTTTCTCAGGTTCTGGCGGGCAAAAGCCTAGCCATGATCTTTAAAAAATCGTCAACCCGGACTCGGGTTTCTTTTGAGGTTGGTATGTTCCAGCTTGGCGGCCAGGCGATTTTTATGAGTTCCGGCCAGACCCAGGTCGGGCGCGGCGAGCCCCTCAAGGATACGGCTCGGGTTCTCTCTCGTTATGTTAATGGCATCATGATTCGCACCTTTGATCATGCCGACGTTGAAACCCTGGCCCGTTATGCTACAGTGCCGGTTATTAACGGTTTGACCGATTTTCTGCATCCTTGTCAGGTCTTGACCGATATCTTTACGATCAAGGAGTGTCTTGGGTTTGATTTTTGCGATCTCGTTGGTCTCAAGGTTGCCTATATTGGTGACGGCAATAATATGGCCAACTCCTGGATCAATGCCGCCTTGCGTTTTGGTCTGGATCTCAAGATCGCCTGCCCGGCCGGTTATGAGCCTGATGCGGCTTTGCTTGAGCAGGCTAACCGACAGTCCGATAGAGGCAAGGTGGCTGTAGTTCTGGATCCGTTGGTGGCGGCGAAGGGCGCTGCAGTTTTAAATACCGACGTCTGGGCCAGTATGGGCCAGGAAGATGAGGCCCGGGAACGGCAGCAAGCTTTTGCCGGATATCAGATCAATGATAAGCTGCTTCAGGTCGCGGAGAATCCGCTGGTTCTGCACTGCCTGCCGGCCCATCGTGGTGAAGAGATTACGGTCTCGGTCTTTGAGCATTATCAGGATTTGATTTTTACCCAGGCCGAAAATCGACTTCACGTTCAGAAAGCCTTGCTGGTGAAATTGTTAAACAGAAGAGTGGAAAAAGTTGAAGAGGAAAAATCATGAACGCTATTAAAAAAATTGTTCTCGCCTATTCCGGCGGGCTTGATACATCGGTTATTCTGACCTGGCTTAAAGAGGAGTATGACTGTGAAGTGATCGCTTTTGCTGCCGATGTCGGGCAGGGTGGCGAACTTGACGGGATCGAAGAGAAGGCGCTGGCGACCGGGGCTTCGAAAATGTATATCGACGACCTTCGTGAAGAGTTTGTTCGTGATTTTGTCTTTCCCATATTTCGGGCCAACGCTATTTACGAAGGGGTTTATCTTTTAGGGACTTCTATTGCTCGGCCTCTGATTGCCAAGCGTCAGATCGAGATTGCCCGCCTTGAAGGGGCCGATGCGGTTGCGCATGGGGCCACTGGAAAAGGTAACGATCAGGTTCGTTTTGAGCTGACCTTCTATGGTCTTGAGCCCCAGATTCAAGTAATTGCTCCCTGGCGTAGCGATTGGGGTCTTAATTCACGGGAAAAACTGATCGATTATGCGAAAAAGCATAATATCCCAATTCCGGTCTCCAAGGATAAACCGTACAGTTCTGATCGCAATCTTTTGCATATCAGTTTTGAAGGGGGAATTCTGGAAGATCCCTGGCGGGAACCCGACGAGGAGATGTTTCAGCTCTCGGTTTCACCCGAAGCGGCTCCCGATAAGGCCACCTACTGTGAAATTGAGTTTGAAAAAGGCGATCCGGTTGCCGTCGACGGTGAGAAGCTGAGTCCGGTGGAGCTCTTGACGAGGCTCAACGAACTTGGTGGAGCCAACGGTATTGGCCGCGTTGATATGGTTGAAAACCGCTTTGTCGGTATGAAGTCGCGGGGCGTCTATGAAACCCCCGGCGGTACCATTCTCTATCATGGCCGACGCGCGGTCGAATCTCTGACTATGGATCGTGATGCCATGCACCTGCGTGATTCCCTGATTCCCGAATATGCCCGCATGGTCTATAACGGTTTCTGGTTTGCTCCGGAACGTGAAGCCCTCCAGGCCCTGGTCGATAAGACTCAGGAAAATGTTAGTGGTACCGTGCGGCTCAAACTTTATAAAGGTAACTGTGTCGTGGTTGGCCGTAAGTCTCCGGTCTCTCTCTATCAGCCTGAAATGGCGACTTTTGAAGAGGATATGGTTTACGATCAATATGACGCCGAGGGCTTTATTCGTCTTCAGGCTCTGCGCTTGAAAGCGCGCGCGGTGTTGAAAAAATAAAAATATGAAAAATGATTCCGGAAAGCGCGACTCTAGGAGTCGGCTGCTGTTGCTGGTTATCGTTGTTACTTTGATCTTGATTGTCGACCAGTGGAGCAAGACGGCGGCGTTGCACCATCTCTCTGTCATCTATTCCAGAAAGATTATTGATGGTTTTTTTTCGTTGACCCTGGTCATGAACTCGGGAGTTGCTTTTGGGGTTTTCAGCGGGATTGAGAGTTCGTTGAAGGCTTATCTTCTGCTTTTGCTCTCCGGTGTGACGGTTGGTCTGGTTGTTTTTTACTATTTTTACGAAAAGTCTCTACAGTTTATGTCCCGCTTTGGTTTGGTTTTGGTAGTCGGCGGGGCTTTTGGTAATATGATTGATCGTTGGCGTTTTCATAAGGTCGTCGATTTTCTCGATTTCTATTGGCAGGGTTATCATTGGCCGGCTTTTAATATTGCTGATTGTGCGATCAGTGTCGGCGTTACGATCCTCCTGCTTGATGCTCTTTTAGCCTGGCGACGTCAACATGCATCCCATACTCCTTAAGATCGGCCCACTGACACTGCACACTTACGGTTTTTTTGTTGCCTTAGGTTTTCTGTTGGCCCTGACCTGGACGCATAAAGAGGGTCTCCGGCGCGGTATAGACCCTGAGATTTTTCACGATCTTTTTTTTTATGTCGTCGTATCAGCTCTTTTAGGGGCTCGTTTTTTTTATGTTGCTCTTAACTTTTCATATTTTCGTAGCGATCTCTGGGCGTCATTGCGTATCTGGGAAGGGGGACTGGTCTTCTATGGCGGTTTCCTTACGGCGGTGCCGGTTTTTATCTGGCGTATCCGGCGTTGGCAGCGTCCTGCCTTAGAACTGTTGGATGTTGGGGCTCCGGCTTTGGTCTTGGCTCAAGCGGTGGGTCGGCTGGGTTGTTTAGCTGCCGGTTGCTGCTATGGTAAACCCTGTGAACTTGATTTCGCTGTAATCTTTAGCGATCCCCTAAGTCTTGCTCCTTTGCACGAGCCGTTGCATCCAACACAAATTTATCACTTATTGGCTAATCTTTCAATTTTCCTTTTTTTAGTGATCTTATCACGGCGTACTGCACGGCGCGGAGTGTTGGTTGTCGGTTATCTTCTGCTCTATGGGGTTTTACGTTTTATCGTTGAGTTCTGGCGAGGTGATCCCCGGGGTTTCTTAGCTGGATTTTCTACCTCGCAATGGATCAGTGTGGGTCTCATATGTTCAGGAATACTGCTTTGGTTTTTTAAGGTCAGGAAAGAAAATCTTGTATAAGACTATTGCCCCTCTGGTTTTGGCTTCACAGTCTCCGCGTCGTCGGCAGCTTTTAAGTCAGATGGGGATCAACTTTTCTTTGGCCAGTGCTGATATTGAAGAGCGCCGGGAACCGGGAGAAAAAGCGCCGGATTTTGTCGCTCGTATGGCGCAGAGTAAGGCTTTATGTGTGGCTGGTCGTTATCCCGATAGCTGGATTCTGGCTGCTGATACGATTGTTGTCATCGACGGTGATATTCTTGGAAAACCTTGCGACGTGACGGATGCCTGCCGTATGCTTAAGCGCTTGGCCGGGGGTTGGCATGAGGTGTTCACCGCCTTTACTCTACATCATCAGGTTTTAGCTAAAATGAGTTCAATGGTTGATTCAAGCCGTGTAAAAATAACAGCTCTTAATGAGTCGGTGATTGCTGCTTATGTTGCCAGCGGTGAACCTCTTGATAAAGCGGGATCTTATGCTGTGCAGGGTATTGGCGGGGCTTTTATCGAGGCCTTGGACGGTTCACCGACGACGGTAATCGGTTTGCCTTTAACTCTGGTAATTCAACATCTTTTAGATAGCCAGATAATTTCTTTGAACAAGATAAATTAGTTGTCGGTCTTGATTGGCTATCAAGAAATAGCCCATTGGCCGCAACCGACTGCGGACCCCTGATTATGACTAAAATACCCACTTTTAAGCAACGTCTGGCTGAAGTTAATAACCGGATTGCGGCGGCATGCCATCGTTCTAACCGTTCTGTAGATGATGTTGCCTTGATTGCCGTTAGTAAAACATTTCCCTTTTCTCGTCTGGAAGAGGCGTATGCTGCCGGCCAGCTTCATTTTGGCGAGAACTATATGCAGGATTGTCTTGCTAAAATTGATGAGGCTAAATCCAAGGATCTTCCTTTTAACTGGCATTTTATCGGTCATTTACAACGTAATAAAGCAAAATATTTTAACCCTCAATTTTACCTCTTTCATGCCCTTGATTCACTCGGATTGGCTCAACAGCTCGCCAAGGTATCTTTGAGTAAAGGTTTTATAACCCGGGTTTTAGTTCAGGTTAATATCGCTCTAGAGGATTCAAAGTCTGGAGTTAGCCCTTCAGAGTTGATTGCTTTTCTTGATAAATTACGCTATATTGAAGGGTTGTCCGTTGAGGGATTGATGACGATTCCGCCGGTAGCGGCCTCTCCTGAGGAGAGCCGACCGTACTATCGTACCCTTTTTAATAAATTCTTAGAGGTTCGAGAGGAGCTCTTTTTTGATAAGCCTTCTTTTAGGCATCTCTCAATGGGTATGTCAAATGATTTTGAGGTTGCTATAGAAGAGGGCGCAACCTTTATCCGGGTTGGCAGTTTGTTATTTGGCGAGCGCACTAAAAGGTTTTAAGGTGGAATCACAAAAAAAAAATAAACTTTGGGGTGGACGTTTTACGGCCCCCACCGATAAGTTGGTTGAGGAGTTTACGGCTTCTATCGATTTCGATAAACGACTTTATGCTGAAGATATTGCTGGGAGTATAGCTCATGCCCGGATGCTTG
>CAZUXG010000096.1:1918-6405 GCA_964623985.1 uncultured Thermodesulfobacteriota bacterium | reverse complement strand
CGCGGCCGGTACATATTTTACTATTTCACGACATTTACCAAGCCTATTTAAAGAACTCAGATAAGGAAAATAAAAGCGCTCGAGCTTCCAGAAATCCCCATCTTCCTCTCGTAACCGACGGCCAGCAGCAACCGAACCCAGATAATCATTTTCCTGGTAATTAAGTAGCAATAACAACTGAAGATAGTTAATCCGTGAGGGAGAAGCCGCTTGCTGCAGAGAGATAACCGCCTCAAGCCAGCTTTCAAGAGCTGCTCCATCTTCAGTTTTGCGATCAATCTCAACCAGCAATCCATATAAAGCAATTTTATCAGTTTTGGGAATATCGAAGCGAACCACCGTAGCCAGCTCTTCCCGAATATCCGCGAGTCGCCCCGGGACTTGCAAAAGATCAGCCGCCAACAGTAAAGCGGCACTCAGCTTGACGTTTTCAAGCTCTGCTTCAGGAATCTGCAACCACTTTTGCAAAACGGCTTTAAGAATTTTTGGTTCTTGACAATGCCAGGCACTCTCAATTGTAATTACATAGAGATCCTGGCGTTCCCCATTCGAGAGAGGGAAACTTTCCGGATCATCGACCATTACTTGGAGCAAAGGCAGGCAAGCTTTGAACACCTTAAGCTGATAACGGGAAAGAGCGGCGATCCAGTAAACCGTCTGACGATCAACTTGAGGGACTCTCTGTTTATCAGATTGCAGAGCAACAATCAGCGGCGAAACCACACGATTGGCGGCAACAAAATTTTTCTCGGCAAAAAACAAGCGGGCCAATTCGAAACGGGCCGGAAGTGCCGAAGCACTTTTGCTATGCTCCTTAATCAGTTTATTGAAAAATTCCCGGGCCTCCTGCTTTTCTCCGGCAAGCAAAAGACAATGCCCCAAACGAAGCTTGAGAACGGCTGGATCAACCCCAAATTCAATTATCCGGAAAGGCTTTTTAAGATCGCTAAAAAGAGCCGCCGCCCGGCGGCAATCACCTGATTCCAAAGAGCATAAAATAAGAACCAAGCGAACCCGGTCAAGCATTTTTGATTCCGGATAATGAAGCAGAAACTGCTCAAGCTCTTGCCGGGCAAAATCATAGAGCCCGTCATCAAAGGCACCAAAGGCCACTTTGGCATCATCATATTCATCAGCTTGAGCCGGTAAAGCCCCTAAAAAACCGAAAAAGAGCAGTAACGAAAACAGCAAAATGAACAACCTGGAACGAAACAAAATAAATACCATCGGCCAATTTTTTCGGTGAGGACCAAGTTTAGAAGATCGAAAAGACTTTTCGGGATTTCCTACAACGACACAGGGCATTGGTCAAGTGGAATCTTTAAAACCATAACTATCATCTCGCCCGGCAAAGCCGGAAACCACACAAGTCATCAAAACTTTTCCAGACTTTCCTTTTTAACGACGAAATACGCTAAAGGTTTTTTTCGTGTGTTTCGCGTATTTCCCAGTTAAAAAAACTTTTGACATTTTTGAGTTAAACTTCGGGGTCTCTTTACTTGACATCAAAGCTTCGCATGAACTACTAATGTTGGATGTCCACTCTCCTGACGATAGGCTGCGGCGGTTTTCTGGGCGCCATCAGCCGCTATCTGGTCTCCGAACTGGTCTACACCCTCTTCGGCACCGGCATGCCCTATGGCACCCTGACAGTCAATATTGTCGGCTCTTTCCTGTTAGGAATTATGGCTCAGCTTGCCCTTGCCGGAAATTTTCTCGCGACAACCACAAGCCCACTCCTCGGCATCGGTTTTCTCGGCGCCTTTACTACCTTTTCGACCTTCAGTGTCCAGACCCTGGAACTGCTTGAAAGCGGCAGCCCAGCCAAAGCCTTACTCAACATTCTTCTAAACCTCATACTGTGCCTGATCGGAGCCTGGAGCGGTCTTAGTATCGGCCGATTTTTCTCCTAACTAAAATTTAGCCAACCCCACTTTTCCACTTCCATTTCAGCTCTTCCAGTCCAATCCCAGCAGCTTCCACAAAGCTATCTGATCTCGACATTTCGAGTCCGGAAAAATTTTAAGGATCTGAAAAATGCCACTTGACATTTACCAGATGTTGTGCTTTAAGCTCCCTTCAGACCCAAGATATAGTGCTTTGTCATAAAAAATAAAAAACTAATGAAACTCTTTAAAATCATTCAACTTTAACTTAATTTCAAACTAAAAAGGGAATACCATGGGAAAAGAAGTCGAAAAAGTAAAACTTATTCCGGCCCTGCCGAAGTCGGCAACCCTACCTCAATTCAGCAACAATGCGATTACCGTTTTAGAACGTCGCTACCTGAAAAAAAATGAGGCTGGAGAGGTAATTGAGGAACCTAAGGATATGCTTTGGCGGGTCGCCTGGACAATTGCTGAAGGAGAAAAAGTATTTACACCTGAAGCCGACATCAAGAAACTCGCCTTAGAGTTCTATGAGCTGATGGCCGGACTTGAATTTTTGCCTAACTCCCCGACCCTGATGAATGCCGGCCGAGAACTGGGTCAGCTCTCAGCCTGCTTTGTCCTGCCTATAGAAGATTCAATGGAGAGTATCTTTGAAGCAGTCAAACAAACTGCGTTGATCCATAAAAGCGGCGGCGGCACTGGTTTTTCCTTCTCCCGCATCCGCCCGAGCAACGATCTGGTTCATTCGACCAGCGGCATCTCCAGCGGCCCACTATCGTTCATGAACGTCTTTGATTGCGCCACCGAAACCATTAAACAGGGCGGCACCCGGCGCGGCGCTAACATGGCAATTTTAAGGGTCGACCATCCCGATATTATGGATTTTATCA
Organism: uncultured Thermodesulfobacteriota bacterium; assembly: GCA_964623985.1. Taxonomy (GTDB): domain Bacteria; phylum Desulfobacterota; class Anaeroferrophillalia; order Anaeroferrophillales; family Tharpellaceae; genus Tharpella. The sequence continues at coordinate 3,623 of CAZUXG010000096.1, read as the reverse complement.
AAGTTAAAGCGGACTTGACCAAACTCCAGAATTTCAACCTCTCAGTTGCCCTGACCGATGAATTCATGGCCGCCCTGAAAACTGATGACGACTACAACCTTATCAATCCCCGCAATAAAGAGGTTGTTAAACGCCAAAACGCCCGCAAGGTCTTTAAGCAGATTGTCAAACAGGCCTGGCTCTCAGGTGAGCCCGGCATTATCTTTATTGACCGTATCAACGCTGACAATCCAACGCCCCAGGTTGGCGTTATCGAAAGCACTAACCCCTGCGGTGAACAACCGCTGTTACCGCATGAATCCTGCAATCTCGGATCCATCAATCTAGCCCGCATGGTCAATGATGACAAAATCGACTATGACAAACTTGGAAAAGCGGTAAGCTCTGCGGTCCATTTTCTTGACAACGTCGTCGACATCAACAACTATCCACTGCCAGAAATCGCAAAACAGACCAAGGCAAATCGTAAAATCGGCCTTGGAGTTATGGGTTTTGCCGACCTCCTGCTACTCTTGGAAACCCCCTATTCTTCACAGAAGGCCCGCGATCTGGCCGCTGAAATTATGTCCTTTGTCGACCACACCGCCTATAATGCCTCAATTGAGCTGGCCGAAAAACGCGGACATTTTCCCAATTTCCCCGAAAGCACTTATGGCACCGATAACCCAACCATCCCGATCCGCAACGCCACCCGCACAACTATCGCTCCAACCGGAACAATCAGCATCCTGGCCGGCTGTTCAAGCGGAGTTGAACCGATCTTTGCCCTCGCCTTTCTACGCCGGGTTATGGACAATGATGAGCTTTTTGAGGTCAACCCGATCTTTGAAAGCGTCGCCCGCAAAAATAACTTCTTCGACCACGCCCTGGTCAAGAAGATCGCCCATAGCGGCAGCTGCCATAATCTGGAAGAAATTCCGGAAAATTTTCGCCTCTTTTTTGAAAGTGCCCACGATATCACTCCGCATGACCATATTGAAATCCAGTCCGCTTTTCAGAAGTATACCAATAACGCAGTCAGCAAAACCATCAATTTCGCCCATGATGCCACCATCGAACAAGTTGAAAAAGCCTACCTGATGGCCTATGAACGGGGCTGTAAAGGGGTCACTATCTATCGGGATGGGTGTCGGGAAAATCAGGTTCTCAATATCGGTAAAACCGACACCAAACAAGCTCCCGGAGGAGCTGAAAAGCCAACCAAAAGAGATCGCCCCCAAACCCTGGTCGGGCGAACCTACCAGATGACCACCGGCTGCGGTCCGCTCTATGTGACGATTAACGATGATGAAAAAGGCCTGACCTTTGAACTCTTTAATACGATTGGCAAAGCCGGAGGCTGTGCCGCCAGCCAAAGTGAGGCGATCGGACGCCTGGTCTCTTTAGCGTGGCGCAGCGGCCAGCAACCGGAACCGATTATCAAACAACTGATCGGCATCAGCTGCCACAAGCCATCCGGCTTTGGCGAAAACCGGGTTACCTCCTGTGCCGACGCCATCGCCCAGGCGATCCGTCACCATATTGAGAAGAATAATGGTAAACGTAATCAGGCCCTCCACGAAGAGAACAATATGGCATTCGGGGCCTGCCCCGAATGCGGCGGCGTTGTCGAACATGAAGGTGGCTGTATGGTCTGTCATACCTGTGGCTATTCGGAATGCGCGTAGAATAATCCGCCTCATCTCAAAGAATCGGCAAAACTTTT
>CAZUXG010000096.1:0-1818 GCA_964623985.1 uncultured Thermodesulfobacteriota bacterium | reverse complement strand
TTTTCGTGCACTTTGGTGCCCAAAAAATGTGAGCTGATAGGAAAGCTGACGGTCATTGGGGAGTTGGGGGTAATTGGGGTAAATAGACAAATTCAGACAATCCGATTCTCATATTGCCTTGATCCGCTAAAAACGCAAAGCGGGAGGAATTTTGATGAGGATCCCGGGCCTGGGTTCCTGAATATCTGCAAATCCGTTATATTCCGCCAGTTTTTCTTTGCCCTCCGAGGAGGTAAAATATTTTTCGGTTACGCTCTCCCAGGTTTCCCCCTTTTCCACCTTATGAATTCGGAGGCGGGGAGGTTTAAATTGGTCAGCTTCTCTTTGAGGGATAAACTGGAGACTTTCCAACATTGACTCTAACTGAGTTCGAAACTCTTCGAAATCACCTTTTTTACTGAAACCAATCAAAGAATACCCATTAGCGCCTTCAACAAAAGCGAGGCCTTCCACCATGATAGCTTTCCCGCTTTTATCGCGCCCGGAATAAACACTCATCAATGCACCGTGAGCTAACCTTCGATCTGTCGATATTCCTTTAGCCTTCCGCAAACCGAATCCCTTTAATCGCTTATTAAAACCTTCAAAATAGTCGGCTGTGGCGGTTCGGATTCTTAAGGGCTCAATCCCAAAATAGGCAACAAATTTTTTCTTGGGATTGGCAAAAATAGAAGTGAACTTTTTGCTGTTTATCCGAGCTTGCCAACCTTGGGGAACTTTGAAACTTAAAAGAAATTCCTTGTTATAATAGCGGTCTCCCCGGATTAGTTCATTGCCGTTCCATTCCCCGACCACCAGTCCGTCCAATAACTTTAAGTATTGGTTTCTTTGTAGCGGACGATCCAGAACATCCGGCTGTTCAGAGCGTATTTCCTCAATTTCGTGATTCAGGTTCACAAGTCTTTCTGCTGTGCTAGGATGGGTCATAAACCAAGTATTAACGGTGTTTGGCTCTCTCGTCTCGAGTCGTTGAATCTGTTTCATTACGTCAATAGATGTCTGGGGGTTATAACCAGCCAAGGTCATATACTTTGTTCCGAAATAATCCGCCTCCCTCTCATCATCCCGGGAAAACTTGTTGAATGCCAGCGCCGCCCCTATATTGATTAACTGGCCGTAATCCTGAACAGCTCCCTTGGTGGCTACCGAAAGGCCGAGAAGGCCGATATTCAAAAACTGAGCCTTAGATATCTGGGCCGCAGAATGCCGGGCCGCCACATGACCGATCTCATGCCCCAAAACCGATGCCAGATCATCTGCGGAGTTCATCCTTTCCAGTAACCCGCGATGAACATAGACAAATCCTCCGGGTACCGCAAAAGCATTAAAAGACGGAGAATCAATGATCTCGATTCGGTAGATTAGCTCCGGACGATCACTATTCCGACCAATACTTTCTCCAACTTCTTTGACCAGAGAACGCAGTTTGGGCAGTTCTAGATAAACCCCCATATCTTCCCGAACCTGTTTATCCACACCTTGCCCAATTTTAAACTCCTTTTCCTCAGATACGATCATAAACTCCCGTTTTTTTTTGGCGGGATTCATAGCACAGCCGCCAACAATCAAACAACAGACAATAAGCCCGATAAGAAAGTTTAGAGGAAATCGCTTTTCAGAGGGTGAGGACATTAGGACATTACGGTCGCAAAATTGAGGTGCCAGCTAACAAAAACTTCAACATCAACACACTTTTCATTATAACCTTTACAATATAACCTTGATGGATTCGTAAAATAGTAACACGCCATGCGCTTGAAACACTATAACGTGCTGAATTTATTGTAAAAATATCTATTTTAAGGTTGACTTTTCGAT
>CAZUXG010000095.1:0-6420 GCA_964623985.1 uncultured Thermodesulfobacteriota bacterium | reverse complement strand
GATGTCTTATGTGACGGTCTTAACCGGATCGGCTGGAAGGTTGAAAAACCGAAAGCGACAATGTTTGTCTGGGCCCGGATTCCTGATCAATATCAAGAGATGGGCTCTCTTGAATTTGCCAAAAAACTTATTCGCGAAACCAAAGTCGCGGTTTCTCCCGGCATCGGTTTTGGTGAGTATGGTGATGAGTTTGTCCGTTTTGCCTTGGTTGAGAATGAACACCGAACGCGCCAGGCGATTCGCGGGCTACGCCAAATATTTTAGAAAAATCAAAAGAAGAAAACCAGAGGGTTAATATATGGAAAAAATAAATGTTGGATTGATTGGTTTTGGGACAATTGGTGCCGGAGTCGCGAAGGTTCTGCTTGAAAACCGGCAGGTGATCAGTGATCGTCTTGGAGCCGAACTTAATCTGCAGAAAATTGCCGACCTTGATATTACGACCGATCGCGGTGTAACTTTACCCGAAGGTATCCTGACCACCGATGTAAAAAAGCTGATCGGCAACCCCGAAATCGATATTATCGTCGAACTGATCGGCGGTTACGAACCGGCCCGAACCTTTGTCAGCCAGGCCTTGCAGAACAAGCAAAGCGTGGTCACCGCCAACAAAGCCCTGCTTGCCAAACACGGCAATGAACTTTTCGCCCTGGCCCGGGAAAATCAGGTCGACTTCTACTATGAAGCGAGCGTCGGCGGCGGCATTCCCATCATCAAGATCATGCGCGAAGCCCTGGCCGGCAACCATATCAACTCGGTCTGCGGGATTCTCAATGGGACCTGCAACTATATCTTGAGCAAAATGGGGGATGAAGGGGCTGATTTTGCAGAAGTTTTGCAAAAAGCCCAGGATCTGGGCTATGCTGAAGCCGATCCAACCTTTGACATTGAAGGAATCGATACGGCCCACAAACTCGCTATTTTGACCTCACTGGCCTTTGCAACGCCAATCGATTTTGACAAAATTCATGTCGAAGGCATTAGTTCCATCAAACCGGTCGATTTCGCATTTGCCCGTGAATTCGGCTATAAAATCAAACTTCTCGCCATAGCCAAAAAAGAAGATAACTGCATTGAGACCCGAGTCCATCCCACAATGATTCCGGAAAATCATATGCTGGCCAAGATTGATGATGTCTTTAATGCCGTCTTTGTCAATGCTGATGCTTTAGGACCGAGTCTCTATTACGGCCAGGGCGCCGGCATGATGGCAACCGCCAGCGCCGTAGTCGGTGACCTCATCGACATCGCCCGTAACCGCCTCGGCAACGGTTTGCCAAGGATTCCCGATTTAGGTTTCCAGACCTCGTCAATCAAGCCCCAAACCTACCGGCCGATGAGTGAAATTGCCAGCCAGTACTATCTTCGCTTCCTAGCTCACGACAAAACTTCCGTACTCTCGCGAATTGCCGGGATTCTCGGCAGCAATGAAATCAGCATCGCCTCCGTCATCCAACAGGGCCGCAGCCAGAGCGGTGATACCGTACCTATCGTCATGCAGACCCACAAGGCTAAAGAAAAAAACCTGCGTAGCGCTTTAGCTGAGATCGACCAACTGCCGATTATTGCCGTACCGACGGCTGTCATTCGCATGGAAAGTGATTTATAATGAAAAAAACAACCCAACCGATCACCCTGGCCTACAGCGTCGACTCTGACGACCTCTTCATGTTCTATGCCCTGCTTGAAAGGAAAATCGCTACAAAAGGCATTATTTTTGAGCATCAACGCCACGACACCATGGCTTTGAATGATCTGGCGTTGACCGAGGCGGTAGACATTACCGCCGTCTCTATCCATGCCTATGCCGCGATCAGCGACAACTACCTTCTGCTACCGCATGGCGGCAGCATCGGGGTCAACTACGGCCCCCTGGTTTTAAGTCGTGAGGTGATGAGCCTGAATGATTTAAACGGCAAAAAGATCTCAATCCCCGGTTTTTCGACGACCGCCTATCTGGTTTTCAAAATGATCTGCCCCGATTTTATTCCCGAGGTAATTCCGATCACCCCTTTCGGGCGCACCTTTGCTGCCTTGCAAGATCAAAGTGTCGATGCCGCCGTTGTCATCCACGAAGGCAACCTGACCTACAAGGAGCGCGGCTTCCATAAAGTCCTCGATCTTGGCCAGTGGTGGTGGCAAGAAACCGGCCTGCCGCTACCTTTAGGCGGTAATGTCATCCGCAAAAGTCTGGGAGCGGAAAAAATTGCTATCATCTCCGATCTTTTACGACAAAGTATCGCTTATGCCCTTGACCATCGCGACGAAGTGATCGACTACCTCCTGGCTCGCGAAGTCAGGGATGATCCGGCCCTCAATGATCGGGTTCTGCTCGACCGCTACCTGGATCTTTACGCCAACCGTGACACTCTTGAATACCCGGATGCGGCCCGTAACGGGATTGTCGAACTTTTCCGCCGCGGCTATGAAGCTGGCATTATAAAAAAACCGGTAACGGTTGAATTTGCACCTTAAAACCAGTCACCAGTAAAACCCGGTCATAACCGGCTGATAACTTGACAAGCACGCGCCAAAAGCAAGGAAACTATCATCAAAATTAATGATGAAACCAAAGGGACCATTCCCGACAACGATTTCATGCAAACTTTATGGGCTATCTGGCTGGGTAGCAACCCGGCTGACGGCAGCATGAAAGAGGAAATGCTGGGGAGATAGAGAATTATTATGAAAGAAGCGATTTTATTACTGGCCTATGGCGGCCCGGAGAAAACCGAAGAAATTGAACCCTTTCTGAAAGAGCTTCTGCGCCTTGATCCGCTGCCGCCGGGGTTGTTACAACGGGTCGAAAAGAAGTATCAGGCTATCGGTGGAGGTTCACCACTACCCTCGATATGCCGCCAAATTCGAAAAAAACTATCACTAAAACTGGAAACCTTACCGGTCTTTCTTGCCTTTCGTTACGCCGAACCAAGTATAGAAACGGTTGTCGAAGAGATGACTGACAAAGGGATAACCCGGATTCTTGCCCTCTCTCTCTCCCCACACTCTTCGACCATCAGTTCAGCAGCCTATTACAAAACCCTCGAAGAGGTTACCGCAACCAGCAAGCTTGAACTGGAACGCCTGGAAAACTGGTATCGGGAAACGGCCTACAATCAACTGATCGCGACAAGGGTTCTTGAAGCAGCTCAAAAAAAAGGTTTTGAGTTTGATACTAAAGAGACCCATCTGCTTTTTTCAGCCCACAATATTCCGCAAAGCTATATTGATCAAGGCGACACCTATGTCGACGAAATCACCGCTAACGTCAAAGCCCTAAAAGCACTCCTGCCCGAATGCCAAAGTTCACTGGCATATCAAAGCAAGGGCAACGCTCCCGGCGCCTGGCTGGAACCGGAGATTGAAGATCATCTGCTTAAACTCAAGCAACAGGGCTGCCGCAACATCATTGTCGTACCGGTCAGCTTCAGCATGGACCACCTTGAGACCCTCTACGATCTTGATCTGGAGTTAAAAACTTTTTGCCGCGAAAAAGAGCTCAACCTCTGCCGATCACAACCGGCCAATGCGGATGACGATTTTATCGCCATGCTGGCACAATTTATCATACACACCACGAAGATACGAAAATCACGAAGTTAAAAAAAGCGGTAAAAATATCCTGACTATTTTGAGTTAAATTTAATTGATAAGAGACTATCCTAAATGACCTCAAAGAAAAAGATCGCCATCATCGGCGGCGGGATTACCGGTCTGGCCGCTACCTACGAACTTACGCAACAGGCTCACCGGACAAACACCCCGATCGATATAGAACTTTTTGAACAGGCCCCGGAACTGGGGGGTAAGATCATCACTAAAAAAGATGACCCCTACCTGGTCGAAGGCGGCCCTGACTGTTTCATCGTTGAAAAGCCCTGGGCTTTACAACTCATTAAAGAGCTCGGCCTCGAAAATGAACTCCTTAACACGAGTTCAGGAGCCACCGGCACCTTCGTTTTCGACAATAACGCTCTGCATCGCCTGCCGGAAGGGGTGATGATGATGGTACCGACTAAAATGCTTCCCTTTCTCTTTTCTAAACTAATCTCCTGGCCAGGCAAGATCCGGATGGGCTGCGATCTCTTTATTCCGCGGCGCAAAGAGAGTGGTGACGAAACCCTGGCCTCATTCGTTCGGCGCCGTTTAGGACAGGAAGCTCTCAACAAAATGGCCGAACCTCTAATTGGCGGCATCCACGCCGGCAATCCTGAAAATATGAGCCTCTTAAGCACCTTTCCCCGCTTTCTGGAGATGGAACAAGATGGCGGTAGCCTGATTATCGGAATGTTGAAACGACAAAAAAAGATGGTTGGAATAATGAAGAAGAGGCCGGCCAGCCCCGGACCTAAACGAACCTTTTTCATCTCACTAAATGAAGGATTGGGACGCCTTGTTGACGAACTGGCAGCAGTTATCGGAGATGAAAGAATTCATTGCAATCGGAAGATCTCACAATTAAAGCCGACTCCTGAAGATGGCTGGTTGATCGAGGAAAAGAATCGCAAACCGACAACCGCAGATGCCCTGATCGTCACGACCGAAACCTATACTGCAGCCAGCTTGCTGAAAAATGAGCTCCCCCATCTGGCCAAGCTGCTCGATGGAATCCCTTATGTTTCTTCCGCCACGGTCTCAATGGCCTTTCCCCGTCTAGCTATTCCTCACCCCCTTGATGCTTACGGCTTTATCGTCCCCAAGATAGCCAAGCGCCGCATCATGGCAGTCACCTGGTCCTCAATCAAATGGGATCACCGCGCCCCACAAGGAATGGTTCTAATGCGGGCCTTTGTCGGAGGTGCCCAGCGTCAAGAGTTGGCCGCTTGTGATGATCAGGAGATGCTCACTATGGTCAGGGAGGAACTCTCATCAATCATGGGTATCAAGAGCCCGCCGGAGAAAAGCTGGATCTTCCGCTGGCCCCGGGGCATGCCTCAGTACATCATTGGCCATCTCGAGCGCCTCGAAGCGATCGATACAATTACCAAAAAACAGAAAGGTCTCTACCTGACCGGAGCCGGCTATCGCGGCATCGGCATCCCCGACTGTATAAACCAGGGTCGCCAGGCTGCCGTCAAAGCCTGGGAAGAACTTACGTAGAGCTCAATCAAATAATGACTAACTAATGCGTATTCTTCACTGCTTATCGCAGATCCCCGGGAAAACCGGTAGCGGTGTCTACCTTCAAGCCATAGTCCGAGAAGCGTCTAGAAACGGGATTGAACAGGCGGTCGTCTGTGGTCTGCCGACGGCTATGCCGTTGACAGGCACTCATCCCGAAGTAGCTGACGAAAATATATTTGCCGTCCGCTTTGAGAGCCAAGCTCTCCCCTTTCCAGTCGCCGGCATGAGCGATGTCATGCCCTATCCGAGCACCCGTTTTTCGACCTTCAACCGCCTACTACTTGAACAATACGAAACCGCCTTTGAAAAAACCTTAAGCGAAGCTGTAACCAAATTTTCTCCAGATATCATCCATACTCACCACCTCTGGATAATGACCGCTCTTGTCAAAAAGCTTTTCCCCGAAATCCCGGTCGTCACCTCGGTGCACGGTACCGAATTGCGCCAACTGCAACTGGCCGAACAACTTTCCCCAAAGATTATCAAGGATGTCAGCGAAGTCGACAGGGTCATGGTTTTGAACCATGACCAACGCCAACAGGTGATTAAAGAGTATGGTTTTCCGGCAGCCAAGGTAGTCGTCACCGGAACCGGTTACCGCGAGGATCTCTTCTGCCGCAGTATCTGCGCCAAAGAGGAACTACCAACCATTATTTATGCCGGTAAATTAAGCCGGGCCAAAGGAGTGCCCTGGTTGCTTAAAGCCTTCACAGAGCTTGAAGAGGAATCGGTTTTATGGTTAGCCGGTGGTGGTGACGGCCCGGAAACTGAAGCGATCCGGGCGACGGCTGCCGCCAATCAAAGAATACATCTTCTGGGAGCCCTCTCACAAACGGAGCTGGCTGCCCATTTTCAACGCGCTCATATTCTGGTTCTACCCTCTTTTTATGAAGGTTTACCACTAGTCCTGCTTGAGGCTTTAGCCTGTGACTGCCGAATTGTAGTCACCGATCTTCCCGGCATTCGTGAGTTGGTCAGTGAAGAAGCCATAGCTGAAGGGCTGGTGAGCTGTATCCCCAAGCCCCCACTAAACGGTCCGGACACCCTCGAAACCACGCATGAAAAACCTTTTCACATCAACCTTAAAAAAGCTCTTTCCGAACAGCTTACAAGGGTCAGAGAGCAGCAATTCATTTGCTGTCACAACCTCCAGAAAACCCTTGATGAAACCGGCTGGCATAAGGTATTTAATAGAATAGAAACGGTCTATAAAGAAGTCAGACTAAGCGCCAGGAGTTAACCATGGATTACCTGACATTTTTTGGTTTTCAGGATGCTCCTTTTTAAACAATATTC
>CAZUXG010000094.1:0-6477 GCA_964623985.1 uncultured Thermodesulfobacteriota bacterium | reverse complement strand
TTACATTTAAAAGATAATTGCAATTAGAAAAGCAACTACTGGCTTTTCGTTGTCTTCACCTAAATTAAACGCAAGGATGATACCAACAACAAGGGTTATCATAAAAAAAACCTTCGTAAATTATTTTCTCTTTGATTATAGATAGTTGACCTAAACTCCAACAACAATAGAAAAATCATATCTTGGAATAAAGAATCCACAAAACAGGTTCAGCTGACAATTTACGTCACCATGTTATGACATTTTTTGTCAGCAAGTATTTGCCTTTTCAAGATTGGGTCTCCAGCAACTGGATTCCGGCTTTTGCAAGAATAATGTCATAGTGAGTACAACCATCAACACTCATTCATCATTAAAAAGGCTCTCTTCGAGCTCTTCCGGTGACACCGGCTGGGAAAATTCCGTCGGAACCGTCCCCTCTTTAAAGCATTCAAAAATCGTTTTTTCACTCTCCGGCACGGCCAGGAGCCCGGTTTTTTCATCAATGTTGGCAAACACAATCCCGGCCGGAACCGTAAAATTTTCCGGTGGCAGTTCGGCCAGGGCAACCTTCATAAAATCGATCCAGATGGGACAGGCGGCACGGGAGCCGGTTTCATGACGACCGAGGGGTTTGAGATCATCAAAACCAACCCAAACTCCGGTCACAAGTTGCGGAGCATAGCCCATAAACCAGGCATCATAATAATCATTGGTAGTTCCAGTTTTACCGGCCAAAGGTCTTTTTAGGGCGCGGGCAGCACGACGACCGGTACCCCTTTTTACGACATCAACCAACATACTACTCATCAGATAAGCGGTCTGAGCTGAGATAACCGGTTTCGAGTCGGGAGGCAATAGCGACGACAATTCTAAACCGACGATGGCCACCCCTTCACGCTCTTCGAGAATTTCACCATGGCGATCTTCAACCCGTTTGACAAAAACCGGCTTTAAAAGACGTCCTTGATTGGCGAAAACCCCGTAGGCTGTAGTGAGCTCCAGCAACGACACCCCGGATGATCCCAAAGCCAGGGTCAAATCGGCATTTAAGATCGAGGTAATACCCAATTTTCTGGCATAATTGATCACTTTTTTTATGCCAACCTGACGCAGCATTTTAATGGTCACAAGGTTGCGTGAATGGATCAAAGCCTGCCGAACAGTTGTCATGCCATAGAATTTCTGCTCATAATTGCGCGGTTTCCAAGCTGAGCTCCAGTCATCTCCACCGTCTTTGTAAACTATCGGACTATCAAGAAAAATGGAGGCTGGCGTCAAACCATTATCGAGGCCGGCTGAGTAGATAATCGGTTTAAAAGCGGAGCCCGGTGAACGCCGCGACTGAATCGCTCGGTTAAACTCGCTGGCCTGAAAATCATGGCCGCCAACCATTGCCCGAACCATGCCATTTTTCGGCTCCAGCGCTAGTAAGGCGGCTTCAGCCTCGGGCGCCTCTTCCAGGCTCACCTGAATTTCAGGAACAACCTCCCCACTCACCTTTTTAATCCTGACCAGCACGACATCACCGGTTTCCAAGGCAGCGGAAGGTTTTTTAATTTTGGCCCGGGGATAACGAGTGCCATCGGCTTCGGGACGCTTGGCCCACTCCATATCTTCAATATTGAGCAAAACCTGATAACCACCAATATCAAGCATCACATTTTTTTTCTTATCATCAATCTCAAGTACCAGAGCTTTGCTGTAACGACCCACTACGAGACCGGCATCAACTAAATTCCCCCGCTCTTTTTTCAATTTTGCAATAAACTCCTCCCGCTCGGGGAGGCTTGCCAAACGCTGCAGGGCACCACGAAAACCCCGTCTTTTAGCAAGATCACGTAACCCCTGATCGATAGCAACCCGAGCCGCCTGCTGCCAAGCAACATCAACCCCGGTATAAACTTGCAGACCCTCCTTGTAGAGCTGATCGTAACCATATTTTTTTTCCAGATAACGACGGACATGCTCGGTATAATAAGGGGTTTTTGACGAAGGGTCAACCCGGGAAGCCAGAACAACTTCAGTCAAAAACGCCTTTTGCAACTGTTCCCTGGTAATAAATTTATGCTCCAACATCTGAGCTAAAACATAACGCTGACGCGCCGCTGAACGTTCGGGATAGGTAATCGGTGAAAGATTGCTGGGGGCTTTCGGCATACCGGCAATAATGGTCATTTCAGCAAGATTTAAATCTCTGGTTTTTTTGCCGAAGTATCTATGGGCCGCCATCTCAACCCCGTACATGCCATGCCCCAAATAGATCTGATTGAGATAGATGAAAAGGATCTCATCCTTGGAAAGATATTTTTCAATGCGATAGGCGAGGATCGCTTCTTTGATCTTTCTTTTAAACTTTCGTTCAGGGGTTAAGAGTAGCGACTTGGTCACCTGCTGAGTTATCGTACTGCCCCCCTGAACAATCCGACGAGCCGAAATATTCTTGACCATGGCCCGCGCAATACCGAAAAAATCGAGTCCCTGATGCTCATAAAAACGACTGTCTTCACTAGCGATAAAAGCCTTTTTCAAGAGTTCCGGAATCTCCTCAATCGGCGCTATTTTTCTCTTCTCGAGACCAAAACGACCAATCAATTCGCCATCATTGGCGAAAACTTCAGTTACCGTATAGGGATGATAATCTTTAAGAGATGTAATTTTCGGCAGGTCACGGGCATAATAATAGAAAACCCCAACCACTGAGCCCACCCCCAAAAGAATGCCCAAAAAACTCAACAGAAGAAAGATTTTGATAATTTTACGAATCATAACTTATAATTTTTGCCACTCCACCAGATAATCAGCCAAGCGGACCAGCTCGACCGGAGTAAGGGTCGCCGGACGATCGCTAGGTGAAAATCCGGCGGCAACCAGTTTTTCGCTCAACGCTTCCCGGTTTAAATTTGTCAGCATGCCTTTCAAAGGATTGATAATCTGTTTGCGGCGCTGACTGAAGAGAGTCTGCACGAGACGTTCAAAAAGATCCGGATCAGCCACTGGATAGCGGGGCTGATCAAGAAACTCAAAGCGCACAACCCGGGACCAAACTTTGGGCCGCGGAGCGAAGGCGGCCGGAGAAACCTTAAAACCGGAGTTGATATCGCAATAGAGCCCGGCGTTGACTGTCAAACGGCCATAATCACGGCTCCCGGGCTCGGCCAGGAGCCGGGCCGCTACCTCCTCCTGCATCATCAGGATAGCTCGCGAAAAAAGGTGCCGATGTTTGATCAGACGGAAAAGTATAGGGGTTGTAATTTGGTAGGGAATATTGGCGATAACCGCAACCGGGGTCGATAAATTTTGGCTTTCAGCAAAGATCTGTTCGAGATCGGTCTTGAGAAAATCACCGCGCTGTAAACAAAATTCCGCCTCTGAAATCGGACTGAAACGTTTCTCCAAAGGCTCCCAGAGATCGCGATCAGCCTCAACCGCCAGTACCCGGGCGCCGCTCTCAAGCAGTGCCGCTGTCAAAACCCCTTCACCCGGGCCGATTTCGAGCACACTTTCACCGGGTATTGGAGCCGCCAGATCAATAATACGAGAGATTATTTGACGATCCCGCAAAAAGTGCTGACCGAGACGTTTCTTGGCCTGACGAGCGGAAATTTTAAAGGTGGTTAAGTCGGGAAGGTTAGATTTCACAGCGGCAGTCGGGAACTGGGGTTAAGGGTGAGATCATCAATTTGACCTGCAGCCAGCCGACGGCGGCCAACCTGACCGATCATCGCGGCATTATCGGTACAGAATTTCGGCGGTACCAGAAAAAAATCAATTCCCTGGGATTGGGCTGCATCACCCATGCGCTGACGTAAGTAGCCGTTACAAGAGACTCCGCCGGCCAAGGCTACTTTTTTGATCTGATAACGCTCCGCCGCGATCAAGGTTTTGCGTACTAAAACATCGGTCACCGCCTCCTGAAAAGAGGCCGCCAAATCGCTGACAAAGCCTTCAGACACTTCCCCCTGCCGCGCCAAGGCGGTACGGACCGCTGTTTTTAAGCCGCTAAAGCTGAAATCGAGTGATTCCCGACCGAGCCAAGCCCGAGGCAGTTTTATCGAGTCTGGATTACCCTTTTGGGCCCTTTTTTCGATCACCGGACCACCTGGAAAACCGAGTTCCAGCATCCTCGCAACCTTGTCAAAAGCTTCACCGGCGGCATCATCGATAGTCCTCCCTAAAAGCTCATAATCATGCCAGTCGCGGGCCAGATAGAGACTGGAATGCCCGCCGGAAACCACTAAACCGATAAAAGGAAAAGTCAAATCAGGATTAGTCAATAAAGGTGAAAGAAGATGGCCTTCAACATGATTGACGCCAACCAAGGCTATTTTTCGGGCAAAAGCCAAAGATTTAGCATAGGCGACGCCAACTAACAAAGAGCCTACCAGGCCCGGCCCCCGGGTCACACAAACAGCTTCAATCTCCTCCAGAGTGACTCGGGCTTCGGATAAAGCCCGCTCAACCACCCAACGGATATTTTCACAATGACGGCGTGAAGCCAATTCCGGAACGATGCCACCATAGAGTTCATGGAGTGCCACCTGGCTCGAGACAATACTTGAAAGCACTTGGTTTTCTGCCCCAAGAACCGCCGCACAGGTATCATCGCAGGAAGTTTCAATTGCCAAAATATTCATAGCTATCTTTTAACCCATTTACCAGGTTGGGACAAGGGGAAAGTCCTAAAACCATCATTCCGGACTTGATCTGGTATCCAGAAGTTGTTGAATTTACTGGATTCCGGCTTCCGCTAGAATGACATTTTTTAAGATGATTTGAAATTTTCACCAGGAAACCGAAACTGTTTATTGACTTCTTCGCGAAGACGTAAGAGTTCAACCCTGTCATCGAAGAATACTTTTGTCCCGGCAATTTCCTGATAATCTTCATGACCTTTCCCGGCCAACAAAAGAATATCTTGGGCTTTCATCATCCTGACGGCCGTCTCTATAGCCCGACGGCGCTCAAGAATAACCTCAAAAGATTTCGACGTCGAAATGCCGGAAACAATTTCGCTGGCAATCGCCTGCGGATCTTCATAACGGGGATTGTCATTGGTGACAATGAGGTGATCGGCATAGGCTGCTGCGACCCGGCCCATGCGTGGCCGTTTATCACGATCACGATCGCCGCCACAGCCAAAAACGACAATCAGACGACTATGCGGAACCTTTTTAAGGGTCTGTAAAACCTTGAGCAACGCGTCATCGGTATGCGCATAATCAACCAAGGCCAAAGATCGATTAGAAAAGGCCACGGCTTGCAGACGCCCCGGTACCCCGGATGTCGCAGCCAGGGCAGCTGCCACCTCCTGCCATGCAATACCCAGACCTCGGGCCAGCAGGGCCGCCGCCGCCAGATTGTCAGCATTGTAACGCCCAATCAGCGGCGCTTGCCAGCGCCGTGCCCCATAACAACCGGTTAATTGGCAAACTTGACCAAAAAGACCTTCCCGGACTACCCTTAAACGATAATCAACATCCCGGCGCAAACGCCCCCAAGAGATAACCCGACGACCGGCCAACTCTCTTTGTAGACGCCGACCATAGCGATCATCACCATTAACCACAATCACTGCATCATCGTCCAGCAGACCCTGAAAAAGAACTCGTTTAGCGAGGTAGTAATTTTCCATCGTCTGGTGGTAATCGAGATGATCACCACTTAAGTTGGTAAAAATCGCCCCGACAAACCTCGAACTCCCCAAACGACTCTGCATCAGGGCATGACTTGAAACTTCAAGCAGAGCCCGGCGGCAGCCGTTGTTCACCATCCGGGAAAAAAGAGACTGCAAAACAAAAGGGTCGGGAGTCGTCCGGGCCGCCTCCTCCCAGGTACCGCCACAGTCATAACCGACGGTTCCCACCATACCGACTTTTTTATCAATCCGCGAAAAGATATCCCGCAACAAAAAGGCGGTTGTCGTCTTGCCGTTAGTACCGGTAATGCCAATCAGTTCCAAATCTTGAGCCGGGAAATCAAACATTACCTCGGCAGCTCCGGCGGCGGTTGCATAAGCATCAGAAACCTGCAAACCGGCGATACCGAAAGGTAGCTCAAGCCCTCTTTCACTAACCACCGCCACGGCCCCGGCGGCCAAAGCCTGATCCAAATAACGATGCCCATCATCTAAAGACCCGCTTACTGCCACAAAAAGCCAACCCGGCCTGACCTTTCGCGAATCATTGGTCGCCCCAGCAATCATTATCCGTTCATCACCCATCACATCTATTATATATGGACGCAAATGGTTAATATAAGAGCGCAAAGGCTTCACACTACAAATTCTCCGCAATTTGAAAAGTTAGCAAGGGGTTGTAATCAGTATAAATTAAACCCAAAGTAACCATTACCACTAAAACAACTTTAACGCAAAGAAGCCACACAGTTTGACACTGTGCGGCTTCTTTGTAAATTTTTCTGGTGAGCCGTGCAGGGGTCGAACCTGCGACCCTCTGATTAAAAGTCAGATGCTCTACCAACTGAGCTAACGGCCCC
>CAZUXG010000093.1:0-6608 GCA_964623985.1 uncultured Thermodesulfobacteriota bacterium | reverse complement strand
TCTCCGCAGTCCGCCGCAACAACCATAATCTCGGAGCCGGCATCCTTAAAAGAGGTTCGGAAGAACTTATTGTTCGCAGCCTTGGCCTGCTCCATTCACTGGAGGATATTAAGAGTACGGTTATTGCCACCCGCGAAAATCATCCACTTTTTATCGACGATATTGCAACCGTCAAGATGGGCACAGCTTTTCGGCGCGGGGTCGCTCTCCTAAACGCTGATCAAGAGATTGTCAGCGGCACAATCTATAAAACCTATGGCGCCAACTCCTTTGCGGTTATCAGTGAGGTCAAGCAACGACTCGAAAAAATTAACAATTCACTACCGGCCGGGGTTAAAGTTGTTACCTATTACGATCAGTCTTCCCTGGTCAAAAACAGCATCGCGACAGTGCGAAACGCTTTTTTCTTAGGGCTCTTGATGGTCTCTGTCGTAACTTTGATTTTTCTACACAACTGGCGTAACTCTCTGGTGGTTGTCGGAGCCCTACCTTTTGCAACGCTCTTTGCGGCAACCTTGCTCTATTATAAGGCGATTCCCGGCGACCTGCTCTCTTTCGGCGGCATTGCCATCGCCTTAGGAATGATTGTTGATGCAACCATCATCATGGTTGAAAGATTGCAATCAGCCTTTGCCGGCAAAAACGAGAAGCGATCGATCGGCACCCTGATTTTAAGCGCTGCTACAGAGGTTGCCACTCCCATATTTTTTGCCAGCGCCATCATCATCATCGTCTTTCTGCCGATCTTTACCTTAGGTGCGGTCGAAGGCAAAATGTTTCGCCCACTGGCCATTGCGGTTACCGCCACCATGGTCGGTGCCCTGATCTATGCCTTGATGATTGCCCCGGTTCTCTTTAGGCTTTTTCACCCCCGGCACAACCAGCAAAAAGAGTCGGACTACCTTGACAGTGCTCTACTACAACGCTATCGGGGTGTATTGAACTTTTTTCTCGAGCGTCGCTGGCTAGTCAGCACGCTTGTCGTCGTACTGCTTTTATCCGGCGGGGTGACTTTCTCAAAGTTGGGTAAAGAGTTTGTCCCAACCCTTGAGGAGGGTACGGTTCAGAGTCTCGCCTACATGAACCCCAATATCTCTTTGGAAGAGATCACGGCAACCGCAAAAGAGATGGCGCGAGAAATGAAATCCTTCCCCGAAGTCAAAGATGTTATTGTTGATATCGGCTTTGGTGAAGTCGGCCCCCACATGCATCACACCAATTACGCCTGCATGAACATTACTTTACGGCCGAAAAATGAGTGGCAAACCGCCTCGAGCCAAGATCAACTGATCGATCTCATTAATCAGCGGGTCAAGGATTTTCCTGGGGTTTCAACGACCTTTTCCCAGCCCATTAAACACGAAATAGACGGGCTTATAGGCGGAACCGGTAGCAGTGTGGTGGCTAAACTTTTTGGCGATGATTTTGACACCCTGCTGGAGAAGGCAGCGGAAATCGAAGAGGTTCTGGCCCATATTGATGGGGTTGCCGATCTGCGCACCGAACAGGTTGATGGTCAGACCCAGTTGCAGATAACCATAAAACCTGAAGCCGGCACCCGGCATGGCCTCAACAAGGATGAGGTGCAAAGAACCATCACTCGCGCCATCGCGGGTGAAACGGCAGGTCAGGTCTTTGAAGGAAAACGAATGTTCGATATTACGGTACGTTTTGCTGAAGATTTCCGTAATTCCGTCACCGACATAAAAAAACTTCTCTTCAAGACTCCGGGCGGTTACAAGGTTCCCCTTGAAGAAATAGCAGAGGTTGGGACAGTGACCGGCTTGCGCCAGATAAGCCGCGAAGACACACGTCGCTACATCTCAATTCAAAGCAATGTTCGGGGCCGGGATTCGGGCAGTTTTGTTGAAGAAGCACAGCGCCGAATCACCGAGAAGGTAGAGCTGCCCCCCGGTTACCAACTTGCCTGGGGTGGCCAGTTTGAGCTGCGTCAAGCCGCCAATAAAAGATTACTGATGGTTATTCCCTTAACCTTGCTTTTGGTCATGGTCATGCTCTACGGCCTTTTCAACTCCTTTAGCAACGTTATTCTGGTTATGCTCAATATCCCTCTGGCGCTGGTTGGCGGGGTTATAAGTCTCGCTCTTTTTCAGGAGAATCTGAGCATTCCTTCATCAATCGGTTTCATTGCCCTCTTTGGCATCGCCTTAACCGATGGCCTGGTTCTAATCTCTCGCTTTGAACACTTAAAAAGTAAAGGTTATGATCTCAGAAAGAGGGTTTTAGCCGGTTGCAGTTCCAAAGTGAGACCGGTTCTGATCACAACCATCACCACGGCTGTCGGCCTGCTGCCGTTGATTTTGAGCAATGGTACCGGTTCGGAAATTCAGCGCCCTTTAGCCGTGGTCGTAGTCGGGGGCCTCTTCTCCTCAACCCTGCTCACTTTGATCGTTATCCCGACACTTTATGAACAATTTGCAAAGCGGGGTCAAAAAGAGTAATAAAAACTCACTTTTGACTGAAACTCATCGAGGAGATTTATCATGTTCAAGAAAATTTTTCTGCTTCTGGCGGCGGGGTTGTTGATTATTGGTGGAATCGCCACCCTGCACGGGCTTGGCGGGCAGCATAACGTGGTCATCACCTTTGCCAAGGCTAAACATCTGATGGTCGATGACCATGTCTATCTTTCCGGGGCTCTGGCCGGCAAGGTGAGAGCTGTCGAAACGAAAGTCCGGCAAGTTGTAGTCACTATTGATCTCAAAAAAACCTTTTACGACCAGCTCTCCTCGACTTCAACTTTTTTTATCGATGATGACACCCGCCATCAAAAGAGAAAATGTGTCCTGATCAAACTCGCCCGACGGCCGGGTAGCCCCATAACTCCGGGCACACAATTGACCGGAATCGATTCGGCGTTTGAATGGTCCGCCCACAAAGTCGGCGATCACATGACAAGGATGGTCTCCGAACCTCTAGAAAAAGACTCCGATGATCTGGCAAATGTCTGGCAGGATATTCGTCAGGCCTTTGAAGGTATCGATCTTAAGGAGATGGAAGAAGAGCTCAGAAAAAAAACTGACTCGTTGCGCCGCAATCTCAATAAAGCCTGGGACTCGGAAGGCTTAAAACAGACCATGGCGGAGATCGAAGAAAAACTGGAGGAGCTGAAAGAGACACTCAAAGAGGCCGACGATAGTAAAGCGGCACAAAAACTTAAGAAAACCTTAGAAGACCTCTTTAAACAACTGGGGAAAAAGGCTCCGGAAAGAATCGATGCTCCTATCTGAAACTCCCCTCCGGTAACGGTTGATTGATGATAACGTCAAGAAAATTGATGGCCGTATAATCGCCATCCGCCTCACGGATAACGATACGTGTAACATAGTTATAATCGACCGAAAAAGTAATCTCTAAAGAGGCAACCAAGCGCCGGGCGACAGCTTCGTGAGGAACAAGTTTCAAGGAGGGCGGTACAGATTTTAACAGGACTATGGCATATTGTTTTTGCAAAAAATCGAAATCGGCCGTCGTCCAGGCTGTAACCTGGGTCGCAAAATGACGCAACCAGGGTTCATCGGCCAGCCTAAATGATTGCGGTTGACCACCTTTTTCATGCCAGCGCCACCCCTTATCACCACAAACCGAAAGCCCGGAAAGCACCGGCTCGATCAACTCCCAGCGCCAGCAATCAGGCCGCTCAAAAGCAAAATGGCCGCGCGCTTTAAGAACTTCCGCAAAAGCCTTGAGATACTTCTCCTGAACCATCGTACTAGCGACCGTCTCAACCCCGGCGGCAGCCTCCTGAATACGCTGCAAGGTCGTATAAAGAGGGCTGCCCACCTCTATTTTGCCCTTATCCACAGCCCAAAGAGGCGGCGGAAGATAGCTGAAAAACACTACATTCATCAAGCACCCCAGACCAACAACATAATAGGGGTTACGGAAAAAGATTTTCACTCTCCCTCCGGCGGTAACCAAATTTTTAACTCGGCTTCGGCAACTGTTTCAAAAGAGACTTTAACGACCGCCCCGGCAATAAAAAAAGTGTTGATCTGATTCGTAGTTGCGACCTCAATCTTGATCTCTTCACTGACCCCGACCCGCCGATAACAATTAAAGCGCCGAACCCCGACCAGAAACCCCATACCCGACGGCCGGCCAGCAAGACGATCTTCGTAACCCCGCAAACAGGCGTAAGCCTGGGCCATCATCTCAAGCAGCACAACCTCCTCAAATAAAGCGCCTTCGCCTTTTTCATCTCCGCCAACAAATACTGAACCCGACTTGGTCCCGGCCAGTACCGTACCGGCTCCAACCAACGGGTTGTAAGAAAGCAGCTTTTCTACTAAAAGCATAGTTTTACGGTGCGGAATGAGCTCCGATGCCGGCAATGGCAAAGTTAGTTTTTTAATCACGATCCGACCCGGCCTCTATCCACGTGAAGCAGACGTTTCTCACTATCAACAATTTCAATACGAATATTGATAAGGTTTTCCGTAGGCAATAAACTGGCCGCTTTTTCGGGCCACTCGATAACTAAAACCCCGGGTCCGTCAAGGTAATCGTCAAACCCCAGCTCAAAAAGCTCATCGAGATCACCGAGCCGGTAAAGATCAAAATGGTAGAGCGGCAAACGACCCTGATATTCGTTGATCAAGGTAAAGGTCGGGCTGTTGAGATAGTACCAGTCGGGAACCTCAAGACCCTTGGCAAGACCTTTGGTGAACAGGGTTTTTCCGGCACCAAGATCACCCTGCAGGGTGATAACGTAAAGCCTGTTTTTAAATGAGGCGGCAAGTTTCTCGCCAAAAGCCAGAGTCTCCTCGGGTGATGAGGTCGCTATCGGACTTTTCCACATTGTACCAATATCCTGAACCATCAAGATTAAATATCGCCTAAAGCCAACTGCGAGAGGGTTTCGGGCAGTGCCCGGCCAAGTTCGACCGCAGTCACGCCATGACTGACTCCTGCCGCCAACAGGCGGTCGGCAACCAGACCATGCAGAAAAACCCCGGTTTGGGCGGCCGCCAGAGAAGCTAAACCCTGAGCCAGAAAACTGCCGATAATCCCGGTCAAAAGATCGCCGGAACCCGCCGTCGAAAGCAAATAGTTACCACTGTCGTTAATTGAAAAAGAGCCATCCGGAGCGGCGATAACGGTACCGGCCCCCTTAAGAACGATATGCACGCCCCATTGCAAAGCAAGTTTACGGGCTGCGGCCAGGCGATCATTTTGAACTTCACTGCTTTTACATTTTAAAAGACGGGCCATCTCACCAGGATGTGGGGTGAGGATCGTCTGCCGACGACCTTTAGGCATTATTTCCGGGGCGGCCGCCAGCAAGGTCAGGGCATCAGCATCAAGAACCATCGGCAAGCAACAATCACGTAAAAGACCCGCCACCAGTTCCCCAGCTTTTTTATGTAGACCAAGTCCGGGGCCAACTGCCAACGCGGTTTTTCCGGAACAGAGTTTTTCGAGATCAGCCACGGTTGGTGACATTATCTGACCCTCTGCAGATTGCGGGAGAGCCTCCAGCATCAAGGCCGGATTCCGGCCTTCGAGATGCGCCGAAACCCTTGCCGGCAGAGCCAAAGTACTAAGCCCGCAACCACAATGCAAAGCGGCCCCGGCAGCTAGTAGGCCGGCCCCGGCTTTACCGGGCCCTCCCGCAAAGGTTAGCAGGTGGCCACGGTTACCCTTATGACCATTTACCCTTGGAGATGGCGGCAGCAGCGGACGGCAGAAATCAGCGGTCAGCAGCTGGGCGGCAGCAGCTTCTTCATCAACCCAGGATCGCGGGATCCCGATATCAACAACCTCAACCCGGCCGGAATATTCACGGCCGGGGTAGACAAAAAGACCCGGTTTAGCAAAAGCAAAGGTTGCCGTCGCCGTGGCTTTGACGGCATTACCCAAAGGCAGACCCGAATCAGCATGTAAACCGGAGGGAATATCAAGGGCTAAAACCGGGCCCGAAAACTGATTGATAGCCGCGATGATTTCGGCATAAAGCCCCCGGACATCACTATTGAGACCGGTTCCCAAGAGACCATCAACAAGCAGTTTACAAGTTTGGAGAGTCGCCTTTAAACCATGCCAACAGGCCTCGTCCAAGAGCTCTTCAACCTGACCGCCGAGGCGGATAAAAGCATCGAGATTAACCTTGGCATCTCCGCCAATCGCATCACAGCCGGCCAGTAAGGCCACCTTAACCCGGCGAAATCCGGCCAACATCAAAACCCGGGCGACAACCAAAGCATCGCCGCCGTTATTGCCTTTGCCGGCAAAGAGCAATACTTCATCATCTCGACTGCTGAGCCATCCAGCCGCCTCAATAATTTGCACCGCTCCACGTCCGGCCTGCTCCATTAAAACAACCCCGGGGATCCCGATTTCATGTATCGCGCGCTTATCTAAAGCCCGTATCCGAGCCGCAGTCAAGAGTTTTACATCACCAATCATCTTATTCTCCATAAAGGTCGACAAAACCATTAACAAGCAGCGTAAACCGCTCTTTAAAATAACCTTTTACAAAAATCTCATTCCCTGATAGAATAGATAGATATATATGAATCTATTCTTGCAAAATAAAGGAGCAGAATATGCCGAAAAGAAAAAAATACGCCATTATTTTTACCTTT
>CAZUXG010000092.1:0-6613 GCA_964623985.1 uncultured Thermodesulfobacteriota bacterium | reverse complement strand
GGTTGCGGCCGGGGAAGTTGAGAAAGAGACCCGGGAAGAGGGTGTCGAGGCGGTAGCAGAAGAGATTGTTTCTGAGGTTGAAGCCGCAGGCGGTAGCGATGATGCTGAAGATGAAAAACCGGGAGAAGAATAATGGCTTTTGCAAGGAAAAAAACTGACGCAAAAGGTGGTCGTCGCCGCTCTTTTGTGACCCGTAGAAAATATTGTCGTTTCTGTGCCGACAGCTCTTTGTCGATTGATTATAAGGATATCCGCCTGTTACGCTACTATATCAGTGAGAAAGGTAAGATCGTACCGCGTCGGATCTCCGGGACTTGCTCGGCCCATCAGCGTGAATTGATGGCGGCGATTAAGCGGGCTCGTAATATTGCTTTGTTGCCCTTTTCGGTAAGTACTCCGAAACCTTATTAATGGGAGGTCGTAACTCTCTCCCGGTGCGGAGCTTGAAAAGTCGTGGTTGAGGATCAGGTTCTTGTAAGTCGAACTTTACCGATTGCGGTAATTGCGACAGTTGTGCTCTACTTAAGTGGGGCACTCTTTCCGATTGTCGGAGCATTGGTTGGTTTGGCTGCGGTTGCACCGGGTGTCTATCTTCGTTTTCAAACATCATTACGCTGGCCGCCAACCGTTATGGTGCTGGCGGTTGTCGGTTTGCTTTTTCTGGGATTTCGAACCCCATCACCGGTAGCGGTCTATTTCTTTGAATTTGGTCTCTCCAGTTTAGTGCTCGATGATTTGCTCCGGCGCCGCCGACCCGGAGTCGAGACCCTTTTTATCTCTGCCGCTGCAACTACTTTTGTGGTCATTTTGGTGATGCTGTGGTTGAGTTATGATCAGGGGCTGACCCCGGTTCTTTTAACCGAGCGTTTTTTGCAGGCCAATATCGCGGCTGTTTGTGCCATCTATGAGAATGCCGGGGTGTCAGCCGTGCAACTTGCGGCACTGCGACAGGCTGCGGAAGAGGTTGCGGTTTGGGCCGGTTCTTTTTTCCCGACGCTGCTCTTCATCGCATTTTTTGTGGTTCAGGCTTTTGGTTTCGGGGTTGCGCGCCTTATTTATAGTAAGTTTCATGCGACTCAGCCGGAGCTCCTGAAGGAGGCAACCTCTTTTTCTCGGATGCAGATCCCGGCGCTGATGGTTTGGCCCCTGATACTCTGTTTGGGAGGGGTGCTGTTTTTACCGTTGTCGGGCCTGATTCGTTTTCTGTTATTGAATGGGGCAGGCCTCTTGTTTTTTGCCTATCTGATTCAAGGTTTGGCGATAGTGCAGTTTGCTTTTGAAGCCTTTGCCGTTGGCAAGGTACAGAGGTTTTTTGTTTGTTTCTTTTTTTTAGCGTTTCAGTTTCTTTTTATCTTTTTTGTTCTGCTTGGGATATTTGATACCTGGTTAGATGTTCGGTTGCGGATTATGCGCCGTCAGCAGAACCTGAAAAAGTAGTTTTTAGTGGTTTTCAAGAAACTGTAGAAAATATTATGGAGGATTTTTATTATGCGAATAATCTTACAGGAGCCGGTTGAACATCTTGGTAATATCGGCGAACTGGTGACGGTCGCTGATGGTTATGCTCGCAACTATCTTTTACCGACCGGGCGGGCGATAGTGGCTAATGAAAGCAATATAAATTATGTTAAGCATCATCTGCGGGGGCTTGAAAAGAAGAAGCTTCGCTTGCAGGTTAAAGGTGAAGCTCTGCGTGAACGGCTGGCTTCATTTAAGCTTGAATTTGAACGCAAAGTCGGTGAGCAGGGCAAACTTTTTGGTTCGGTTACCGTTATGGATGTTGCGGACAAGATTAAAGAGTGCGGTGTTGAAATTGATCGGCGCAAAATTGAGTTGCCCGAAGCTATCAAGAGTGTGGGTGAGTTCAAAGCTCTGGTCAAGGTGCAGATCGGGATTGTTGCGGAAGTCAGCATCGTTGTGGTTGGTGATCAGGAAGATGTTGTTCCGGTTGCCGAGGACAAGGTTGCAGATGAGGTTGTCGCGGCTCCTGCCGAAGAGGGCAGTGAGGCCATTCAAGTATAGTTGTTTATCAGTGACGGCCCTTAACGTCCGGGTCGTCACTGATAAAAATCCATTCATAGCTTTTTTCCGATCTAAGTGGTTCAACTTTTCCTTCCCTTCCCTTTCTTTTTGATATACATATCTTAGCTGTTCTCAATTTACTCTCTTTAAAGAGGGTAGTTGTAAAACTGTTCCCATATCACTAAGTTATAATTGCGCATTGTTTTTGGGGTTGAGAACCTCTTGCAAATGTGTTTGGGCTTTCCCGGTTGGGGCTGTTTTGCCGGTGGCCTGAATGTTTAGGCCAGCCCATGACTTTTTAAGAATGCATCAGAGGTTGTTAATGGTGAAAAAGATAAAGAACAAAGAAACTCCTGACTCACTTCGTATACCGCCTCAGAGTCTGATGGCGGAAGAGGCTCTTCTCGGTGGGGTCATGCTGGAGAACGAGGCTTTAAGTCAGGTTGTCGATTATGTGCAGGAGGATGACTTTTATCGTCCCGGTAACCGAGAGATTTTCAAAACCATACTTAGGCTGGCCAAAAACAATGAGCCAGTTGATCTGGTGACGGTCGCCGACCATTTAAAACAGAGGCAGAAACTTGACGAAGTTGGGGGTAGTGGTTATCTTTCATCTTTAGTTGATAATGTTCATACCGCCGCCAATCTGACGGCCTATGCCAAGATTGTCAAGAATAAATCATTACTCAGAAGTCTGATCCATACTGCAACAGGTATTGTCGAGCAGAGTTATGGCGAAGTTGAGGATGTCGACCAGCTCGTCGATCAGGCGGAAAAATCGATTCTCGATGTCGCCAAAAATCGAAATCAGTCTGAAATTACGCCGATTGATGAGGTCGTTAAAAATAGTTTCGCCGCTATTGACGCTGCTTATAAGAGTAATACAACAATTACCGGGGTGCCTACCGGTTTCGCTGAGATTGATAATCTTACTTGTGGTTTCCAACGTTCCGAGCTGATTATTATTGCCGGTCGGCCGAGTATGGGAAAAACCTCTTTAGCCCTTAATATTGCCCATAATACAGCGGCTAATCAAGATAGCATAAATAGGGTGGCCTTTTTCTCTCTGGAGATGTCGAAAGAGCAACTGGTGACCAGAATGCTCTGCAGTCAGTCCGAGATTAATGCTCAGACTATCAGGCGCGGGCTTTTAAAGGATGAGGACTGGCCGCGTCTTTCGGCAGCCGCGGCGCTGATTTCGGATTTACCAATCTATATTGATGACACGGCAGCCATTACCGTTATGGAGATGCGGGCTAAGGCGAGACGCCTGAAAAATGGCAAAGGTCTGGATATGGTCGTTGTCGATTACCTTCAGTTGATGCGCGGTGATGGAGAGAGCCGGGAACGTGAGATCTCCGAAATTTCACGTTCCTTGAAAGCGCTGGCAAAAGAGTTGGATATTCCGGTTGTCGCCCTCTCCCAGTTGAATCGTGGCGTTGAATCAAGGATCGACAAACGGCCGCAACTCTCGGATTTGCGTGAGTCCGGGGCGATTGAACAAGATGCCGATGTGATTATGTTTGTCTATCGTGATGAAGTTTACAACAAGGATAAACCGGATAATATAGGCCTGGCGGAGATTCTTGTCAGAAAACAGAGAAATGGCCCAACCGGGGTTGTGAAGATGAGGTTTTTTGGGGAATTTACCAGCTTTCGTGATGGTGTCGATAGCCGTTATGATGATTACGACGGGAGCCGCCCCGGAGATGGAATGGCAGGTGAAAGTCTGGTATCTCCGGAGAGTGAATTTGCCCATTTTGATGGGATGATTGATTCCTGATTACTTTTGTGTGTTAATTTTAATTTCTGATTAAAAGGAGTCAGCGATGTTGGGGATTAGTAAAAAAATTATGGTGGCAGTAGATGCCTCCGCAGTCTCCGATAAGGCTGCTTATGAGGCCGTGTGGCTGGCCTGTTGTCAGGCCGCTAAGTTCAAAAACAAAATTTTTGCGGTTTTTGTTAAGGCCGACCGCATGCGGGATTATGAAGATCTCTTTGTTAAAGGTGTCTCGGCTCAGGATGAGATTAGTGAACGTTGGAAAAAGGTCATTGAACAGGCCTTTTTTGTGATCCGGAAGCTGGCGGCGGAAAAGGAAATTCTGCTTGAAACTCTGGTTGTAGAAGGCGAACCCGCTGCCTCGATAAATCATTTGGCCCGGAAATATGATATTGATTTATTGATTATTGGCAGTACTGGAAAAGGGGCTGTAAAAAGGGCTTTTTTAGGTAGTGTTTCAGCTGAGGTCATTGAACATGCACCCTGTAGTGTTTATGTTGTGCGGGCCTGATCTTAAAGGAGCAATGGCTGTTTGTCGGTGGGGGATTAAGTTTTTTGAAGGAACTGAGCTTCGCACTCGGCAAGTTTCTTGGCTACCGTCAGACCGATTCCCCGGCTGGCGCCGGTGATAAGTGCAGTTCTTCCTTTCAGGTTAAAGTTTTTCATTTAAACCTTTTCGATTCCAGAAATAGCGGACTGTGGATCTGTATGAGTATTTTCCCCTCTAAGTAACCAGGCTGCCAGAGCTGGCAGGACAAATACGGCACCGAGCATATTGACGAGGAAGAGAAAGGTTAAAAGAATCCCCATGTCGGCCTGGAACTGTAACGGAGACCAGATCCAGGTGGCGACCCCGATGGCCAGGCTGAAAGCGGTGACCAAGACCCCGTTTCCGGTAATATCCAGGGTCCTCTCATAGGCTTTACGGAAGGACTCTCCTTTGTTAAGGATCGATTTGAAGCTGGCGTAAATATAGATTCCGTAGTCAACCCCGACGCCGACTCCCAAGGCGATAATCGGTAGGGTGTTGACTTTTAGACCGATTCCCATGATCGCCATCAGGGCATAACCTAACAGGGAGACCAAGGCTAAGGGAAGTAGTATGCAGATTACGGCCCGAATCGAACGAAAGGCAATCAGGCAAAAAAGGATAACTGCTCCGTAAACGTAAAGCAGGATTGGGGTCTGCGAAGCTTGGACCTCTTCGTTGGTAGCGGCCATGACGCCGACATTGTTACCCATCAAGGCAAATTTTAAATTTTTGCATGAACCGGCGTTTTCTTCGCGGTATTTTCGCGCTGCCGCAACAATTCTGGATATAGTTTCTGAGGTATGGTCTCGGGTGAATAGGTAGATTGGCATGACACTGGCATCAGCGTTCATGAGTCCGCTCGCGCTGCTGATAGAAATAAGGCAGCTCGCAATTGAGGGTTCATTGGTGGGGATAATCCGCCAGAACGGAGAACCTTCATTCCAGCCGGCATTGGCAAAGCGCAGGTATTTGGCCATGCTTATGGTTGAGTTGACCCCCTCGATATTGGCTAAATACCATTCAAATTCATCAAGTTCAGTTAAGTTTTCGCAATTAATAAAAGCATCTGCCTCACAGCCTTCAACAAAAATTGAGAGGATATCGACCCCGATAGAGAATTTTTTTGTAATGAAAGCCGTGTCCAGGTTGTAGCGTGAATCAGGTCGTAGTTCCGGTACTCCAGCCTGAGTATCACCAATTTTTATGTCGCTGGCTTTCCAGGCCCCTAAGAGGGCCAGAATCAGACATACACAGATAATTATGGTGGCTACAGGACGACTGGCGACAGCCGAAAGTTTGCGCCAGACAGGCTCGAAGAAAGCGGCCTTGCGTTTGAGTTTATGGCGGTATTTTTCGTTGGCGCTGACATAGGAGAGGATTACCGGCAAGAGAATAAGATTGGTTAAAATAATGACCGCTACGCCGATTCCGGCGGTCATTGCCATCTCCTGAATAATGCGAATTTTAATCAGGAAAATAGTGGCAAAACCGATGGTGTCGGTAGCCAGGGCCGTTAGGCCGGGGATCAGCAATGAGCTAAAACTGTTTTTTGCAGCATCAAGTGGAGATTCTCCGGAAAAGAGTTCGGCCGAGTTGGCACTGACCATTTGAATGCCATGACTTACGGCGATGGCAAAGACCAGAAATGGGACTAAAATACCCATGGGGTCGATGCCGAAGCCCAAGAGTGGCAACAGGCCCAGCTGCCAGATTACGGCAATTAAGGCAACCCCTAAAAGAACCGTTGTCCGGCGCACGGAAAGGGTATAACAGAAGACGAGTAGGGCGGTTACCAGGAAGGCTACACCGAAAAAGAGAACGACTCGGGCAGCCCCTTTAGTCATGTCACCCATAACCTTGGCAAAGCCGATGATGTGAACATCCAAGTTATCATTTTGATATTTTTCACGGATCTCTTCGAGGCGCTGGGCAACTTCCAGAAGGTCTAGCTTTTTTCCACTTTGGGGGTCGATCTCCATTAAGTCGGTTTTGATAAGGGCGGCCGTGAAATCATTAGCGACAAGGCGCCCGATATGGTTTGATTTAAGGAGATTGTTGCGCACTGTTTCCAGGGATTCCTGGTTGGGGGCAAAGTCTGCCGGAACTAGGGATCCCCCAGCAAAACCCTCTTCTGTTACTTCAGTAAAACGGGCATTAGGGGTGAAAATTGAGATTACCCGGCTGCGATCAACCCCGGGCAGAAAGAAGATTTCATCGGTAACTTTCTGGATTGCGGTAAAGAACTCAGGTGTGAAGATGTCTCCCGATTTAGGTGCCAG
>CAZUXG010000091.1:0-6703 GCA_964623985.1 uncultured Thermodesulfobacteriota bacterium | reverse complement strand
GTTGTTTTTGGGGGCGTAGTTAAGTTGGTTATAACGCCGGCCTGTCACGCCGGAGACCGCGAGTTCGAGTCTCGTCGCTCCCGCCATTTAATCAAAAAAGAGCTGCTCGCCTTTGGCAAGCAGCTCTTTTTTATTTGCTGGAGCTTGTTTGAGAATAGCAATGCTTCGTATAATTGATGAGTTTTGGAAAAGGGCATTTTTGGACAACCTCGCTATGGTCTCTTCCCGTTTCCCTAGCAAACTGCTGTGCATCGAGTAGCAAAATTTTTTAAACCTTCGGTTTAGCCGGACCAGGAGTAAATGATGGAATATAAAGACACTTTGAATCTACCGCAAACCAAATTTCCCATGCGGGGGAATCTGCCTCAGCGCGAACCTGATGTCATCGCTCGTTGGCAGGAGGAGGAAACCTACAAGCGTATACTCGAGCGTCATCAGGAACAGCCCCCTTTTGTTCTGCATGATGGTCCGCCATATGCCAATGGTCATCTCCATATGGGGCACGCCTTAAACAAGATTTTAAAAGATGTCATTATCAAGTCAAAAACCATGTCCGGGCGTCTCTGTCACTATGTGCCTGGTTGGGATTGTCACGGTCTGCCGATCGAACATCAGGTTGATAAGGATTTGGGAAAACGGAAAGCGGAGATGAGTCAGGCCGAAATTCGTCAGGCTTGTCGTCGTTATGCAGAGAAATTCATTGCTATTCAGCGAACGGAGTTTGAACGGTTTGGGATCTTTGGCGAGTGGGAGCGTCCCTATCTGACGATGAACTATCCTTATGAGGGGGAAATTGTTCGTTCTTTGAGCCGTTTTGCCGCCAACGGCAGTCTCTTCAAGAGTAAAAAGCCGATCTATTGGTGTGCGCCTTGTGGTACGGCTCTGGCTGAGGCCGAGGTCGAGTATGAGGATGAGAGCACCCAGTCGATCTATGTCAAATTCAGTCTAATTGAGGATCTTGGCGAAAAATATCCCTTCCTCGCCGGTTTGGAAAGCTCTCTTGTGATCTGGACGACGACGCCCTGGACGATTCCGGCCAATCTTGCCGTCTGCCTGCATCCCGATTTCGAATACGTGGCTCTCCAAACCGGGGCCGGAGTGTTGATTGTGGCCGAAGGTTTGCGTGAGACCTTTATTAACGATTCGGAACTCGGAGATACAGAGGTTTTAGGTCTGATTAAGGCTCAGGATCTGGAAAATTACCACTGTCAGCACCCCCTCTACGATCGGCAATCACTGGTTATTCTTGGTGAGCATGTTACCCTTGAGGCAGGTACTGGTTGTGTCCATACGGCTCCTGGACATGGCCAGGAGGACTATGAGGTGGGCTTGCGTTACAATCTTGAGGTCTATGCTCCAGTTGATGATAAAGGCTGCTTTACGGAAGAGGTTGGTTTTTTTGCCGGCCAGTTTGTCTTTGCCGCTAATCCCAAGGTTATTAAGAAACTGAAAGATTTTGGCAAGTTGGTGGCCGAAAAACCTTTAAGCCACTCCTATCCTCACTGCTGGCGCTGCAAAAAGCCGATAATCTTTCGCTCAACCGAGCAATGGTTTATCTCGATGGAGAAACAAGGCCTGCGCAAGCAAGCTCTAAAAGAGATTAACCAGGTGGAGTGGATTCCGGCCTGGGGCCGCGAACGTATCTATGGCATGATTGAAAATCGTCCCGACTGGTGTGTCTCACGGCAGCGCATCTGGGGTGTGCCGATTACGGTTTTCTACTGCCAGAAATGTGATCAGGTGATCATGGATGAAGTCGTGATGGGGCGGGTTGCCGATCTTTTTACCGAGCATGGAGCCGATATCTGGTTTGAGCAGGAGGCGGCTTATTTCTTACCTGAAGGTTTTACCTGTAGCAGTTGCGGGCATTCAGAGTTTCGCAAGGAGACTGATATCCTTGATGTCTGGTTCGATTCCGGAGTCAGTTTTGCCGCTGTTTTACAGAAGCGGGAGTATCTTGGCGGGGTGCCGGCCGATCTCTATCTCGAAGGTAGCGATCAGCATCGGGGCTGGTTCCATAGCTCGTTGCTGGCGGCGGTCGGGGTGACTGGTAAAGCTCCCTACAAGGCGGTTTTAACCCATGGTTTTGTGGTTGACGGCAAGGGTAAGAAGATGTCCAAGTCGTCCGGTAATGTGGTGGCCCCGGAGAAGGTTATCAAGCGCTATGGAGCCGAGATCCTGCGGCTTTGGGTTGCGGCCCAGGATTATCGTGATGATATCAGGATTTCGGATGAGATCCTGGCCCGTCTGGTTGAGGCCTATCGCCGAATCCGTAATACTTTCCGTTTTTTGCTGGGTAATCTCAGTGATTTCAAACCGGAAACGGAGGTCGTTGTTTACGAAGATCTCCAGGAGATTGATCGTTTTATTCTCCATGAGCTTGCCAAATTGCAAAGCCGGGTGCTAAAAGCTTATGATGAGTATGAATTTCATACTATCTATCATGCTGTACATAACTTTTGTGCCGTGACCTTGAGCAGTTTCTACCTTGAAGTCGGCAAAGACCGACTCTATATTTTGCGTCAGGATGATCCGGTTCGGCGTTCGGCCCAGACCATGCTCTATACGGTGCTCAATGCTCTGGTTCGGCTTTGTGCCCCGATTCTTGCTTTTACGGCGGAGGAGGTCTGGCGTCATATGCCGGCCGCGGCGGCCGGTGAAAGTGTTCATCTGCAAGAGTTTATGGTTATGCCGGATAATTATGAAAATCCGGAACTGGCGGCGACTTGGGATGAGTTGTTGGGGGTCCGGCGTTTGGTTTTGAAAGAACTCGAAAGCGCCCGTCAAGATAAGCTTATCGGCAACTCACTGGAGGCCCGTATTGAACTTGCGGTTCGCGGGGCGACAGCCGAATTATTGAGTCGCTATCGGGATCAGTTAGCCGATATCTTTATTGTTTCACAGGTTGACTTGAAAAACCTGGCCGACAGCGAAAGCGGAGGTGATGAGAATTCCGACTTGTTCATCAGTGTTAGTCCGGCGGCTGGTGAGAAATGCGCTCGTTGCTGGTGCTACAGTCAGGAAATCACGGCAGCAGATACGAAATTCCCCGGAATCTGTCCACGTTGTTTAAAGCAGTTATAATAGTAGCCAGTCGTCGACGTTTACGAATTTAAATAAAGGTACCTTGTTTGGTTCCGGTTTTGCCGGGTATGGGAGTCGTCATGATAAATCTGAAAACCAGTGATCTTAGGATTCAGGAAACCAGGCATCTGGCTCCTCCTGCGGTCCTGCTTAATAAATATCCTCTGCCCGAAGCTGGGGCCCAATTTATTTTGGAGAGTCGCCAAGCGATTGCCGGCGTCATAACCGGTGTCGATTCGCGGTTACTGGTGGTGGTTGGCCCCTGTTCGATTCATGATCCTGAGGCGGCACTCGATTACGCTCGTCGGCTTAAAATTATGGCTGATCAATATGCGGATGAACTTCTGATGGTGATGCGGGTCTATTTTGAAAAACCGCGCACCGTGGTGGGCTGGAAAGGTTTGATCAACGATCCTTGTGTTGACGGCAGTTTTGCGATCAATGAAGGTCTCGAAATTGCCCGGAAACTGTTGGTTGAGATCATCGATTTGGGAGTGCCGGCAGCAACCGAATTTCTCGATACGATTATCGGCCAGTTTATTGCCGATCTGATCAGCTGGGGAGCCGTTGGAGCGCGGACCACCGAAAGCCAGATTCACCGTGATTTGGCTTCCGGTCTGTCGATGCCGGTGGCTTTTAAAAATGGTACGGCCGGCGACATTCAGGTCGCCATCGACGCCGTCCGGGCCGCCCGCACCCCGCAATGGTTTCCTTCAATAACCCGGGAAGGTGTGGCCGCCATCCTGGCGACCAAAGGTAATGATTGGGGGCATATTGTCTTGCGGGGCGGGAGTAAGAGTGGTCCCAATTATAAAGCCTCTGAAGTAAGTGCGGCGGTTGCCGCCTTGGAAAAGTCAGGTCTACCGCCTTACCTGATGATTGATTGTAGCCATGGCAACAGTTTCAAGGACCACCGTCGGCAGATCGATGTGGCCGGCGAGGTTGCACGTCAGGTGGCCGGTGGTAATCGGCATATCTGCGGTATTATGTTGGAGAGTCATCTGGTTGAAGGACGGCAGGATTACAAGGATAAAGCTTCAGCCTGTTACGGCCAGAGTATTACCGATGCCTGTATCTCGATCGAACAGACGGCTACCCTGTTTGTCGAATTGGCCAAGGCTGTCAAAGTTCGCCGGGAAAATTGTTAATTTGTCGGTTTAGAATCAACCTCTAGCATCTTGAGGTAATCATCTTCACTGATCACGTTGATACCTAGCTGGCGAGCCTTTTCGGCTTTACGGGCTCCAACCTTCTCGCCGCAGACCAGGTATGTGGTTTTACCGCTTACCGTTTTCTGAATTTTGGCTCCCAGGCGGCGGGCCTCCTCTTCCATCTCTTCACGATCACCTTTTTTCATTTTTCCAGTAAAAACAATGCCTTTGCCGACGAGTGGGTGATCTCCTAAAGACTTTTCTTTAAGCAGGTTTGTCAGGCTTAAATTGAAACCCAGATTCAGCATGTGACTGATATTCGGTCGACACTTGTCGAGACCTTCAGTAATGGTTTTTGCGGTGAGCTCGGCAAATCCGGGAATTTCGGCAATGGTTTCCGCTTCAACTCCGTTAAGAAGAT
Source organism: uncultured Thermodesulfobacteriota bacterium (assembly GCA_964623985.1). Lineage (GTDB taxonomy): Bacteria > Desulfobacterota > Anaeroferrophillalia > Anaeroferrophillales > Tharpellaceae > Tharpella. The sequence continues at coordinate 2,047 of CAZUXG010000091.1, read as the reverse complement.
TGTTGAGTGAAATTTGAGCCAAGAGACGGCGGCTGTCGCCGCGCCCTAAAGAGAGGATTCCAAAAGCGGCCAAAAAACGCCAATCTTCGACCTCCTTGCTTCGGCTTAAGGTCAGAGCTTGAGCCAGGTTAAGGGATTGCTGGGGGCCAAAATCAAGATCATTAAAATCTTTTTCCGTCATCGCATAGATTTTTTCGAGGCGGTCATAATTGTTTTCAACCAGACGTCTGACAGTTTTAATGCCAAACCAGTCGGCGGTCCCTAAAGTTTTGAACCAGTGCAAAATTCGCTGCTCGGTTTGGGCCGGGCATTGAGGATTACGGCATTTGAGAAAATCGTTATTCCAGCTTAAGCTGCTGTTGCAGCGCGGACAATTTTTGGGCAGAGTAATGTTGGTGGCCGGTTTGAAAACCTTTTCCAGTTTAGGGATAACCTCGCCACTGCGAATTATTTCAATCTGCGCTCCCGCCCCTAAGCCCTGCTCTTTTACAAGGCCGGCATTATGGGCTGTGACTCGCCTGATTGTAGCTCCGGAGATACTTACTGGTTCAACCTCCAGAACTGGGGTGATGGTGCCGGTGCGGCCCACCTGCCAGGTGATCTTGATGACCTCAGTCCGAGCTGTTTCGCCTTTGCTCTTGATCGCTATCTGCCAGCGGTAGTGGTGGTCTGTGTAACCCATAAACTGCTGGAGTTTAAGGCTGTCGACTTCGGCTACGAGGCCATCGAGGGGGTAATCGGTTTGGCTTTCAAGATCTTCTTTCAAGCTCTCGATATTGTCCAGAAGTTCTTTGCCGGAGCCCTGCCACTGGGGCAGTTGTTTGTAGGGAACAAATTGAACTGAACCGGCTTTAAGGGCTTTTTCGGCGTACGGATTAAGGGTTTCGGAATTGATGATGCCGACGACCAGGTTGCGTGGATGTTCAAAGTGGGCGGCCAGATATTCTTCGAAATAGGAGTTGGTAATGACGATCTCTCCAAGTCCTTGGCCCCGGCCGCCGCAAGCAACTACCCCTTTGGCAAAAGCTGAACTTATTTCGTAGCCGGTTTCGCCGTTGCCACGGGTTGCAAAAATCTGGCCATCATCACGGGCGGCAAGACCGTCTAGTTTGGGGGTTAGGCGAAAATTAGGTGCCGGGAGGTGGTTTTCGTTGGCGCTTTTCTCGGCCCTTTCTATAAAGCGGGCTAGAGCCTCCTTGGTATAAGCTTTTTCGGTTGAGAGCATCGGTTGCGGATGGCGGACTTCTCGGCGACCGGAGAAGTTCTCCGGTTCGACCTGATGTAAAAAGGGGTGCTTCGGCATCTGATTGCGCAACTTTTCAACCAAATTGTCATATTCGGTATCGCTGATCAGGGGTTTCCCTTGGCGATAGGCCCGGTTATATTTCTGGAGTTTTTCGACAAGAAGTTCCAGGTGATCGTTTATCCCTTGAGCTGGCATGGGTTCTTCATTCCTTGATTGGTGGAAATCTGGTGGTTTGCAGAATTTCAGGGAGGTTAAGGTTTGGGCTTGGCTGGTAGCCGGTACGGTTAAAATGAAGGCGGTTAAAAGCTGGGTGATGACCGGTCCAGTCATTATGCTTTTTCGGGTTAAATTCAGCTTGCTTTTCATATTCGCAGGTCAGCTATTTATGGTGTACGGCATGGGTTTGTAATATTTTGATAATCTGAGGGATGGTATCCAACCGGTGCCGAATTATCCAAAGGCAAGCTCAACTGCATTGATGAGCCACCAATTTAATTTGAATCGTAAAAAAAATAGCCGGTCGAGCTTTACTAAAAGCAGTCCGGCTATCTAATCAGGTATCTGATCTCCAATTTCAAATATTTGCCAATTTGGCATTTCTTTAGGTTGTCTCCACTTGATTATTTTAGTACAAGTAACCTACATCATGATCCAAGTCAAATATTTAGTTAGCGTATATATCCTCAGGCAATCTTAAGTTCCCAGCTAGGCATCAAACTTAAGATATATCATAAATATACGTAACATAATTACGATTACTGATATACTATTATGGCCGAACAAAAATATACGTTAGATAAT
>CAZUXG010000090.1:0-6926 GCA_964623985.1 uncultured Thermodesulfobacteriota bacterium | reverse complement strand
CTTAAAAACCGTTTTGTCCGTTCCGCCACCTGGGATGGCATGGGTTTTAGCGACGGTTCTTTCAGTCCGGCCCAAGTTGAACTTTACCGTAATTTAAGCGCCGGTGGCCCCGGACTTTTGACAACCGGCTATATTGCCGTCAACCCCCAAGGGCGGCGCAATCTTGAGCAAAATCTGCTTTCCAACCGCAAGCAACAACAGTCATTCTCTAAAGTAGTCGAAGTTGCCAAAGCCCATGATACTCGTCTACTGGCCCAACTCGTCCATTGCGGCGGTCTGGCCAGCTCCAGCATCAGTCGCCAAACATTGGTTGCCCCCAGCGCGGTTGAGCACCCACTTTTCGAAGAAGTTCCGCAAGCCCTGACGAAAAGCGAAATCGAGACAATCATCACCAACTTTGGCGAAGCTGCAGCCCGAGCTCGAGAAGCGGGTTGCGATGGCGTCCAGATTCACGCCGCCCACGGCTATCTGATCAGCCAGTTCCTTTCGCCCTTTACCAATCAACGAACCGACGACTATGGCGGCAACTGCGAAAACCGCGCCCGCATGCTTCTCGCATGCTATAGAAAAATCAGGGAATATGCCGGTAGTGACTTCACGATCACTATCAAGATCAACGGCTCCGACTACCTTGAGAACGGCCTTGAATGTCAAGAAAGCCTGGCCGTGGCTCAAGAATTAGCCAAAATCGGCATCGATGGCATCGAGGTAAGCGGCGGCAACCAGGTCTCCAGCCCCCTGACTCCGATACCGAAAACAATTAAAGCAGGTGAGAATGAAGTCCCCTTTGCCGCTGAAATTTCTGCTTTTAGCAAAGCTTTGCCGGTCCCGATAATTGCCGTCGGTGGCATCCGTTCTCTGGAAACGGTGGAAACGTTACTCAGCGAAGGAGTCTCTCTAATCTCCCTCTGCCGCCCCCTGATCCGCGAACCCGACCTCGTCAACCAATGGCAGGCAGGCCGTCAAGAACCTGCCACCTGCAGCTCCTGCAACCGCTGTTTCATCCCGGCTTTTAAAGGCAAAGGCATCAAATGTCTACAGAAAAAATAGCGTCATTGAAATTCAGGGTGACCTGACCCCGAACCGCGACGCAACCGAGAACCGAAACGCTCCGGCTTACGCCGCCACAATCCGGTCACCACCCTTTTTTTTGGCCGCGTACATGGCCGCGTCGGCGCGCCTGATAAGAACCTCACCCGAACCTTCATCAAGACGCTCGACAACCCCGATGCTCAACGTTACCAGGACCTCCCCGGCCCGACCCTCGGTCAAAACATAGGGCCAACTTTCATTAAAGGTCTTGCGAATTTTTTCTGCGGTTATCACGGCCTGCTGACGATTGCTCTCCGGCAAAATGATAAAAAATTCATCCCCGCCATAACGAAAGGCTTTATCTGACTTGCGCGTAATTTTTTTCAACATTCCACCAACCCGACGCAAAACATTATCCCCCTCCAGATGGCCGAGCCGATCATTACACTTCTTAAAATCATCGAGATCGATACAGATCATACTTAATGACCTGTCGTAACGCTGGTTCCGCGAAATTTCTTGTGCCAAAACATAATAAAAATGACGTTGATTAAAAAGCCGGGTCAACCCATCGGTAATCGAGAGCAGATAAAGCTTTTTCTCCAAGGTCTTGTGCTGCGATTGATCATGGAAAAAACCGACATTGCCGATCTCCAGAGCATCTTCCGTATAGATAACGGCTGAGAGACAGATCGGAATAACATCACCGTTAACATCAACAATTTCGGTATCGAAGCCCTCCAAGCGATTCCGACCACCGTTATCCCGGGCATAAATCGCCGCCTTGATCTTTCGCGCTTGATCCAAGCTGCCATAAATTTCCTTAATATGAAGTTTGCCAAGCACATCTTCAACCGAACGTTGGGTCAACACCGCTGCCTTATGGTTGAAAACTGTAACCATACCCTTGAGATCGATGCCGATAATCCCATCGGGACAAATATCAATAAGGTTGGAAATAACCTTTTCCTGCGACATCGCCGGGGTAAAAAGACTTTCATCCATAACATTCAAAATCCAAATGCAAAAAATTCAGGGTACCCTTCAGTAAAGCGCTTACCATCTATTTATAATATTACATTCCCAGAAGATTATTTCAAGTCAAAAATTGCCTATTACCAACACCTTTTGCAAGGTTATTAACGATTTGCACACCATGCCCAGCATAAGCCCACCACCTGGTTGAACGTTCGTCACCCCTGACAATACGTCCCTCATCGGGAAAAAGGCCCAAGTAACCCGAACCCAACCGGCCTTTGACCTTGACCCTGAACTTTGAACTCTGAACTTTGAACTTTGAACTGTTTCACCAAAACATCCATCTTCCACTAAGCAGCACATAGATTCCCAACGCCAGATTGGTTACGGCATGGGCGAAAACGCATTGGGCAATACTTTTAGTCCGGTAGAGAAGAAGATTATAGGCAAGACCAGCCATAATGCCGGCAAATATCAGATGATGCTCCAAACCAAAGAGAACTGCACTGGCCAAGCAGGAAAACCAGGTAAAATGGCCGATTCGGATTTTCATGAAATCGTTATCCACAAGATAACGCAAGATAAAAGAACGCCAGAAGAGCTCTTCCATCAGCGGCACCAACAACACCGGGCCAACCAGACGAAAGAAAACCAGAATTTTACGCAGTCCGCTATCGGCAACCATTTCGGGATTAAAACCCGCCCCTTCGCTCAAGGTGCCCAAATTCCAATCCATATTGATCCACAGAATAAAAACCACCAGCCCCAGCAAGAGGCTCAGCAAGGTATCGGGAAGCCGCCCCAAATCCCGCCAGTGCAACTCGGAAAAGCGCCGATAGAGCCAGAAAAGCAGAATCGCAGCAACCACAGTTTTGACCGGATAGAGCAGAAAAAGACTTTGTTCAGAAAAACTAAGCAATTCATGGCTACGCAAAAAACGCAACCCCTCTTCCAAGCCGATAAAAACCATAAAACCCGCAAAAGGAATAATCCGGGCCACCATATCACTGATCTGAAATCTCTTCACAAATCCTGCATTTGCCATACAACTCACAAACTCTCCAAAAAACCATTAGGTCCCCGGCTTTTTGCCCCCGGTTTTTCGCCGGTTTTCGCCTTTGCCTTTGACCTTAACTTTGAACTTTGAACCCTGAACGTTGAACTGATTTTAAAAACCGTGTTTTTTCATCAAATCATAAAGGGTCGGCCGGCTGACCCCTAAGGCTTTGGCGGTTACAACGATATTACCGCTATGTTTTTCCAGAGCGGCAACCAGCAGCTCTCGTTCAACCAGACCCCGAGCCTCCTTAAGGGTCATTCCGGCAATATCCATGCCGCCGGCCACTTTTCCCTGGTCAACCTCGACCGCGCCGCCGACAACATCAAGGATCTCCTCTTCACTAACCGGGCGCTCCGCCAGTCCCAGATCCCAGGTCTCAACAATCGGACCTTCGGCCATAATCACAGCCCTTTTGATCTTGTTTTCCAGCTCCCGAACATTACCAGGCCACAGATAATCATGCATGGCGGCCATAGCCGCATTACTGAATCCTCGAGTCTTTTTACCGAATTCATCACCAAACCGCTTCAAAAAAACCCTGGCCAATAATACAATATCTTCACCCCGTTCCCTTAAAGGTGGCAAAATTACCGTAATCACACCAATCCGGTAATAAAGATCTTCGCGAAACTTTTCCTCGGCAATGGCTTTTTTAATATCAATATTGGTGGCCGCGATTATCCGAGCATCAACCACCAGATCTTCGCGACCGCCGACCCGTTGAATAACCTTTTCCTGAAGAAAACGTAGCAGTTTCACCTGCAACAAAGCCGGCATTTCACCAATTTCATCGAGAAACAAAGTTCCTTCATGGGCATATTCAAGCTTACCGCGGATCTGGGCCTGAGCTCCGGTAAAAGCCCCTTTTTCATGCCCGAAAAGTTCCGATTCAAGCAGGTTTTCGGGAATGGCACCACAATTTATGGGAATAAAAGCCCCCTCTTTGCGCAGGCTGCGGCTGTGAATTGCCTTTCCCACCAGTTCCTTACCGGTACCACTTTCACCAAGTATCAGGATCGGCACATCAACGGTCGCAACCTTCTTGATCGTCGCAAAAACCTCCAACATTTGCGGACACTGGCCCAACATGCCACCCATAACCCCATCATCGGAGCCCAAAGCACTCTGCAAACGCCGGTTTTCCGCCTCAATCGCCGCCAGATTAAAAGCCCGATCCAGAATAACTTTCAATTCCGCCAGATCGATCGGCTTCTGGTAGAAATCATAAGCCCCGAGATTTACAGCCTGAAGAACGTTTTCCCGCTCGTCATTGCCGGAAAGAACGATAATTTTGGCCAGATGATTTTCGGCCAGCATCCCCTGCAGGCAGCGCAAACCCTCCGTAGCTCCATCGATATCAGGGGGCAGACCCAAGTCCAGGGTCACCACCTTGGGCCGCTGGCTTTTGTACAATTTAAGTGCCCCATCAACGTTCTCGGCCAGAATAATTTTATACTCCTTACCGAGCCCCCATTTAAGCTGTTTTCTGATCTCGTTACTATCGTCAACAATCAGCAGTTTTTCCATTATTTCCTCAACCCGGCCGAGCCAAAACCCCTCTAACTTTGAACTTTTAACCCTGAACTTTGAACTGTAACAACAAATGTTGTACCCACTCCCAACTCACTCTCAACCTCAATCCCTCCACCGTGGGCTTCGACAATCTGTTTACACTGGTATAAACCTATACCCAACCCGCTCTTTTTGGTAGTTGAAAAGGGTTTAAAAAGCCGGGTTTCGATAAAATCGGCACTTATACCACAACCTTGATCCGATATTTTCAAAAAGGCTTCTCCACCAGTTTCCCGACCAACCTCGACCGTCACCGGGCGATTTTCAGGACTGGCCTCAAAGGCATTAAGAATCAGGTTGAGCAGGACGTTACCAAGCTCCTCCCCATCAGCCCGCACCAGTACCGGCCCCTCAGCAACCAGCCGCACCTGGCGGTCAAAATTCATGATAGCGCCCTTGGTAATCTTCAACAGATCGACATCCGTAAACTTGAGTTCCGGCTCTTCACGTAGGTTTTTGAGCCGGGCAATCAGGTTTTTCATCTTATCAATAGTACCAGCCAGGGTTTCCAGCATATCCACCTGGAATTCCGGGTCCTCGATATAATCGGCCGCATTTTCGACCATCAGCGAGAGGCTCGAAACCTGATTTTTCAGATCATGCATGACAAAAGTCGAAATCTTGCCCAGCGCCGCCAACTCCCGGGTGGCGGCCAACTCCTCGGAGAGCCGGCGCGTAATAATCGCCGAAGTCGTCTGCCGGGCCAGAACCTTGAGCAGATCATAATCTTCGTAAGTAAAAGTTTCAGCCGGATTGATCAGACGGCCAAAAACCACAAATCCCTCAAGTTTTTCATCAAACCGCAGAGGCAGCACCATGGAGACTTCATTCTCTGCAAAAAAGGCCTCATTGCCGTCCAGCACCTCTGCTTCCCGGTCGGCAACATTTAAAATCCACTCCCGTTTTGCAAGATATTGCACCAAAGCATTATCTTTTTCAAGCCCTGCCCGGCCGTCAGAAACACTGCCAAAACCAACCTCTCTTACATAGTCACCACTTGTAACATCTTTAAGAAACAGTTGCGCCCCGGCAAAACCAAAGGTCTCGCAAAAAAAAGTCAGGGTCAGAAGCTGGAGCTGATCATAGGAGGTTGCTTCTGAAATCTGCCTAGTAAACTCAAGCCATTGGTGACGATAGTCATATTTATTACGGAAGAAATTTTTATTAAGGAAGACATTGAGCTTGCGACGCAGATTTTCCGAAAGAAAGATTACCAGGACAGCAATACCACTCACCATCCCGATAAAAATGAAAAAATTCTTCTGCGCTGAAACCCCGAAATAGCGCATACCTTCACCAAGCAGGCCGAGCCCCACCAGGTAGAGACCTAAGGCAAGGACCACCACCGATTGGAAAGCAACGCCGCGGGAAACTGCGATAGGATTACCGCCGCCGCGCTTAATCCGCGAAAAGAGCATCAGACCAACGCCCAGCAGGAGGGCCAGTGAACGGGCCGGCAGCAAATTCATATCGAGCGAACGATAGAGCAGGCTCTGGCTGTAGAAAACCAGCGACCCGGCCAGAAAGACGCCAACCCCGACAATCTCAAACTTAATTGACCAGCGCTCATGCACCGAAAGCGAGGTCAGGGTCCGCTCCAGCAGTACCAGAGCAAACATCAGATAAAGCATAATGCCGATGTAGAAAAAAAAGCCGTACTGGCCTAAAAAAAGGATCTTCTCCTCGGCAAAATCCGGCGAAAAGAGAAGTTTTTCCGGGTCAACAACCAAGACCAGAACCAGAAAAAGTGGTGCCAACCCCAAGAAAATCCGCGACAGCCAACCGGCATTGCGCAAACCTGAAGTACGATAGAAGGTCAGGGAAAATAAAAGTACGACAAAGGGCAGCAGACTCTCGCAGATCAGGCTGAACCTTTTCCAGAAAAAAAGCTCCTGCGGCTGCAGAAAGACCAGAAGATCAAAGATTTCAAGCAGGCAATAGAGCAGCAGAAAAGCTGCCATGGAAAGAAAACTAAACGAGCGGCCCTGCTTGATAAAAAGAAAAAAGCAAAACCCCAGAACAATAAAAACCACGGATAAGGATAAAAATATCTGCACTGTTATCTAAGACCCTATCCTCTTCGACCAGTTTACCCGTAAATCTAAATTATATCTAAACTTTGAACTGACCTACCACAATCCTTGTCTATAATCAATATAAACTATGAATTTACGCTCACCCAACTATAACCCTAAATATGAATATGTCCCCGGTTTCCCCTCCGGTTTTACCGCGCTTCTTCCGTTACCCGCTCCATCCGTAAAGGTGAACAATTGGTAAATGC
>CAZUXG010000089.1:4884-7453 GCA_964623985.1 uncultured Thermodesulfobacteriota bacterium | reverse complement strand
TAGTCTTGCCAGGCGTTGCGCTCTGCCAGTGGGATAGTACTTTTGAACTGGTTTTTAATTTGCTTCTGGAAGTTGACAAACTCGAGGAGCCACCAGCTCTTCAGCTTAGTATTCAACGTCGCCTCACGTTCTGCTGGACAGAGATCGGGAAAACGGCGGCGGAAGTTATTTTCTATAGCGTAGCGTTGCTCGGATAGCACCTGACACTTTTTGGAGAGATCTCCAATACTGTTTTTTTGTTCAACTGTTGCAGAAGGAATAGGCAAACGATTTATATTTTGACTGAACATTCGATAAAAGCCCCCTCTGACCGAATCAGAAATCCCCTTCAGAAAAAACCAGGTAACTGATGCATTGAGCAATCCCAGAACATAAAAATCATTTATTGGTAAAAAATATCCTGTATTTCCAGAATACGCTCCTGATATATCAAGATGAAATTTCTGAGAATCCGTTATGTCAGGGTAAAACACCTTCGCTTTTTCAAACTCTTTGTAATAGGCAACAGTATCCTGTATTTCGAACCATTGGTAAGGCCCGGCTTTTCGACCTGGCCATTTGTCACTTTTGGGCCAACTTTTTGTTTTCGGCTCTAACTGTTCTCGGAATTGTTCAAGGTGATTTTGCACCGCCGGATATTGTTCAATATCAATTCCCCTGCGGGTAAAGATTATCCAGATGTCTCGTGGCTGGGCATGCCATTTTTTCAGATCCTTGCCTTCAAAAAAAGGTTTGAGCAGCTCTGCTGAGCGTGGGTCTTCGTCAATGAGCCGATCCCGGATTTGACGATCAATGACAAAGGCTGCATTTAATCCTGTTTTTATCCCGTACAACGGAGAGCCATAAACCTCTTTCAGGGTTGGATGTCCCTGCGTCAGCTTCAGACGCAGTTTTGCCTGGGATTCATCTTCGAGTTGCCAGCTCGCTTGGTTCAATCGCGCCTGCTGCATGGTGCCATGTTCCTGGGCAAAGCATTGATCAAGGTTGTCGGGGAGAGACTTGCGCAAAGCCAAAATTGCAAGTGCTGTCTGAGCTTCCGGAATCGCCTTTTTCAAGACGACAATGGCAGGATAAGTGGTTACGCCTGCAAAGACCTGCAGGTCACCAAAGTCAACAATCTTCTCCAGCATCGCCCGCTCTGCCAAATAGTTGCGTAACCGCGCCCCCGAGCCGGTCTTGAAAAAAGTTGATGAGGAGATATAGCCCAGGCGCCCGCCGGGGTTAAGCAGTTTGTGGCCCAACTCAAAAAAGTAGGCGTAGAGATCGGCCACCCCGTTATAAACCTCATAGTTTTGCTCCAGCCACGGTTTAAGCTCGCTAAAGCGCTCTTGTCGCACATAAGGCGGATTGCCCAAAACCACATCGAAACCACCCTGCGCCATAATCTTGGGAAAGGCGGTCTGCCAACAGAAACTCTCACCCGGGGCCGGTTCAGCCAACCCCAGACTGTTGCCGGCGATGAGATTGCCATCCAGAGAGGTCAGCGACTTGCCCTGTTCCGCCGTTTTGAGCCAGAGCGAGAGTTTACTGATCTCGATTGATTCGGGATTAATATCAACCCCGAAGAGATTGTTGGTGAGAATTTCTTTATTGAGGTCGAAGAGTGAGTGCTGGCCGGTCAGTTCGGCCAGCTTATCGTTTATACGTTGGTACTCTCGCTGAAGATAGTCAAACGCGGCAACCAGAAAAGCCCCGGAACCACAGGCCGGGTCAACCACCTTGATATTTTCGAGCAGATGATGCCAGGCATACCAGAATTTGAGCTCCGTCCGGGTCCCCCGCTTCCACTGAATCGCCCCATCATTTTTGAGCTTACCATGGTCAGCCAGGAGCTGGAGGAAGAGATCGTTGATATGGCTGCCGAGGGTATGTTCGACGATAAAGGCCTAATGTGGTCAGGCGTATAAACCACCCCCTGTCGTTTGCGTTTGCCGCTGACAGCGCGAGCTTTTTGGATCTGAACCTGTTCTGGTGTTGGCAGTTTACCATCCTCGACCTGAACACTAAGTATCTCCAGATCAGCAATTGACTGTTCGAAGATATGGCCCAACACGGTTACAGAAATCTCTGAATCGAAATCGTACTTGGCCAGCTCATTAACCCCAAAACAGATCTCATCTGTGACTATCAGTCGATCGAGCACTGCATCGGGGGCAAAAAGACCGCCATTATAGGCGGGAATTGAAAGTCCGGCGCTGCCCTGATCAATGGCCCGAAAAAGCCCCTTGAAGTTTTCATAGATGGGACGGGGGTTATAGGGGTCGGCATGGGTGAAGGCTCGCTCAATGCTGTTTTCGGGAATCAGCCCCTTATCTTCGGCAAAGGCCACAAAAAGTAAACGATCGAGCAGCTTTTGCGCCGGAGTGATAAGGCTGGGTGCCGGCATTTCCGGATTTTCACTGATCAGGCAAGCGATCAGCAACTCGCGTAGAGTTTTATAGTCATTGTAGAGTTGAGCTGTGATCTCCTTGTCGGCAAGGAGACTCTGATTGAGAAGTTTCGCAGTCTTACCGCTAAGCAAATTGTCGGCGTGGAGGAGCAGGATAAAACGCGCATAGGGCTGCGGATC
>CAZUXG010000089.1:0-4784 GCA_964623985.1 uncultured Thermodesulfobacteriota bacterium | reverse complement strand
GCTTTGCTGGCAAAAATAGAAAAAACCGGAGAGGAAGTTCTGATCTGCCGTTACGGCAAGCCGATTGCAGATCTGGTTCCGCACAGATGCAAAAATCGATTGGAACCGCATGCAGTTATGGGTAAAATCGAAATCAAATATAATCCAACTGAAACTCTCTCAGAAGATGAGTGGCCGGGAGAGTTGATATAATGCTGCTTGACACCTGCGCGCTACTCTGGCTAGCCCAGGGAGGAGGGGAACTTTCTGCCGAAGTTTGTACAAAAATCAATGCTGAGGCAGTGGTTTACGTTTCCGCCATCAGCGGTTTTGAAATAGGGATTAAACACCTCAAAGGAAAATTATCTCTCCCGGCCAGCCCCGCTGATTGGTTTAAGGTTGTAGTCAGCCATCACGACCTACATATTCTCCCTCTTGATCTGGATATATGTCTTCGTTCTACTCAACTACCTGCAATTCACTCCGACCCCTGTGACCGATTTATCATCGCAACCGCGGAGATCCACAAACTGCAAGTTATAACCGCTGATCCACTATTTACCCAATATGGTGTCGCCGTACTCTGCTAAAGAGGAAGCCGGCTTCGACTCTACTTCCAGTGTATCAACGACTCATCAACTGATATCCTCTTTTATTTCCCCGACCTGGCACCGCAAAAGATCAATATGCTGGCGCGGAGCTTCAACCGCCGACATCCCGATCAATTTAATTTCAACCGGATCAGCAACATCTATTTCGTTGTCCTTCAACAGCTGCAAAACAACCTTTCGAGTACCACTTCCCTCAAAACCGAGAACCGAAAACCACACCGGACTCAAAATACCTGGAAAATCTACTGGGACACTCCAACAAAGTAACAATAAATGTCAATCGCCATTACTCTTTTTCTTTACTTTAAGCCTGCACACGATATATTACCTGAGCTGACAAAGCGAGAATCGTAAAAGTGCCAAAACCAAACGGGAACAAGCCATGTACCACTACCCAAAACCCGACAACCTCGTCGAACTGCTCGAAAACTCAGCTGTAAAATTCAACAATAACAAATTTTTCGGGCGCATCAACGCCGACCTTGAAATTGACTGGACAACCTACGGTGAGTTTAAACAGCGGGTCGACAATCTGAGAGGCGGTCTCGCCGCCCAGGGCATCAGCCGGGATGATTTTGTCGGCATCATCTCCGACAACCGCCAGGAATGGGCGGTTTGCGCCTTTGCCACTTACGGACTTGGCGCCCGCTTCGTCTCAATGTACGAAAAGGAGCTACCCAAAACCTGGGAGTACATTCTCAAAGATAGCGGCATCAAAGTTCTATTTGTCACCAGCCCGGCACTCTTTGAAGAAGTCAAAGGGTACTTGAAAACGATTACAAGCCTTACCGCCATCTTTATTCTTGATGAATCTGACAATAACAACATGCGAACTTTGGAGAAAAAGGGCGCTCAAGTACCAATATCCCCGATTTTTCCGGCAGCCCAGGATATCGCGGCATTAATCTATACATCAGGCACCACTGGCGAACCCAAAGGGGTTCTCCTCTCACACGGCAACCTGACCAGCAACGCGGCTGGCGGTTACGCCCTTTTTGCCGACGACTTCAATGAAGACAGCACGGCCCTTTCGATCCTGCCCTGGGCTCACTCCTATGGTCAGGTTGCCGAACTCTACAACTGGCTGCAGTTCGGCGGCAACCTCGTTTTTATGCGCTCAGTCGAAACTTTGGCAGAAGATCTTAAGATCGTAGCACCGAGCTTTATTCTGGCGGTGCCCCGGGTCTTCAATAAAATCTACAGCGGTATTCATAAAAAGCTGCGAGAGCGCGGCGGCAGTGCCGAAAAATTGTTCTTAATGGGGCTTAAAGCCGCCCGGCGGAGAAGGGAACTTGCGGCTGCGGACAAAAGTGAACTGCTCACCGAACTAAAATACCAGTTCGCCAGAAAAGTGGTTTTTGCCAAGATCCTGAAAAAGTTCGGCGGTCGGCTCAAGACCGCCCTGACCGCCTCGGCAACCATGAACGTTGAAGTGGCAAACTTCTTTATTGATATCGGGATCTCAATCTACGACGCCTACGGCATGACCGAAACCTCTCCGGCGATCACCATGAACTCACCTTCCGCCTGGAAACTGGGCAGCGTCGGTCGCCCCATCAAAGATGTTGTAGTGACCATCGATCGGACCCTGACCGGTGTCGCAAGCCGGGACGGCGAAATCATTGTCCACGGCCCCAACGTCATGCATGGCTACTACAACAAGCCCGAGGCGAGCAAAGCCATAATGACCGCCGACGGTGGCGTCCATACCGGAGATCGGGGTTACCTGGATGAAGATGGCTTTCTTTTTATCACCGGCCGCATCAAAGAACAGTACAAGCTGGAAAATGGTAAATACGTCTTTCCCGCCGTTATCGAAGAGGAGATCAAACTTCTCCCCTACATCGAAAACACGATGGTCTATGGTGACGGCAAACCCTTCAATATCGGTCTTTTGAGCATGGATCATGAAACCTTAAAGGAGTTTGTGAAACTCCTGGATATCAAGACCCGCTTCGAAGATATACTTAACGACCCAGCGACCCCCCTGATAATTGGCAAAGAGATCACCTTACACCTCGAAAGCCAGTTCGCACATTACGAAATCCCCAAACACTACCATATCGTCGCCGAACCTTTCTCTCTCGAAAACGGTCTCCTGACCCAAACCATGAAACTCAAAAGAGAGAAGGTTGTCGAAAAATACCAATTTGAAATCGATTCTTTATACAAATAACCTGCCCCACCCTAGGGAAAATCAAATGAAAAAACATTTCAGCGTTATTGCCCGAGACCCGTGCATCGGCTGCCTCTCCTGCATGTTCGCCTGCTCACGCACCGGGTATGAGACCCCGCAACGCAAATATACCTTCAAGATAAAAGTAGGGCTATGATTTCAATCGAGATGCTCAAACTCATGCTTTACTGGGGCGCTATTATTCTTTTTCTTCTACTCGAATTGAAGTTTTCATACCGGGACCCGTCCGTTTCCAAATCCCGGCGTTGGCTGACTAATCTGCCACTCTCCATAATCAATGGCTCCATCTATCACGCCTGTTATTTTTCCACGCTTATGGGGCTCATGCTTCTTGTCACTGAAAATAAGCTGGGCCTGTTGCATGCTTTTCCCCTACCTTTGTGGCTGAAAACCGGGCTCGGGATCCTGATTCTCGATTTTTTTATCTATCTCTGGCACCTGCTTAACCATGAAGTACCTTTTTTCTGGCGTTTTCATCGCGTTCATCATTCCGACATGAATATGGATGTCTCCACTGCCAACCGCTTTCATCTTGGCGAACTGTTGCTCTCCGGCCTCTTGCGCCTAGCCGTGGTTTATACTTTTGGAATCCCGCTTACCACCTATTTTATTTTTGAAATCCTGGTTAACCTCTCAATCCAGTTTCATCACAGTGCGATCCGTATGAGTCCCGTTTTTGAAAAGGTCTGGATGCTCCTCCTGGTGCCGCCCTCCATGCACCGAGTTCATCACTCTGTGAAGATCCGAGAACGCAACTCCAATTACGGCGTCCTCTTTTCAATCTGGGATCGCCTCCTCGGCACCCTGATATCAAATCTTAACCAGGAACAGATAGTAATCGGCATCGGTTCCCACCGTAATTTTGACCACCTCAATTTATGGCACTTGATACTGATGCCATTTACCAGGAAAACCCGCTAAAAAACAGCCCCAGTGCTCAAAAAAACCATCTAGCTATCTTCTGCGACCATCACGGCGACCATCACGGCGATTATCACGGCGACCATCACGGCGACCGGAACTTGGACGTGAACGCTGAAAATCATCACTCCGCCGAGAACCTCGCCTGCGTGATTTAGAACTGCGTTCAAGATTGTTAGTCTTGGTTGCCGGAGCACTAGGTCGGGTTGCAGAACGAACCTTAGACGATGATTTTGGCAACGTCGATGGGAGTTGACCTTGAGGCCGCGAGACATTGGGCCTTGACGTTGGCTTCTGGGCCGGACGCAGCTTTGCTGAACGCGGCACGGAACGTAGCTTTGGGCTTGGCTGTCGGTTCGGCAAAATTTCTTTTTGCCAACCCTTCCGGGTTCTCTTTTCCCATTTATTGCCGGTTTTACGATGAATATTACCCTGGCGATCGGTAAACACATTATTAGCTCGGCGCTTTGCCAGCCGGGCTTTACCCCGAGCCCGGAAAGCGGCCGGCCGTACTACCCGATTGCGGTTTTTCTGACTGCGATAGAGATCGGGCCGGGGTCGGAAATGACCGGGCCGATGACCAAGCTTAACGGGTTTATGACCATAATAAGATCCCCGACGATAAGCATTCCAATAACTCTGGCGATAACCGCGATACCGATAAGACCCCCACCAACCGCCATTATAGCAGCCGTGACCAAAATAAAAACTGTAAGGACTACTACAATAGCTAAACCCGAAGTTCCAACCGCCCCAGGGATTGTAACGCACATGATAACCATAGGTTATCGGCCGCGGAAAGTACCAACTGTCATACCAATAAGGATAATTGTAACCGGTACCATAAACCACAGTGTTAAGGTAGACATAGGTATGGGCGTAGCCCGGCGTATAACCAACATAAACCTCTTCCGGAGTCGAACTGTAAATCCGCACAAAAGTCACATTGTAGAGCGGATTGTCCGGCGGAATTGTATAGATCTCTTGGGGAATTGATTCAGCCACCCGCCAGGGCCCGGTGGGTGTTTCAGAAACAAACCATACAGCTTCGTCACAGGCGTAATATTTGCGTTTGA
>CAZUXG010000088.1:0-7470 GCA_964623985.1 uncultured Thermodesulfobacteriota bacterium | reverse complement strand
TCTGCGATAGGTTTTTGTTGCATAGATATTTAATGGTTTTTTTGTCAATCTTGCCTTACTAACAAAGCCTGTTAGTCTCTTACCAATGAAGTTTAACGTAAAACAGTCAACATTTTCGAACAACCTCCTAATAGATAACCCGCTCCCTGAAACAGATAAATTCCAGAAAATCGCCCTCACGCTCGACCACCAGGGTAACCGGCAGACCGGCTTGGCCACGAATCAGCTCAACTACTTCTTTTAAAGAGAAGTCATCGACGGCCAAACTGTCGACTGCGACCAGACGATCACCGGAAATCAGCCCTTCACGGGCCGCCGGCGAGTCAGCCAGGAGATCGGCAATCTCATATCCGGCTTCGCTTTTAACCAAGCGGGCACCAATACCGACTAGGGCCAACCGGCCTTTACCATCCTGATTTCGTTCAAGTGAGACCTCAAAGAAAAAGGGATTATTCCGATTTTCAAAATCGATCCCGGAGATCATTTCACTGACATAACCTGAAGCCGAAACCGGCATCGTCGCAAGGCTGCTGTCATTACCCCAAAGTTCAAAAAAACCGGCATCGTCAGCTACGGATCGTACCGCCCCGACCGTAATTCCGGCACCCGCCAACGGAACTCCGCTTTCCCGGTCATAGACTCGGCCGCCGACACCATTTAACTCAATCCGGCCAGCCGAAATTCAAATTTACTAAATTTTTGTTTCACCTAATCCCCTGTAACGTTTTTAACAAACCACTGAAACGATCTACCTGGTGCCGACAGGCCGCTGCTAGAGGTGCGACACAAGAAGCCGGGCCCGCCGCCTTCGGGAGCCATATCTCAATTCGTTTTGCGGCCCGAGTAACGGCGGTATAGAGCATCTCCCGGGTCAACAAGGCGTTTTCCTGAGCGGGCCAGAGAAGCACAACTTTTTGAAAACCGGAACCTTGCGCCTTGTGTACAGTAACCGCAAAAGCACTTTCATGACTCGGCAAGCGCAAAGGAGAATAATCGGTAAAACTTCCGTCGGCACGTCTAAACCAAGCCCTCAGACGGCCCTCTGAATCGGGCCAGACGAGACCGATATCACCATTATAGAGGTTAAGTTGCGGGGCGTTACGAGTGATCATCAAAGGCCGCCCCTTATAATATTGCCGACGCGCCTGAAGGCCTAAAGCTTGTGGCATAAGGCGGTTGAGATTATCGACCCCGAAACGCCCGCGCCGTAATGGTGAAAGCAGACGAAAACGCTGAAAGATAGCAAAGGCGCTCGCCAGGTCATCAACCTCATTATACGACTTGAGCGCCACCATCCGGCCATCGATTTCGACCTCTTGACTAGTCAGCCCACTTAACAAAAGGGCTTCAAAAGCCGGGTTTTCCATCGGTAAAACACGAATGCCAACTTCACCACTGGGATCGTTAGCGCAGAGCTCTTTGAGAGCGGTATCGACAGCGTCTGTCGATGTCATAATCGCTCTTTGCAAACGGGCGATACCGCCGTCAAGAGCAAAACGGTAACTCCTTTTCAGTTCGACAATATGGTCATCTAAAAGAGTTTTTTCCGGGGTCTCAGGCAAATCATGGGGTGACGCCATCGTTAATCGGACAAAATCTTTTTGAAAATCAGAAGAGAAACGGTTTTCAGACCCTAATGAGCAGAGATCACCAAGTACCGCTCCGGCCTCAACCGAGGCCAGCTGATTTTTGTCACCTAAAAGAATGACAGCACACGCTTTAGGCAGGGCTGCAAAAAGGCTGGTCATTATCCAGAGCGGGACCATCGAGGCTTCATCAACGATCAGCAAATCGACCGGCAATAGATTTTCAGCATGGTAACGAAAACCGGCTCCCGGCCGAAACCCAAGCAGACGATGAATGGTTGCCGCTGAAAGTTTAAGAAGTTCGCCCCTCACCTTGTCCGAACAGTCGAGAAACGCGATCTCATCAAGCAGAGCCTGGTGCAGGCGGACCTGAGCCAAACCGGTTGGCGCACAAAGCACAATTCTGGATTTAGGCCAATATTCCAGCCAGAGTGCCGCAATCGCCGCGACGACTGAGGTTTTACCGCAACCGGGTCCACCACTGATGATCGTAAAACGGTTCCGCAAACCAGCACAAACGGCGGCAGCCTGAAAATTGAACGATCGCTTTTCACTTCCACCACAACTGCCAACGGCAAAACGCGGTGCCACGGCGCTTAGAGTCTTGACCTGTTCAGGCAAGGCCAAAACCGGAACTTTGAGGCGTTCATTTATCATACGGGCCAGACACTGCTCATAATCCCAATAACGCTGGAGATAAAGACGACCATCATCAAGAACCAGCAAATGACGGCGTAAAGCCGCATTTCCCGGATCG
This sequence comes from uncultured Thermodesulfobacteriota bacterium, assembly GCA_964623985.1. GTDB lineage: Bacteria > Desulfobacterota > Anaeroferrophillalia > Anaeroferrophillales > Tharpellaceae > Tharpella. The sequence goes on along the minus strand of CAZUXG010000088.1, from coordinate 5,127 downwards.
GCCACAGCCTTATGACCGGCGAGTTCGGCTTCCCATCCGGTTGGCCACTTAAGAGATGCAAGCCGGGCAGCGGTTTCAGACTTGATTTCAGGCCCGTTATCAACCTGCAGCCACGCGGAGAAACTGTCTGGCAAATCCCTCAACGGCAAACAGATCTGGCGGCGCCTGTTAACCACATAACTGGCAAGTAAAGCAGCCAGAAAAAGCGGCCAGCAGTGTTCATCATCAGCCAGCCGACAAACGAGCCGCGCAAAATGAATATCAATATAATGAAACAGGCCAGGGATCGAGAGAGACTCCAGCAAAGCGATATTTTCAGAATCTCCGCAAGCCCCCGAATTTTTCTTTTTCATAAAAGTCATTTGCCGCAAACCAACTCAGTAAGACCAGTAACCAGCTCCAGGCTCGGACGGTCGTAAAAAACTCCACTGTCGGCATCATGACCATTGATACCTCGAAGATAGAGATAGTAAATACCGCCAAAATTGGTCTCATAGTCATAATCGGCCAAGCGGTTCTGTAAAAACCGGTGCAGAGCTATCAGGTAGAGATGGTACTGGAGAAGATAGTCTGAATCGAGCATACTTTGCTGCAGGGCCTTAAGTTGATAATCTGCGTAAGCCGGGCCGAGATTATTGGTTTTCCAGTCGAGCAAATAGTATTTTTTATCTACGTTAAAAACAAGGTCGATAAATCCGTTAAGATAGCCGCAACCCGGCAGATAGGCCGGAAAGTCAAGCTGCCAATCGGCAATTTTGCCGGGCTCGATTTGCCGAAAAGTCGGCAGCCCCTGACTTTTAAGCAGAGCTGTCAACTTATCAGCCTCAAGAGATCTCGGGATCGGCAAAGAAAACTCCATCTCGCGGCGTACAACAAGACCTTCCTGTAAAAGTTTTAGCTGACCATTAACGGAGGGTAACGGGGTATTTAAGACCTGGGCCACCATAACCAGAATCTTCTTTTCATACTCCGACAGAAGGATCTCATAATCTGAATCTGAGGATGAAATAAGTCCGTAGCGGACCAATGAATTACGCACCAACTCCCTAACCTGTATGTCATTTTGCCAGCCGCTTTGCCTGACTATAGCAAAGTCGAGTTTTTCAAAGATTGCATGAATGGCGTTACCGGTTGCCGCCCCACCGGGGAAGGTCGCCATCGGAGGCGCTGCCACCGGGAAAGAGGTCTCAGGTCGATCCAACTGTTTTAATTGTCGTAAGCTGCCGGCGGGGGCCCCCTGATGGCGCTCGGCAGTTAACCGGGAAAAACTCAAAAACCCTTTTTCCGGCAAAAGTGACCGTTTGAAGGTCCGGGCCTTGACGCAAACCGGCGCAAAAGATCCTAAAGTAACTTGTTCACGACCCCTGAATGGGGTTTCACGGACAATCTCCGGAATCTCTTCCCAAAGCATCGCTTTTTCATCGTCGATCACCTTTAAACTCGGTGCAGGCCCGCCTTTAACGATAAATTCCTGCCGTTCACTCTCATTACTTGGCGGTCGGCGCAGATACATCAGCGCCGTATTACCGCTATCTCGAAGCTGCGGCCAAGCCAGATAGAGACGGGATTGGGCCCGGGTCAAAGCAACGTAGAGAAGTCTTAAGTTCTCCGCCAGTTCTTCACCGGCGGCAGCCTGAAGATGAGCGTTTGCGACTTCGGAATTCAAGTCAAGACAGCGAACATAACCCGGACCTGTTGCTGCTGGTTTATGAAAAATCGTCAAGGAACGTTTATGACTGGCTGGCTTAAAACCGCGAGACCATAAAAACGGAGCAAAAACAACTGGAAACTCTAAACCCTTACTTTTATGAACGGTCATGATCTGCAAGGCTTCGGCCTCACTCTCAAGACGGAGTTCATATTTATTTTCATCTTTTGCCACTCCTTCAAGATGTTCATGAAACCAATCAAAAAGGGCTTGTGGACCAAAAAGATGCTCGCATTCGGCCTGATGCAATACCTCCTGCAGGTGATAGAGGTTAGTCAAAGCCCGCTCCCCCCGCGGGCGACGAGCAAGGTTGAGACGAATATCAAAGTCAGGATCAGAGGGCGGGAAAGCTGCTGAAAAGTCAGGAAATCCGGAAAACATTGCCATCAGGCCCTGCTTCAACCAGTTCTCACGGGCCCCGTAAAAACATTGTCGCCAACTTTCATACTGCTTATAAAAAACCCCGCAAAGCCCTTTATCAATATCCTGAGAATCATGCACGGCCGCCAAAAAGGGTGCATTAAAACCCATCAACGGGGTTGCTAAAGCCGTGTTCAAGATACGGTCATCATCCGGAGATAAAACCGCCTTGAGAAAAAAGAAAAGCTCTTTGGCCTCAGCCGTCTGCCAGAGATTACCGGCCGCCGCGATCACCGCTGGTACCCCGCGAGCATGACAAGCGGCCCAGACCTGCGCAGCCTCTTTATTGGTCGTCGTCAAAATGGCAATATCGGAAGCCTTAAGCGGCCTTCTGCCGGAATCATCGACGGCAACAAACTCCGCCTGCCAGCCATCCAGCAGAGGCTTTTGGGCAAGATCAAGGAGATGGGCACAACAGTTTGCAACTGCGTTTATCAACTGATAACGGGCCGTGGACGCCGTCAAATTTTTACCGTTTTCACCGGCAAGGTGCCAAAAGTGAAGTGGCACCCCTTCGCGTCCCTCAATAAGCAATTTCTGCTGCGGTGGACGACCACTTCGCAGCGGCCGAAAATCGATACCCTCAAGCAGAAAGGGGGCTGGAATTTGAAATATCCGGTTAAGGGCTCGCAACAGTTGCGGTGTGGAACGAAAATTCCGGTCGAGGGTGGCCCGCAACTGACCTTCCTCACGGGCCGCCTCAAGATAGGCATAGATATCGGCACCGCGAAAGCCGTAAATTGACTGTTTAGGATCGCCAATCCGATAAAAAAGGGTCTCGGACCGATCGAAAAGAGTATTAAAAATCCCGTACTGAACCGGGTCGGTATCCTGAAATTCATCTACCAGAGCAACCTTGAAACGCTCTCCGGCCAAACGCCGCAGGACGCCACCCGGCGCGCCGGAAAGAGCCTTTTGCAGACCGCTAAGGAAATCACTGTAACCCTGCTGACGAGCCTTAAGCTTACAAGCCTCAACTCCATCGGGGCCGCTTGCAAAGTCAAGAAAATCTCTCTTTACGGCACAGGCTAAAGCCTCGCTAAACTGTTTGTAAAGATCAACATCGGCAACCAGCCGCCCACAAATATCAAAAAGCGGATGCCGGGGGGTAATCTGTTTAGCCTTGGTTTTGGTTTTGAGAGCGACTGTGGAAAACTTGGTTAAATTTTTGAGCTCCTCGGCCGCCGGCCACTCGGCGGCCGTCAGAGTCCCCTCAAGCAGATCGGCAACTTGGTCAAATTTATCGGGCGCCCAAGCGCTCTTGTTCAAAGGAGAACCGCCAAAAAGAACTCTTTTTATTGCGTCTCTCTCCCGGACAAGATAATCCCGGGCATTTTGGCAGCTATCTTTAAAACGTGTAGACAGCCTTTCAATCTCTGCTGAAAATAACGCAATATCCTCAGACCAGGAACCCTTTTCAGGTTTTTCAGGTAACACCACGAGTTCTGGATCTTGATCAAGCCGGGCCGCCAGAGCTACCAAGGTATCGAGCTGCAAGCCCTGATCAGCAGCGATTCTGGCAATAATTTCAGAACCGTCATAAAAGGTTCGCCGCCAATAATCCTCCGCCACCACCTGAAGAAAAACACGACTTTCTTTAACCAGCTCAACCCCGGTTCGGACACCACACTCAAAGGCATAATCACTCAGAATACGGTTACAGAAACCGTGAATAGTAGCGATCACAACCTCATCAAAGCCGACCCTGGCAGCTTTAAGACGCTCTTTAAGAAGCGCCACCGACGCCCCTTGCTCAAGAGCTTGGGCCAGTACCCGACCAAGATCGCCATCCTTTTCTGAATCAAGCGGACGGGCTGGCGAGAGCGTGTTAAGGAGTACTGCAGCCGCCTTAAGAATCTCACGAATCCGTTCTTTAAGCTCTTCGGTCGCCGCCTCAGTAAAGGTTACAACCAGAATATTACCAGCCTTGAGATCAACCCGCTCAAGCACCAGGCGCAAAAAGAGATACTGAAGCGTATAGGTCTTGCCGGAACCGGCCGCCGCTTCAATCAAGACCCGTCCCCCGTCAAGGGGATAGTCAAGAATATCATATTCGCGAAATGGAGCAAGGGAGATCATGTTCAAGTACCCAAAAAAATAAGGCCTAAATGTTGAAAGAGGTTTCCGAAAATCGTCATTTCCTTTGTTTAACCCCATTTAAATCTCATTATCAGGCAACGAATGCAAGATTTTATTCAAACAAAAATAACTCTCCCCCTTAGGGCAAGAGATTACCGAAAGCTCCCCGCATAAAATACCCTTAAGATACATATGACAATTGACATGATACAATTATTTGTCAGCCCTGGTATTTTTCCTATTTTTTCTCCTTTACAAGAGTAATTTTTTAAGCTGTTTGCTTTTACGGATTTTATGATAACGAAGAGAATACTGGAAAGACAAACATAGCAGACAGTTTAATACAGCACACCAAAAATTCATCTTTGCTTTGAGGTTGCGATTAGTGAATTAAACCTCGTTGACAGACAAAGTAACGTTTAAGCAACCTCAAAATTTGGCGGCAAGGGCTATTTGTTCACGGGCGGTGGGCAAAACGGGGGCAACCTGATCAAAATCGAAGGGCTGGTAAAAAGCTATGGGGCAATCGAAGTGTTGCACGGAATCGAACTGGCGGTTCAGGCAGGCGAGCTTTTCGTCAATCTGGCCCGCAACTCGGAGGCCAGGAAAACATGCTAAATCATCATTCAGTTTATATGAAACTTGGTCATTCGAGAAAAAATATGGGTTAACACTGTAACTGGTCAATTTTAGAGTATCTCAAACACTCTACCCCCTACCCACCGGCCAAAAATTCAGAGACATTTTTTATTAATCTAAGAGATCTGGAACCGGTAGGTAGAGAACCGGACAATGATGAACATCTATCAAAACACCTCATTGTCCTGAAACATAAAATTTTACAACAAATTTTCCTGTTTCAAATAATTGACAATTCCCACCACTGATTGACTACGGTCCATGGTATAAAAATGTAATCC
>CAZUXG010000087.1:0-7492 GCA_964623985.1 uncultured Thermodesulfobacteriota bacterium | reverse complement strand
CAAGTCTTTTTTTTGTTTTTTTCAATTGTTTACACTGAATAGTTACCCAGTATTTTCGTAAACAAAAAAGAGGACCCTGTTACAGGGTCCTCTTTTTTGTTTACTTTTGACAGTTTGCAGTTGTCCGTGTTTTTTTGACAACTGATATTTAATTAACTTTTTAGGGTCTCAAGATCCTTAAAGTTTTCCAAGGCTTCAGGGTTGGCCAGAGCGTCGCGGTTGGTGATTGGCAGGTTGTGAACCATGCGTTTGACTGCGAGTTCAACTTTTTTGCCGCTGATTGTATAGGGGATATCGTCAACCGCAATGACTTTGGCCGGGACATGACGCGGAGTTGTGCTTTTCCGAATAGTAGTTTTTATCTGTTTTTCGAATTCCGGGGTTAGCTCGACTCCATCATCGAGAACCACGAAAAGGACAACGCGAACGTCGCTATCTTCCCAATCCTGGCCGATGACGACACTGTCTTTGATGCCCGAGATGGTTTCAACCTGGCGGTAGATCTCGGCCGTACCGATACGGACGCCACCGGGGTTCAAGGTGGCATCAGACCGGCCATAAATAATGACGCCACCGGTTTCGGTGATCATGATATAGTCACCGTGGCACCAGATATTGTTGTAACGATCGAAATAGGCATCATGGTATTTCTGGTTATCAGGATCATTCCAGAAATAGATCGGCATTGAGGGGAAAGCGGTTGTGCAGACGAGTTCACCCTTCTCACCGTAAACCGGCTGACCAAGATCATCAAAGGCTTCAACCTTCATTCCTAAGCCCCGGCACTGCAGTTCTTCAATATAGACTGGCAGAATTGGGTTGCCGAGAGCGAAACAGGAGACAATGTCGGTGCCTCCAGAGATTGAAGCGAGATTGACATCTTTTTTGATGTCGCGGTAGACATACTCAAAGCTTTCAGCCGACAGGGGGGAACCGGTCGAACAGATCGCCTTGATTGCGCTTAAATCAAAAGCGGTGCCCGGTTTAAGGCCTGACTGCTGGACTGCAGCAATAAATTTGGCGCTGGTTCCGTAGACTGAGATTTTCTCATCCTGAGCCAGTTTAAAAGTAGCGCCGCCGTCGGGATAGAAAGGGGATCCGTCAAAGAGGATAGCTGTTGCTCCGACCGCCAAGGCACTTACGAGCCAATTCCACATCATCCAGCCGCAGGTTGTAAAATAGTAGATCCGGTCTTCACGTTTTAAATCAACATGAAAGAGATGCTCTTTTAAATGCTGAATCAGGGTGCCGCCAGTGCCGTGGACAATGCACTTCGGAGTGCCGGTAGTACCTGATGAGTACATAATGTAGAGTGGATGGTCAAAGGGGAGCTGTTCAAATGCAATCTCAAGATTATCCTCTTTTTTGAGAAAATCCTGGTAGTGAACAGCGTTGTCAATGGCGCTGATATCGGCTCTCTCTTCAGTGTAGGGGATCACCACGACCTTTTCGATGGAAGGCAGTGAACCTAAAATCTCACCGATCTTTTCCAGGGAACTGAACTTTTTGCCGTTGTAGGAGTAGCCATTGGCGGTAAAGAGAATTTTGGGCTCAATCTGACCAAAACGGTCAAGAACCCCTTTGATGCCAAAATCGGGAGAACAGGATGACCAGATTGCGCCGATACTGGTTGCCGCCAGCATCGCAACTATGGTTTCGATCATATTGGGAACAAAACCGGCGACCCGGTCGCCACATTGAACTCCGGCCTCGCGTAAAGCCGCCGCCAGACGGGCAACCTGATCGTAAAGATCCGTATAGTTTATGCGGATTGCCTCCTGATCTTCACCTTTGAAGACCAAGGCTTCACGATCGTCGCGAAAACGTAAAAGATTCTCGGCAAAATTGAGACGCGCCCCAGTGAACCATTTGGCGCCCGGCATTTTGTCGCCATCAACCATTACTTCATCGTAACCTTTGCTTGCTATAATTCCGCCGTATTCCCAGACGCTCTCCCAGAAATCCGCCCGATTATCAACTGACCATTTATAGAGTTCGTCGTAAGAGGCAAATTCAAGGCCTTTTTTCTCTTTCAATTGAGCCATCAAACAACTCAGGTTAGAGTTTTTGATACGTTCGGCGGAGGGTTGCCAGAGGGGTGTCTTCATGGTTGTCTCTCCCTAGATTTTGTAGGTGGTTGAAAATATTTTATAGCTGTCTATAGTTTTAAACTGAAAACTTTATTTTTACCACTTAACGTTAACTGTCGAAGGTGGGCAAAAAATGAGATTTCATTGGCCCATTTAACCGATTCAGCGGCGCTTGTCAACTTGAAATCAGACTGATGCCGAGGTCCCCCCTATAAAATAAGGCTGTGTTTTTTTGAACTTAAAAACTGGAAATCAATTGATTGGTATATTATGTAAACGAAAAACACAGAGTTACCGCTAGGTTGGGGGATTCTTTTCAGTTGAGTCAGGGTGGGTTGCGACTGAATTTACGGTACCCGAAATTTTAAGGAGGATATAAAATGCGCTTGAAACTTAGTCGGCAGATTTTTTTTAGGGTTTACTGTGAGTGGCTTCCTGCTCGTGGTTTTAGGTCTGGTTTCGCGATCCGGATGATGCTGGCCACTTTCCAGTTCGCTTTGCAGCTCAGCCATTCGTTTATTGAAGGCGATCCCTAGGATTGAAAATTATTTTAGAGCACTTCATAATCAGGGCCTGGTGGAACCCGAAGTCCCGAATATTCAAACCGCCGAAAACAGCAGAAGATGGCCATGAAACAAGTTTTGACTCAAAGCCGCATAAACAAACAAAAACAAAGCCGGCCCAATTGAACTCTACTCACTAATACGAGAGTGGTACAGTCGGTCTCCGCTCTAAATTCTAGTTTGTATGAAGTATACAGTTTGCCGCTTGACAAAGGTCTCGTGCTTATGTTAACAAGCTCCGCGAACTCACTTAATGTGAGCGGTTATTCACTTTTGCCGGGTTCTTAAGGGTATTCCGGCCGAGAGTTCTTAGTTAGTTGTAAGTTGTTGTTATTTATAATTTAATGTTGAATGGTGAGGGGTGGTTTTTTGCCGCTGAAGGCTACCGTCTTAACACTTCTGTATTTGTCAGGTTTCCGGTTCTTACCGGGGTAGGGGAATGAAAGGCTATGCTGAATTCACTTGATGTACTGATCATAGGCTTAAGTTTGGCACTTCTGCTCTATGGAAGTTCCAGAAAAATTGCGCGTTGGCGGGTTGGTGAACCCGAAGTTAGGAGTGGCGATTCTGGCAAACGCTTTGCTGCAATGTTTGCGTCGGTTGTCGGGCATGATCGGATCCTTGAAGAGGCCTGGCCCGGTTATATGCACATCTTTCTCTTCTTTGGTTTTTTAACTCCCTTTGTTTTTGTGGTCTTTGCTCAGCTTCATATCGTGACTTTGACACCGGCCGCCGCCGGTGGCGTTTCTTTGGTTCTCGATCTGATTGGTGGCCTTGCTCTGGTTGGCCTTATGATAGCTCTCGTCCGTCGTTATGGATTTGCTCCTGAGCGCCTTGATGAACGCGGTAGAGAGGATGGTTTACTCTTGATTTGGCTGCTTTTTATCTTTTTGAGCGGCTTTGTCGTTGAAGGGTTGCGTTTGGCGGTAACAACACCCCAAGGTACTTGGTTCGCCCCGTTGGGCTCCTTGGTCGCTTTTGCACTGGCCCCATTAAATCAGGAAATTGATGTTCAGGTCATTCGTTGGGTCTGGCGCTTGCACTTTTATGCCATTCTGCTGCTCGTCGGGACCATGCCTTATAACAAACTCTTTCATGTCATTTCCGGCATTCTCAATAACTACTATCGTTCGACTAACCCCAAAGGGGTGGTCAGTCTGCTCGACATAGAAAACTCTGAGACTTTTGGGGTTGCTCATGTTCATCAGTTCACTTGGAAACAGTTGATGGACAGTGATGCTTGTATCCGTTGTGGTCGCTGTCAGGATAACTGTCCCGCTTATCTTACGGGTAAACCTTTAACTCCTAAAAAAATGGTTCAGGATATTCGTGAGTGTCTTTATGACAAGAGTGCGATCATCGCCAAATGCAAGGCCGATGGTGAAGATATTACCTGGGGGCTTCCCAAGGAAGAGAAAGCTTTGTTTGGCGGCTACTTGACCGAGGATGAGATTTGGGCCTGTACTACCTGCCGTGCCTGTATGGAGGTCTGCCCGATGTATGTCGAGCATGTTGATAAGGTTGTTGACCTGCGGCGTAATCTGGTTCTCATGGAGAGCAGCTTTCCGTCCGAAGTCCAGCTCGTCTTCAAGAATTTTGAAAATAACAGTAACCCTTGGGGGCTCGGTTGGGCCGATCGTGGTAACTGGGCCAATGATTTAGGGGTTACAACCATGGCTGAAAATAGCGATGTCGAACTCCTGCTCTGGATCGGTTGTTCAGGTTCTTTTGATGATCGCTACAAGAAGGTCTCTACCGCTTTTGTCAAGGTTCTTAAGGCGGCCGGGGTTTCTTTTTCAATCTTGGGCAAGGAAGAGAAGTGCTGCGGCGATTCAGCTCGTAAGCTGGGTAATGAATATCTCTATCAGACGTTGGCGATGGAAAATATTGAGACCCTGAACGGCTACGGCGTCAAAAATATTGTCGTCATGTGTCCGCATGGTTATAACACTCTGAAAAAAGACTATCAGCAGTTAGGCGGTAACTACAATGTCATGCACCATACTGAGTACCTGGCGCAGTTGCTGGCTGATGGCCGTCTTGACTTAAAGCGTCCTATAGTCGCTAAAGCCGTCTATCATGATTCTTGTTATCTCGGACGATATAATGAAATTTACGACCAGCCTCGGATGATCTTAAATGAAGTTCCGGGGATTGATCTGGTTGAGATGGATCGTCACCATAAACGCGGTTTCTGTTGCGGTGCTGGTGGTGGTCGGATGTGGATGGAGGAGACTTTAGGTTCCAAAATTAATGATACCCGGGTGGCGCAGGCCCTCGAAAAAGAACCTGAGATTGCGGTTACGGCTTGTCCTTTCTGTATGGTAATGTTTGAGGATGGTCTTAAATTTCATAATCGGGAAAATGATGTTAAGGTTAAAGACGTGGTTGAATTGGTTGCTGAAGCCCTGGAGGATGGGGATGTTTAGGATGACTGAAAAACAAAATTTTCCTGCGGTAATCCGGCGATTTGCTGGAAGTCAGGCTTGGCAGCAGGTTCTCTGTCTGTCGCTGGTGGTGGGTTTATTGCTACTCGTTGGTGACGCACAGGCCACTAATCATGGAACTGTTAGCCCTAATCCGGCAATTCATGAGACCGTGACTCCGGTTATGGTCAGCACTGATGGTTTACTGCCAATCCCCAAGGAAGTGGCAAAACCGAGGACCAATGAAGAGTGTATGAAGTGTCATAAAGAGCCGCACTTGACTTCCGGCCGTCTTGATGGTTCTCTGGCGGTACTGCAAGTTAAACTTGAACCTTATAAAAAGACTTTGCATGGCAAGAAGCTCGAATGTATCGACTGTCATGAAGATGCGGCATCGGCTCGTCATTGCCGCAGCGGTTTTCAGAAGGTTAATTGCCTTGCCTGTCATTCGAAAATTGAAAACCTTTTTCCCCTGGGTGCCCACGAGCGGTTGAAAAAGAAAAATATCAGGATTCCCAAAAGGAAGATGGTTGGTGACAGCTACTTTAAGAGTAAACATGGCAAAGCCTTGTTAGCGAGTAAAGAGAACGCCCCCAATTGTTACCATTGCCATACCCGACATTATGTATTCGGGGCTAAATATGAGCAGGCAACGATCAATCGTGCCAACCTGATCGAGACCTGCGGCAGTTGTCATAAGGAACGTAAGATCTCGACACTGCTTGAGCATCTGACGACTTTTCGTTTTGAAGCTCACCGCAAGGGTGATATGAGTTTTGATTATGACCGGGGTAACTGCATCGACTGTCATCAGGGTGAAGCCGTGCATGGCCTCAAGGTCAACGAGGCTCCTTGTGCCCGTTGTCACAATATGAAAATTAAGGTAAAAGGTGTTGCGCTGGCTGGCTTAGGACCATTTCATCTCTATCCGGATTATGAAAATCAGTATTCAGTCTGGTGTCTGCGCAATTTTTATGGGGTATTAGTTTTACTCCTGTTGGTCGGAGCTGGATGTGCTCTCTTACTCTATATTCTGCATCGTTCGGCTGATTATTATCGAAAAGAAGGGGGCGAGTGAGTAAGACTATGTCCAATCCGCATAAAGTTAAAAATAAAGATCTTCCCCGTTGGGGGATGGTTATTGATCTCAATCGCTGTGTTGGTTGTCACACTTGTGAGATTGTCTGCAAGCATGAGAATGATGTTCCTTTAGGGATCTGGCGCACTTGGGTTAAAGAGATTGAAAAGGGTAAATACCCCAATGTCGTGCGGGCTTTCAGGCCGACCCTTTGTAATCATTGTGATAATCCTATTTGTGTCAAGGTGTGTCCGGTCAGTGCCGCTTGGCAGCGTGAGGATGGAATAGTTATGGTTAATCCACACCTTTGTGTTGGTTGCCGTTACTGTATGTCGGCCTGTCCTTACGAGGTCAGATATATTCACCCCCAAAAAGGGATGATTGATAAGTGTGATTTTTGTAGTGTTCGGGTAGATGCCGGTCTTCAACCGAGTTGTGTTGAAGCCTGTCCGACTAGTGCCCGGATTTTTGGTGATCTTAACGATTCCAAAAGTGAAGTGGCCAGACTGGTGGCGACCAAGCCGGTTTCAACATTGAAACCTGAGATGGGTACGGAGCCGAGAGTCTATTATATCGGTCTCGATGTTGCGACTTTGGAGATTAGGCGGGAGGCTAAACTGGTATGGGAAAAGTAGTTTTTGATGTTCAGTATCAGACGACGCTGGCCTTTTTGATTTCGTACTATTTCTATTTTACGGGGTTAAGTGCCGGATCTTTTATGATCTCCACTCTCTCATATGGCTTCGGCTTGGAAAAATTTAAGCCGGCCAGTAAAATGGGAGTTGTTGCTGCGGTTCTGTTGCTCCTTATAGCACCGCAGTGTCTCTTGATGCAGGTAGCTTGGCCGGTGAAATCCCTCTGGCACAATTTTCTCTATCTTAACCCGATCTCAGCCATTTCCTATGGTTCTTTTCTTTTGATTCTCTATCCATTAAACTCCATTATCTATGGTGTGTTTATGTTTAAGGAGAATAAAAAGTGGACCAAGCTTTTTGGACTTATTGGTATTCCCCTAGCTTTGGCCGTACATGGATATACCGGTTGGATACTCGCTTTAGGTGTGGCTCGGGATTATTGGAATACCGGTTTGATGCCGATCGTATTCCTTTTTTCGGCCATGGTCTCCGGGATCTCAATGATGATCCTTTTTATTATGATCCGTGACCGCTTCTTTACAAAAGAAAAAGTTATTAATCATGATCTCATCAGCAGTCTTGCCAAGATATTAGGTTGTTTGTTGGTGGTTGACCTCTTCCTGGTTTTTTGTGATAATTCAATTTTGCTTTACTCCAAAATTGAAGGTAAGGAAGTTGCACATTTTATTCTTTTTGTCAA
>CAZUXG010000086.1:0-7606 GCA_964623985.1 uncultured Thermodesulfobacteriota bacterium | reverse complement strand
ACCTGCGACCCTCTGATTAAAAGTCAGATGCTCTACCAACTGAGCTAACGGCCCCCGATCAATTTCTCAATCGAGCGCCGCTTCTATCAAAAGCACTAGGCTTTGTCAAGAAAAATTCGCCCCCTGAATTCATTTCAACCAAAACATAAATTTCTATTATCATAAACATATACAGGGGACTTAGGCAGCCACCCTAGTAAACCCCAAGTTCTGCGAGAAAGCACCCTTGGATATGGCCCCGCCGCCTTCTCGGCATCAAACCTGACACGACAAAAAACTTTCCGTTTATACTTGTGTTTTAAGAACTAAAGTACTATCATCTCCCCTCAATAGAGGGGTACACCAATTTTAACCAATTTTTGTACATGAGGTGTAATTATGAAAAGAAAAAGAGTGATCCGCTTTCAATGTTTTCTATTGCTACTGACCGCCGCAATCCTCTTCGGATTTCCCGTCAACAGCATTGCCAAAGAGAAAAAGATCCGCCTCTCATACAGCATTTTCTTTCCACCCACACATGCCCAATGCAAAGCCGGTGAGGCCTGGGCCAAAGAGATCGAAAAAAGAAGTAACGGACAGATTGAAATTACGATCTACCCGGGGGGCACCTTAACCAAAGCTCCGCAGGTCTACGATGGCGTCGTTAACGGTATCTCCGACATCGGCATGTCCTGTTTTGCTTACACCAGGGGAAGATTCCCGCTCCTTGAAGGTCTTGATCTGCCGGTCGGCTATCCGGACGGTAAAACTGCTACAAAAATCGCAACTGCGGTCACCAAAGAGTTTAACCCAAAAGAGGTGCAGGATACAAAGGTTCTCTATGTTCATGCCCATGGCCCCGGCGTTCTTCATACCAAAAAAAAAGCAGTTCAACAATTAACCGATCTTAAAGGGATGAAAATCCGCTCTACCGGCCTCAGCGCTAAAATAGTCAAGACTCTCGGGGCCCTGCCGGTTGCCATGCCCCAGGGAGACACCTATGAAGCTCTACAGAAAGGTACAGTTGACGGAACCATTGGACCAATCGAAGTTCTTAAAGGCTGGAAACAGGGTGAGGTGATCAAATACAGCACCGATATTCCGGGTATCGGCTACACGACCTCCATGTTTGTCGTCATGAACAAGAAAAAATGGCAGGCCCTGCCTGATAATATGAAAAAGATCTTCACAGATGTCAGTTGCGAATGGGTTGCAATTCAGGGTCAGGCCTGGGATGATGCTGATGCTGCCGGTCGCGCCTACACTCTGGAAAAAGGAAACAAGATATACAATCTCTCAGCTACCGAGAGTGCCGCTTGGAAAACCCGGGTCAAACCAATCCTGGATGACTATGTAAAAAAAACAACCAGCAAAGGTTTACCGGGAGACAAGGTCCTAGCTAAGATTACAGAGATGCTGAAATAACCATTATTACTACTTTTATTGTAATCTTATGATTAAACCATACCAGCTTCAGGTTATGCCGGAATAGGAGTTCATACATTTATGATGGCAGGAAGGGGATATCCGGATGAAGAACTTCGGATATCCCTGATTTAATTGCGATACTTAAGATAAAGGAGTGAAGAGCTTGACCAAAATCACCCGAAAGTTAGTAGACTTAATGAATTACCTGGCAGCCCTTAGCATCCTTGCGATGATGTTGCTGACTTGTGCTGATGTCTTATTGCGCCTCTTCAAGCACCCGATTCTCGGAGCTTACGAACTCGTCGGTCTTTTTGGAGCTCTAACTATCGCCTTAGCAATCCCGGCCACCACCTTAAACAAGGGCCATGTTGCAGTGGAATTCATAGTCGAGAAGCTGCCCTCATCAGCCCAAAAAATCTGTACAATTATCGCCAACCTGCTGAGCATCTCTCTCTTCGCATTAATCTCCTGGCAATCTTTTCTCTACGCTAATATACTCAGATCAACCGGAGAGGTTACCTTAAGCCTGCAAATGCCCTTTTACCCAATAGTCTACGCGATCTCCGCCGCCTTTCTGCTGGCCTGTATAGTGCTTTTTCTTGAACTTACAACCCTCGAGCTAAAGGTTTCGGCAACATGAGTCCATGTGTCATTGGCCTGCTTGGCCTTGCCGCTCTGATCATACTTCTTTTTGCCAGAATCCCGGTCGGCTTTGCCATGGCAATCGTCGGCTTTGCCGGTTTTGTACAACTGGTCAACCTTGACGCAGCTCTTTCGCTATTGGCCCGAGATGTCTTTTCGACCTTCAGCTCTTACAGCCTGACAGTTATACCACTCTTTATATTTATGGGGCAGGTCTCCTTCCACGCCGGTATCAGTAGGCGGCTCTACGATACCGCCTACGCCTTCATCGGCCACCGACCCGGCGGACTGGCAATGGCAACGGTTGGTGCCTGCACCGCTTTTGGCGCAATTTGCGGTTCCTCTCCAGCCACGGCCGCAACCATGGCCACCGTCGCCCTCCCGGAAATGAAACGCTACAACTACTCAATGGAACTGGGTACCGGTGCCGTTGCTTCCGGCGGCAGCCTCGGCATGTTAATTCCACCCAGCGTGGTATTCATTGTCTACGGGATCATGACCGAACAATCGATCGGTAAACTTTTTATGGCCGGCATCATTCCGGGATTGTTAATCGCCAGCCTTTTCTGCCTCGCAATTGCCTACTCCTGTCACCGTAACCCTGAGCTCGGCCCTCCCGGCCCACCAATAAGTTGGCAAAAAAAAATTCAGTCCCTCAAAGGGACCGGTGAGACCCTGCTTCTTTTCAGCCTGGTTATGGGCGGCCTCTTCGTCGGTTTCTTCACCCCTACCGAAGCTGGTGCGATCGGAGCCTTATGCAGTATCGGTATTGCACTTATGGGCCGCAATTTTACCCTTGCAAAACTGAAAACCTCACTTTTTGAAACCACGCGCACCGCTTGTATGGTCATGATCATTGTTACCGGGGCCGTTATTTTCGGCCATTTTCTGGCTGTTACCAGAATCCCGTTTGACCTGGCGAGCTGGGTTGCCGGCCTGCCGCTACCCCGATTTTTCATCATGATGGTCATTATCGCAGTCTACCTGATCGGCGGCTGTTTCATCGATGCCCTAGCTCTAATCCTCTTGACCGTACCCATCTTTTACCCGATCATTCTGGCCCTCAATTATGACCCGATATGGTTTGGCGTCATCATTGTTCTAGTAACTCAGATGGGGGTTATCTCACCTCCGGTGGGCATCAATGTCTACGTCGTCAAGGGCGTTGCACCGGAAATCCCGCTAGCAACCATTTTTAAGGGAGTCATCCCTTTTCTTATCGCCTTGATTGCCGGTACCATTCTTTTGATCGCCATTCCGCAACTTTCACTCTTTTTACCCGGCCTGATGAATTGAATATAAAATTTTCAGAAATCCGGCAAAATTGAACCTCGCCGCTTCTCAAACAACCAACCAAAACAAAAGGGCCGGGTGAAATACCCGGCCCTGAGATTTTAACATGGTGAAACGCTGCACAAAAATTCAGCGAATTAAAAGTACCGGCGAATGGCACTCTTGAACCACCTTATTGGCAACTGAACCAAACATAAGATTAGAAAGTTTCGCGCTACTGTTGGGCGAGATAAAAACAAAATCCACCCCTTCACTCGCAGCCACTCGGCAGATCACCTCAGACGGATTGCCCCGTTCCACTCTGGTATCGACCGGAACCCCGGCCTTATCAAGCTCCTGACGATGACGTTCAACAACTTTCTCACAATGACTAATCGATTGAGCAGTAATCATTTCGAGATGAGCCTGCTGAAAACCATGATACTCAAGTTGAGAAAAGGGTACAACAATCAACAAGGTTACCGACATCGGTATCTGATCTTTCATCTTAATAATATATTGCAAGGTCCGATGAGCGGCCACGGAATCATCAACCGGGACTAATACACGTACAGGCATACCTGAACTCCAAACCAGTTAAACTCATTATAAAAAGAGTTGTTCAAAGAACATGACAACTTCTAAAAAAACAAAACTAAGCCTTAAATCAAACTCAAGGCCCGTAGAAAAATCTTGGCAAAAAGAGGACCAGATCAGACCAATAGGTCAGAATCAACAGGATAGTGATCTGGATTGCCAAAAAAGGGAGTACCGCTCTAGATACATAGATTAAGTCACGATTGACCAGAGCTCCGGTAATGTAGAGACTGACCCCTAGCGGCGGCGTACAATAGCCGATCCCCAAATTAACGGTCATCAGGAGACCAAAATGGAGTGAGCTTATATTGTACTCCGGCAACATCGGCAAGAGGATAGGAGCCAAAATCAAAGTGGCAGAAATAATATCCATGAACATGCCGACAATCAATAACATGACGTTGACGATCAGCAGAAAAGCCCAAGCTGAATGGACCTGACTAACGACCGCATCAGCGATTATTGACGGGATCTGCTCGAGGGTTAGATAGCGGCCGAAAGCCGTGGCACCAGCCACGATAATCAGGAGGGTGGCCGAGGTTACCGCAGAGGAGACAACCACATCTTTAACCTTGTTGAGTTTCATATCCTTGTGGATGAAGAGTTCAACAACAAAGGCATAGACACAAGCCACGACAGCGGCTTCATTGGCGGTAAAGACGCCGGAAAAAATCCCGCCAAAGATAATAACCGGCAACATCAACGCCCAGAAACCCTCACGCAAAACCGCTATCAACTCTTTAAAGGTTGGTGCTGGAGAGCGTTTAAAGTTGCGGTTTCGACAGTAGAAGTAAGAATAAAGCGACATCCCCACTATAATCAAAAAACCGGGAACAAAACCGGTCATAAAAAGAGCCGCCAAAGAATCGTTACTGACCATAGAGTAAAGAATCATCGAGATACTGGGGGGGATAACAACCCCAAGTATCGGCGCTGTAGTCATGATACCGACACTGAATTTTTCGTCGTATTGATTATCCATTAAGGCCGGAATCATGAATCCGCCGATCGCGACGACTGTGGCAACAGTCGATCCCGAGATTGCACCAAACATTCCACAGGCAAGCACCCCGGCCATGGCCAGACCGCCCGGGAAAAAGCCGACTACCGCGTTGGCAACCTTAACAAGCTTGTCAACGATAGAACCTGACGTCATAATATTACCACAGAGAATAAAGAAGAGCACTACAACGAGGGCAAAGTTATCCATACTGCGAAACAAGGTCTGGGCCAGCATCAGGATCGGCATATCCGTAAAGTAGACAAAACCGAGAATACTGGTAAAAAAGAGGGACATAAAAACCGGAACGGTAGCCCCCAGAAAACCGAGCAGACAGAGTGCAATAATTAAATAACTACTATCCATTATTTATTTACCTGCTGACCGGTAAAATCTTCCCATATCACCATAATCGTTCTAATTATCATCAGCCCTCCCATAAGCGGGAGAATCGCGTAAAGCAAGACCAAAGGGATCCCCATGATGATAGTCTTCTGATGAGTCGTTACCTGTAACACCGCCATTTGCCAACCGAGATAAAAAATCAGTACGCTATAACCAAGAGTGCAAATATTACTGAAGTAATTCAGTGGTTTCTTTAAGAATGGAATAATCTGAGGAAGAGCATCAATCCTGATCATTGAGCGATTTTTTAACGCCGCTGAACAACCAATAAAAGTAGTATAAATTATAATTTCACGAATAAGCTCTTCCGACCAAGCCAGTGAATAGTGGATCGTATAACGCAAGACAACATTGACAAAGAGTGAAATCAAGCCCACCATTACTGCAATAAAAATGCTCCAATCCTCAAAAAAAGAAAAAATCTTATCGATAATTTTAAAACTTTTCGCAACCATAACTAACCTGAACCTGCAATGAAGACTTCCAATCAAAAAAAGAACCACCTAACCCCTTAAAAAAAGAAGAAGCCGGAAGCTTCCACTTCCGGCTTCAGCCATAAATCATAAATTAATAATCAAGGGTCCGTTTATAGCACAATAAATCCTGAACTTTTTTCAGGTAGTCAGCCCCGATCTTACCAGCCCACTCCTGATGAACCTTGTCGCCTTTAACACGCATGATTTGCATCTCATTTTCGGGCAGTTCATAGAAGCTAATACCGGCTTCTTTGGCCTTGGCAATCTCATCAGTTTCCTGCTGCCGAGTCAAAACCCGAGTCTTGACACACTCTTCATGAATGACATCCAACAGAACCTTCTGCAGATCAGCTGGCAGAGAGTTATAGAATTTTTCGTTAATCAAGAAGATAAAAAGACCTTGGGCATAATTGATCCGGGTGAAATTTTTGCAGACCTCGAATTTTTTCGTAATATTACAAACTGAAGGTGTATGATCCAAACCGGTGATGACCTTCATCTTTAACGAAATCGGAACATCGGGCCAGGGCATAACTACCGGATGCAGGCCCCAAGCTTTATAGAGTGACTGGTTTACTGCAGCTTCGGCGATACGAAATTTGACGTCCTTAGCATCAGCCAGGGTTTTGACCGGATCAACAGTTGCCCAACCATAATTACCATAACCGGTAATATCAACCCCCATAATTCCCTGATGTTTCATGCCATCCAGGAAATACTGCCAATATTCACTACCGATGTATTTATCAAGCTTATCGAAAGAATTAATCAGGAAAGGAAGGTTAATGATACCCATACGAGGAGCAAGGTTAGTTACCGCTACAGAGGAACAGAGCATACCCTGAACCGTATTGGTTTGCAACATGTTGAGAACTTCAACTTCACCACCAAGCTGACATAAGGGATAATATTTCAGGGCGATCTGACCATTGCTGCGCTCCCACAAACTGTCGCGTACCCGATAACCAGCGGACGATCCCTTAAGAACAGGATGAGTAACATTGGAGACCTTCATGACATATTTAGCTTTTGACATGTCGACTGTAGATTTCCAACTGGCCAAAGGATTCTTTTTCTTCCCGTTCGCGGCCCAGACCGCTGATGAACAAGCCATCAAAACAACCAACACCAAAACCAACCCGCGCATACATTTTCTCTTCATTGTTTACCCCTTTTAACCATATTAGATTAGCCAACGAGTATGGCAGAACAATCTACCACACCACCAATACTACCATCAATGCAAAAGTTAAAGTATGTCTCTAAAAAAACCACTGCTATAATTTATCAATACCATACGAGAAAAACATCATCTCCAATTTACTACAAAAATCTCTAAAAAGATTTTTCAAAACGAAATTATAGCAGCTAACTAACAACCACTGTAAAGCAAAAAAGGAATGCGCTGTCAAGTGTTAATATAACTTTTTTATAAAATTTAAGCCGGCCTTACTGCTAAAACTGAGAAAGAGGGTTCATCAGAAAATTAATGTGATAAATTCTCACATCTCCCGGCCAATTTGCCACAGATTACTATTTCGCTTGCTTTTCAAGCATCCAGCAAGTATTATAAACTTTGTTTATGATCTTCAAATAACTGCCAAGGCATTGTAATCAAAAGATAAAAACAACCTATTGAATATCACAAGATACCCGGCATCACGAACCGTGACTAAAAAACTCTGCATTTCCCTTCTCCTTCTGGCCATTTCCGTCCAGACCGGGCTCATTTTTAAGAGCAAATTATATGCCGCCGACAAAAAACAAATAGAGTTTGCTGCCGACCATCCGCCCTATCTTGAAGACT
>CAZUXG010000085.1:0-7676 GCA_964623985.1 uncultured Thermodesulfobacteriota bacterium | reverse complement strand
GCGGCCCGGGGCCTCGATGTCAAGAACTTAAGCCATGTCATCAACTACAATCTGCCCGATGACATCGCCAGCTATACGCATCGCAGTGGGCGCACCGGGCGGGCCGGTAAAGAGGGAATCTCGATCGCCATCGCCCATCTCCGGGAAAAATACAAGATCAAACAAATTGAAAGACAACTTAAAAGAACTTTTGAACAAGGGCGCATCCCCACCGGCCAGGAGATCTGCCGACAACGCGTACTGCACTATCTCGACATCCTCAAGGAAAAGGAGCTCGACACCTCCTATATGAAGCCCTTCTTGCCGGCCATCTTCGACAAATTGTCATCTTTGGAACGGGAAGAACTTATTGAACGTTTTGTCCTGGCCAATTTCGCACCCCTTTTAGACTATTACCGAAAAGCTCCGGATCTCAACGAAAAAGAACCGGAGAGCAAAAGCCGTTACGAACGCAGCAATCGAAACGAACGGAAAACCGGTGACCGGCGCTCCACCCCCGCCGCAAAAGACCGGGAAAAGAAGGGCCGGGAACAATTTACCCGCTTCCATATTAATGTCGGCAAAAAGGACGGCGTCAATCCCGGCCGCCTGATTGGCGAAATTAATGATGCCGCCGGCAAGGGGGTCAGAATTCAGGTCGGCCGCATTGAAATAAAAGGTGACTCCAGCCTGCTTGAAGCTGAGAGTCGTTTTGAGAACGACATCATACGGACCTTTTCCAATCTCCAGATCAATGGCCGTAAGGTCGTGGCCCGGGTCAGCAGCGAAACCGAAAAGATGACACCTAGACCAAGGTCGACCCAGCCTCACCCAATTCGCAAAAAAAACGCCAAGAAAAAACGTTTCTAAGCTAGAGGTTGAAATGCTGAAAAAAAAAGCTCCTTTCTCGATTGACCAGATTAAAGAAATCGCGAAAACCTTCCCCACCCCTTTTTATATCTATGATGAGACCGCAATAATTAAAAACCTTAAGGCTTTGCAAGAGGCCTTTGCCTGGGTCGATTTCAAGGAGTATTTTGCGGTCAAAGCAACACCAAACCCCTTCCTAATGAAGCTCATGAAGGCGATAGGGATCGGAGCCGATTGTTCGTCCCTGCCCGAGCTCCTGCTCGCCGAAGCGGCTGGCATCATGGGCGAAGATATCATGTTCACCTCCAACGATACACCCGCCTCAGAATACCGCAAGGCAACCGAGCTCGGAGCTATTATCAACTTCGATGATATCAGCCACCTGAAATATTATGAAAAGCATGTCGGGAAATTGCCAGAACTGGTCTGTTTCCGTTACAATCCGGGCCAAGCCAAAAAAGGTAACCTGATTATCGGCCATCCGGAAGAGGCCAAATACGGTTTTACAAAGAAACAGCTTTTCGACGGCTATCGTTACTGTAAAGAGAGGGGCATAAAACGTTTCGGCATCCATACAATGGTAGCCTCAAACGAACTTGATTATACCTACTTTATCGAAACGGCTGAGATCCTCTTTGAATTGGTCAGAAAGATCTCGAAAAAGCTCGACCTCACTTTTGAATTCGTCAATCTCGGCGGGGGGGTCGGAATCCCCTATCGGCCTGGAGATGAGGCTGTCGATCTTGTTAAAACCGGGGCCGGCATTAGGGCAAAGTATGAAGAGATTATCTTAGAGACAGGATTGCCACCCTTAAAAATCTATATGGAATGCGGACGTATGGTAACGGGCCCCTACGGCTATCTGGTGACCCGAAGTCTGCATATAAAGGAAACTTACAAGACCTATCTCGGCGTTGATGCCACAATGGCCGATCTCATGCGTCCGGCCCTCTACGGCGCCTACCACCATATAACAGTGCTCGGTCGTGAAGAGCAAAGCCCCAAGGTGACCTACGATGTCACCGGCTCGCTTTGCGAGAACAATGATAAATTCGCTATCGATCGAGAATTACCGGCCGTTGCAATCGGTGATTATCTGGTAATCCATGATGCCGGCGCACATGGTCACGCAATGGGCTTCAATTACAACGGCAAACTCCGTTCGGCCGAGTTACTGCTGCGGGCCGACGGCTCCATCAAACAAATTCGCCGGAGAGAAAATCTGGCCGACCTCTTCGCGACCCTCGACTTTGCAGATCTCGAGAACTTTTAGCGCTCTCACGCTACTTCATCTCCCGCCATCGGCACCATAACTAACTGCATCAACCATAACTGGAGCCATCCCAACAATGCGTGCACAGCTTCTCCTTGGGTAAGCCAATAGCCTCAACCAAGTCGTCAAGGCGCTGAAAACGCAGGGAGGTCAGGTGCAAACGCTGCCGAATTATCTCAATCATTGCCAGATTTTTTTCTGACCCGGCGGTTGCATAATCATCCAGATATTTATCTTCGGCGCCTTCAAGTTCCTGAATAACACTGCGACCAACCAGGTCCAAGGTGGATCTGGAGGCGGAAAAATTCAGATACTCACAAGGAAATATCAGGGTCGGGCAGGAGGGCCTCATATGAACTTCCCGAGCCCCGTAGTCAAAGAGGATTTTGACATTCTCTTTGAGTTGGGTACCACGCACGATTGAATCATCACAAAACAACAGGCGTTGCCCTTCAATGAGCTGACGCACGGGGATAAGCTTCATCCTGGCGACCAGATCCCGCAAGGATTGGTCTTGGGGCATAAAACTGCGGGGCCAGGTGGGGGTGTATTTGACAAAGGGCCGACGAAAGGGAACCTTTTTGGCATCGGCATAACCGATCGCGTGACCGATACCAGAATCGGGGATGCCGCCCACACAATCGCAGGTAACGTCGTCGTTTCTGGCTAAGCAGGCACCGCAGTTATTTCTGACACGTTCGACATTGATACCTTCATATTCCGATGCGGGATAACCGAAGTAGACCCAGAGAAAAGAACATATCTGCATCTTTTCACCTGGGGGCAGCCGTTGTTCCCAGCCCTCAGCAGTCATGAAAACAACTTCACCGGGGCCGATGAAATGCTCGGTTTCAAAGCCTAAGTTGCTGAAGGCGCAAGATTCCGAACTTACCGCAACCGCATTTTCCCGACGGCCGATAACCAGCGGTGTCCGACCAAGTTTATCCCTGGCTGCATAAATCCCCTCCTCGGTAAGCAGCAGCATGGAGCAAGACCCCTTAATAGAATTTTGGACATTGCGGATACCTTCAACAAAACTTTCCCCATCGCAGATCAACTGGGCTACTACTTCGGTGGAATTCATGACGCCATTGGTAGTATCTGAAAAATAGTGACGGTCTGCAAAAGCTTTCTGGACCAACGTTTCAAGATTATTTATCTTGCCAACCGTGACAATCCCGAAAGTACCCAGATGCGAGCCGATAATCAACGGCTGGGGATCGGTATCACTGATCACCCCAATCCCTTTTTTTCCTTCAAAAGAGGCCAGCTCCGATTCGAATTTAGTGCGAAAATAGTTATTTTCAAGACTGTGGATGGAGCGCTGAATCCCCTGGGAGTTACAAACCCCCATACCGCCACGCTTGGTTCCCAAATGAGAGTGGTAATCAGTCCCGTAAAACAGTTCAGTGACACAATCTTCCTTTGAAACCAGACCAAACATACCACCCATAGTGTACCCCTTAGTAATTATTATTTATTTACTACTATTTTGCTCTACATGACGGACTGAGATTTGTTTCCCATTAATCACAGTCCTGAAAAAGAGTCAACTAGACAGTTGGGTTTTCGAAAAACTCCCGGAGAAATTTTCGGGTTAGATGCAGCGCCGTCGGATGTTCATAAATCTCACCATCATGAGTGATCCCCCGAATTACGCCATCATCAAGAAACCAACTGAGCAGCAACAGTCCTCTCTCCGTACGTTCCGAATAAGCTGACAGATCTTGATCACAAAAAGGCCGGGACTCAGGCAACGTAACATGATCTTTTTGCAGGGCTTTGAGGAAATTGATAATCCGGCTCAAACGCAGCAGAGTTACCGTTTCAAGGCGACTTGTTGTATGGCTGAGGGGCAGGGTGCTGGAACGCATCAAGGAGAGCTGTGGCGGCAGGAGACCGAGGTCGGCGGCCCGGCGGTAATCAAGACTGCCCGGAGCCGGATAGAAAACCGACAAACCCGCGATCGTGTTTTGCCGGGCCAGGCGTAAAAGATCACCAAGAGAGGTTTCCGCTTTCTGCCGGGGTGCTCCGGCAATAATATAAGAAACGGCATCAAGACCGTGCTTTTGACAAAGTTTCAGGACCCGATCATGGGCCTGACCAACGTCCGGACGGCAAAACTGTTTAAGCTGCCCGGAATCGAAACTACCGACGGCCAAGTTAAGGGTCCGAAACCCGGCGTCCCGCATAGCCACAATCAGGGCTTCGTCAAGCGTCGGCGGATAAAGCCCATTCATGGCCCGCAATTCAAAATCCCGCCCCTTCCGCAAGGCTGAGATACCACCTATCAGATCCATAAACCAGGGCCGGTCAAGGGTCAGGTTCTCATCTTCAAAATCGATAAAACCAACATTTTCACAAGAAACGGCCCGCTCAATCTCCCGTAGCACGGACGCAACACATCTCCTCCGATAGGGCAATCCGCAGTCAGCACTGACGGCACAGTAACTACAATGCAAAGGACAACCCCGACTGGTCATGATGACGGTACTTCCCCGTTGCTTGCGCATGTAGAATGACTGTTTCAATAAATTGGTTGCCGGCAGTGGCCGGGAATCCAAATCAACTATAACTGCCGGTTCGCCAATATGCAAAGTGCCGTCTCTCCGACGCCAGACAACCCCCGGAATTTTGCTTAACAGATTCTGATCATCATCCCGCCCTTTTCTTAGAGCCGCAGCCAGACTCGCCATAGCCACCTCGCCTTCCCCACGAATGACATAATCGACAGCCGGACATTTCATAACCGCTTCCGGCATGGCCGTAGCATGGTGACCGCCAACCACAATACGACAGTCGGGATGGCGGTTTTTAATAGCTACCGCAGTCTGTAAGGCACTTTCATGGTAAGGGGTAAAAAGGGCTGATATACCAACCAGAAAAGCCCCGGACTGCCGAACCAGCTCTCCCAAATGGGCGAAACTATAACCAAAATGTTTGTAGTTGTGAAAAAGAGCAAATGGCGAGGTGTCCGGTTTGCCGTAATGCGGCGCCAGGTAGGCCATTTCCTCCGGCCAAGGCAGGATTTTACTCTTGTTTGTCGCCAGACCATCGATAATAGCAATCGAAAAGCCCTGCTCTTCGAGGCTTGCGGCGATACAGGCCAGACCATAAGGAATGGTTCGTTTGGCGGTTAGAAAAAAGTCCTCAATCGGTGGCTGGACCAAAACAACGTCAGGCATAAAGACTTTACAAACCTCTCAAACTTATGCTTTTTCCATTATATATGGCATTGCATGCGCCATCCCAAACAGGTCAACTTCGACAAAAATGTCAAGCAAATTATCACCCTAACCAAATATCTTAAATGAAAACCTGTCAAGTCTTAAACAGATGTGGCAATTTCCCCAAAAAATCACCAGGCATAAAACTAAAAACAAAAAATGGCCGTTTTATATAAATAAAACGGCCATTTCGCTTTTAGATCCCTTAGTCGCAAAGACCTTAAAAGAAACGCTAATTGCTAACGAGAAGCGTGTGCAGTCCGATTAGAAGGGCCATTATTGCGACGGTTTGCACCTCCGCTTCGTGATCTTGAAAAACCTCCAGATTTTTGACCCCGCCCGCCACGACGAAAGTCAACAAAGGTCTCTTCATCTTTGTCCGCCGGGTTCTGCTCAAAACCATCAATAACCTCTACGGGAATTTGTTTGCCGAGCAAACGCTCGATGGGACGCAGTAGTTTCTGTTCATCGGCGCTTACCAGCGAAACCGCCATACCACTGCGACCCGCGCGGCCGGTGCGACCAATGCGATGCACATAGTCTTCCGCCACGTTGGGCAAATCGAAATTGACAACATGGGGCAAATTGTCAATATCCAGCCCGCGGGCGGCAATGTCTGTAGCTACCAGGATTTTAACCTTGCCGGCTTTAAACTCAGCCAGAGCCCGGGTTCTCGCAGTTTGACTTTTATTACCATGAATCGCAGCTGCGCCGATACCACTTTTTTCAAGATAGGTGGTCAACCGATTAGCACCGTGCTTGGTGCGGGTGAAAACGAGTGCTCTCTCCCAATCCCCATCCTTGATGAGTTGAGCCAGAAGGACGCGCTTGGTTTTCAGACCTACCGGATGCACAACCTGGTCAACTTTTTCAGCGGCAGTGTTTCGGCGGGCAACCTCGATCATTGCCGGATTGTCTAACAGCTTATCAGCCAACCGTTTTATTTCATCTGAATAGGTGGCGGAAAAAAGCAAATTCTGTCTTTGCTTCGGCAAGAGCTTTAACACTCGTTTAATATCGTGAATAAAACCCATGTCGAGCATACGGTCGGCTTCGTCAAGAATCAGTATTTCAACGTCAGAAAGGTCTACAGTTCCCTGCCCGACATGGTCCAAGAGTCGCCCCGGAGTAGCCACCAGGATATCCACGCCTCGTCTCAACTTATCAATCTGAGGATTTATGCCGACCCCTCCAAATACAACCGTAGAACGTAACGTCAGGTTTTTACCATAAATAGCCACAAATTCACCCACCTGAGCAGCCAGTTCCCGGGTCGGGGCCAGTGCCAGACAAAGAGGGCGACGGCTTTTACTGCCACCCCTTTGGCTCAGGTTTTGCAATACAGGCAAAGCAAATGCCGCCGTTTTTCCGGTTCCCGTCTGGGCCCCTCCCATAACATCCCGGCCGGCAAGAATCGCGGGAATGGCCTGGGCTTGAATAGGGGTGGGGGTGCTGTAACCTTGATCGGCAACAGCTTGCAATAGTCTGGGCATTAAGCCCAATTCTTCAAATGACATATAAATGTTACTCCAAAATCCACCTGGCCACTTTAAATAGCACCGATCCCAAGCGAAAAATCATAATATTGTTTAAAATTACTCGATAATTTGAGGCTAAAACACAGCAAGCACCGACCGGTTAGTACCCAAAGCGAAAGATTATTGTCACGACCATTTCACTTGCCACCCCAAACTACCGACAACCATTTAATATGATTGCTAAAAAACTTATTCCAAAAAAAAAGAAACGGCTGTTTTCGTTACCGAAAACAGCCGTTTTGATATCTGGCTCTCTTTGCTACACTCATCTCAGAACATATCAAAAACCATAAAAAAAACCATCCCAGTTACCCGTAAGGAGAACATAAATAACGATTTCCCAGTATCACCGCTTCCCACAAGCGCGATCTTATAGCACCATAGCCTATCTTCGTCCACTATTTAATTCACAACCAAGAGAACTTGAAAAAACATTGTCGATTCCAACCTAAAACAGCCGCACAGAAAGCTGGCCAGGGATGGCGACGAGCTAAACCTCTAAAACTGTACGGGAAAACCTTAACTTATTCAGGTGAATATTGGTTAACTGGAGACTCTGCATTCACCAGTGCAACCATAATCGGCAAAAACCAGTGAGCCGCGCTTGCTAAAAACCAGAATTTTCGGATGGACACTAATTAGCTTCAACGACGTTTTCTGCAAAACTTTTATATGCACTTTCAATCTTTTTAGCCTTTGAATCGGGAAAAACATGAAAACTCCCAACTTTCAAAGCTTCTACGATGCTTTCTCCAACCAGTGAAGGTGGCGCCGCAATTTTAGTAAGCC
>CAZUXG010000084.1:0-7827 GCA_964623985.1 uncultured Thermodesulfobacteriota bacterium | reverse complement strand
GAGCATCGACCACGAGACCGGAATCATCACTTAAGGCCCAATGGCCGGTAGCTTCGACCACGAACCGGGCTTTTAGCCTTGCATTAGCAACAAAGGTATTTCCCGTCTCTTCAGGCAGAATCAATTGCGGATATTCGAGAAGAGATACAAGCTCTACACCGGATCCGGCCAGTAGAACTTGTATCTCTCTTTTTTTGCCCTGGTTGGCAGTCGCCAAGACCAGTTTTTCACCAGTTTGCAACATAACCTAAATAATATTCAGGGCTTTCGCTGCTTTTTTAAGCTCATCACGAAAATCGGGATGACTGATACGAATCAGCCCCAAAGCCCGTTGCCGAGCGCTCTTACCACGCATCTGGACAACCCCGAACTCAGTCACAACCTTATCAACATCATTTTTATTGGTGGTCACCACAGCACCTGATTTGAGGGCCGGGACAATCCGGGAAACCGTACCTTTTTTTGCGGTTGAGGGCATTGTCACAAAACCCTGACCACCTTTCGAGATATTGGCACCCCGAAAAAAATCAACCTGACCGCCGGTCCCACTCCACTGTTTTGGACCCATCGACTCAGAACAACATTGCCCTAAAAGGTCGATCTCAATCGTCGAATTGATCGCCACCATATTATCATTACGTCCAACATTATAGGGTTCATTGGTATAGTCAACCGGATGCATCTCAACCATCGGATTACTATGCATAAATTCGTAGAGCTGCTTACTGCCCCAAGCAAAAGTGCCGATAATCTTGCCGTTATTAAAATTTTTACGGGAACAATTAACCGCCCCGCACCCAGCCAGTTCCATAATCCCGTCGGTTATCATCTCGGTATGAATTCCGAGATCCTTCTTGCCTTCCAAAGCCTTGCAGACCGCATTGGGAACCCCTCCGAAACCAATCTGCAAAGTCGAGCCATCTTTAACCCGCTCCGCAACATAACCACCGATCGCCTTGTCACCATCAGAAAGTGGAATATTTGGCAAGACAAGCAGCGCCTCATTACTTTCATAGACATGACTAACTTTAGAGATATGCACCTGACAATTACCATAACAGCGGGGCGCTGCGGGGTTAACCTCGAAGATCACCTTTTTAGCCTTGCGTATGGCCTCCCAGGTATAATCAACGCCGAGCCCCATACTGAAAAAACCGTGTTCATCCATTGGTGAAACAATTGCACTGGCCGCATCAGACGGCCAGACTTCACGAATCAAACGGGGAATTTCATGGAAATAGTTAGGCGTAAAATCGGCCCAGCCCCCATGTACCGCCTCCCGCGATGGACCACCGGTAAACAGTGAATTGTGTTTGATATAAAGAGCCGTTTCCGCATCGAAATAACCCGCTTGGGCCGGTAATATCTGATGCGTAGTTACGTTCCTCAATGATTTTTTTCGGGCTTCCAGGGCCATTATAAATCCGTAAGGCTCACCCGCTCCAACCGGAAACCAGATATGATCTCCAGACTCAATCGCCGCAGCGGCATCAGCCGCCGAACCCAGTTTTTCCTGATACATTTTGTGCCAGTCAGCCATAAAATAAACTCCTTAACAAATTGTGGACAATCCATAATAAACAAAGAAACAGTGGTTTATATTTACCTGCCCCTACACAAAAGAAGCACCCTTGTCAAGCTTTAACCGACCAGTTAAAAACTTTTAAATCTCGTATAATTTTATCTGTATATACATATTATATATAGATGAACGCTAACATTATTCATTTGACAAATCTCTCAAATTTGCGGATTATAGCTCTTCAAACTGGGCCATCCCTTGTCACCCAAACTCTTTTTGACATTTTTCACAACGACAACCGATTTTTTTAAGGATATGATCTCCAACTTAAACCAACAACTATACAAAATTTTCCCCGCCTGGGAAAATCTTACGACCACCGCCAGAAAAAATTCAAAGCCCCTCTATCTGGTCGGCGGAGCTCTGCGTGATCTCCTGCGAGGAGAACCGATCAGCGATCTCGATTTTGCCTGCCCAGCTGGAGATATGGCCTACTGGGAAGATTCTCTATTGAGTATGGTTAAGGGCCGCTTTATAACCCTGGGGGCTAAAAAATTTATGACCCGCCGACTGGTCGGCCAGAAAATGACCGTCGACCTGGCGGCCTTAAATGGCCCAAACGTGGTTAGTGACCTGCAACTCCGGGATTTTACCATCAACGCCATGGCCTGGGGTCTGCACGAACAAAGTTTCCATGACCCTTACGAAGGGCACAAGGCCCTGCAAGAAAGCACTATTGTTTGCGTAGCTCCAGAAAATCTGCTGGCCGACCCTTTAAGGGTTATCCGGGCAGCCCGCTTCATGTTACAAATCGACGGCGAGCTCTCGCCAACCACCAGAGCGGCGATGTCGACAGCCGTCAGCTCTCTCGATAAAGTTGCCCCTGAGCGCTTTGCCGTCGAATTCAATCATATTCTGGCCAACCCTCAGGCGGCCCGTGGGCTTAGAGAACTTGCGGCCGTAGGTGCCCTGCAGAAAATCCTGCCACCGCTGGCCGCGCTTGAGGGCCTCGAACAAAATAATTTTCATCACCTTGATGCTTTTGCTCACACGCTGGCAACCGTCGAAGCTCTCGATCGATTTTGCCAAAACAACCAATTCTCCATCGCCCCGCCCAACCCAGCCGATCGCGTCCTGCTTAAATGGGCCGCTCTACTGCACGACACCGGCAAAGCTTTAACAAAAACCGTCGATCCCGATACCGGCACTATCCACTTCTTCGGCCATGAACGGTTTTCAGCCCATCTGGCCCGCGAAACCTTAGTTGGTTTTGCCCTCGGAAAAGACTTTCTCAAGCGCCTCACCCGCTTGATCGAAAACCATCTGCGCCCCCTCCTACTAAATCCGGACAACGCCAAGAAAAAAAGTTTACGCCGCTTGATTTTCGATCTTGAAGGTGATCTTGACCTGCTCCTGCTCCACGCGCTGGCCGATCTCGAAGCCACCCGGGGCCGGAATCCCGGCCCCCGACACGAAACCCTGCTCAAGTTGGCGCGCCGCCTTAAGGAAATTTATCACCTTGAACGCGCTAACTTTATAAAACCCTTAATCAGTGGTCGAGACCTACTGGCTTTAGGCCTTGAACCGGGACCGGCGATCGGTATCATTATAAAACTGATCCACCAAAAACAGCTTAACGGAACCATCAACAACCAGGCTGAAGCCGAGGCCGAAGCCCGGCTCCTGATCTCTGAAAAAGAGATATTATAATAAGCAGATATACAAAATTTTATATACTGAAATGATGGTCGAAAAAAGATTGACAAATAATGCACAATAGGATATGAGCCCCAGCGGTTTACTGGAATTTACTATTTATAAGCGGCCCCACCATTGCCCAAATTCAGAAGTTAAGTAACAATTCAATAGTCTAAAATAGACAATATGATAATTCACCACTATCCGGAAATTCAGCATTAAAAGGCAACGATCTGAAATTTCAGTTACGCTGCCCTTTTTTTACCACCAGCCAAGCTGGTGAGAGCCGTTAACCAACCAGCTAAAACATGCTGGTGAAACTCAATTTTACGAGGAGGAACAGAAAATGGGATTAGATTTTAAAGTATTTGACGCCCCGAATCTGGCTGACTGGCAGATCGCCGAACTGGCCGAAGAGAAACTGATGAAACCTATCATTCAGATCGCTGAGGAACTCGGGCTTACGGGCGATGAGTTGATTCCGATGGGTAAATATGTCGCCAAAGTTGACTACATGAAGGTCTTAAAACGCCTCAAAGACAAACCCGACGGGAAATACATCAACGTCACGGCGATCACCCCGACCCCGCTGGGCGAAGGGAAAACCACAACCACCATGGGCCTGGTTCAAGGTTTCGGTCTGATGGGTAAGAAGGTTACTGGGGCCATCCGTCAGCCTTCCGGCGGCCCGACCTTTAACATTAAAGGTTCTGCTGCGGGTGGTGGTCTGGCTCAAACCGTTCCTTTGACCCCGTTTTCCCTCGGTCTGACCGGCGATATCAATAACATCATGAACGCTCACAACCTGATGATGGTCGCCCTGACCTCCCGTATGCAGCACGAACAGAACAACACTGATGAGTTCCTCGAAAAGAAGGGCCTTAAACGTCTCGATATCGACCCGAACCGCGTCGAAGTTAAATGGATCCTCGACTTCTGTGCCCAGGCCCTGCGTAACATCACCATCGGTCTTGGCGGACGCCTTGACGGCATGGTTATGGAGTCCGGTTTCGCGATTGCCGTCGCCTCTGAAATTATGGCAATTCTCGCCGTGGCCAAGGATCTTGCCGACCTCCGTGAGCGCATGGGCAAAATCATTGTCGCTTACAGCAAAGAAGGAAAAGCCGTAACCACTGACGATCTTGATGTCGGCGGTGCCATGACCGCTTGGATGGTTCAAGCTTTAAACCCCAACCTCTTGCAGACCGTTGAAGGTCAGCCCGTATTTGTTCACGCCGGACCTTTCGCCAATATCGCGATCGGCCAATCCTCAATCATCGCTGACCGTATCGGTCTTAAGTTGGCTGATTATCACTTCACGGAGTCCGGTTTCGGCGCCGATATTGGTTTCGAGAAATTTTGGAATCTGAAATGCCGCTTTTCCGGCCTGGTTCCGAACTGCTCGGTTATCGTTGCCACGGTTCGCGCCCTCAAGATGCATGGTGGCGGCCCGGCTGTCGTTCCCGGACGTCCGCTGGCCAAAGAGTACGTCGAAGAAAATATTGATTTAGTCAAGGCCGGTTGCTGTAACGTCATCGCCCATATTGAAACCGTTAAGAAGGCCGGCATCGCCCCGGTTGTCTGTATCAACAGTTTCTACACCGATACTGATGCCGAGATTGCTATAATTAAGGCTGAATGTGAAGCAGTTGGAGCCCGCTGTGCCGTGTCGAGACATTGGCAGTTCGGTGGTGAAGGCGCCTTAGAGCTTTGCGATGCCGTAATCGCCGCCTGTGAAGAACCGACCGACAACTTCAAGTTCCTCTATGAAGATTCAACTCCGCTGAAAAAGCGTATCGAACTGCTGGCCACCGAAGTTTATGGCGCCGCCAGTGTTTCCTTCGCCCCTGAAGCCTTAAAGAAGATCGAGATGATCAACAACGATCCTGAGCTCTCCAAACTCGGTACCTGTATGGTCAAAACCCATCTCTCCCTGTCCCATGATCCGACCTTGAAGGGTCGTCCGACAGGCTATGTCCTTCCGATCCGCGACGTCCTCATCTATCAGGGTGCCGGTTTCTGCGTACCGCTGGCCGGGGCAATTACCTTGATGCCGGGTACGGCTTCCGATCCCGCCTACCGTCGCATTGATGTTGATACCGCAACCGGTAAGGTAAAGGGTCTCTTCTAGGAAAACTTTTAGCGACTTGACGTTATTACCATAAGACCAGGGCCCTGAAGCTTATCTTCGGGGCCCTGGTTGACAATCATAAGAAACTGAAGTATGGAGGAGACCCTTTCCCAATACTCCAGCTTTTTCGTTTTTAGAGATCTTTCTTATAACGATTTTTGACTGTGTTTTAATTCACGTACACACCCGCAAACCAGCTAAAAACCAACAGAAAAAAAGACTATGCCCAAAGCGCTTCACCAGGTCACCTTCCAGCCCAACAACCTTACGGTTGACGTCTTCCGACACGGCGAAAATCTGCTCAGGGTAGCGATTGCGGCCGGGGTTCATATTAACGCTTCATGCGGAGGCAATGGGACCTGTGGTAAATGTCGGGTAATTATTGAACAAGGCCGTCCCGAAGCTGAACAATCGGCCAAGATCAGTCCGGAAGAATGGGAAAAAGGCTACCGCCTCGCCTGTACTACCAAAGTTGTTGATGACCTGACCGTCATGATTCCGCCGGAATCACGCATCGACAACTCAGTGTTAAGAAAAGACTTAGGTCAGAAACAACATACCCTGATGGCCCGCGACCTCAACTCTCTGGTCAAGGGCGTCAAGATCAACCCCGCGGTCTTCAAATACTACATTGAGCTACCCCCCCCAACCCTTGATGACAACTTAAGCGATCTTGGTCGCCTTATGCGGGAGCTCAAAAATGAACACCAACTTGGAAACATTTCGACTGACTACTTTCTCCTGCGTCGTCTGCCCCGCCTCTTGCGGGAAGCCGAGTGGCGGGTCACGGTTACTGTCGTTTACAACCCCAAAGGACTCAAACTTATCGACATTGAAGTCGGAGACACCAGGGATAAGAACTACTCTATCATTGTTGATATAGGGACAACCACCATTCAAGGCCAACTCTTAAATCTCAACGCCTCCCACCAAGCCGGAGAGCGCTCGGTTATCGATGATTTAGAAAGCAAACTGCTGGTCGCCACTGATGCTAAATATAACTCGCAGGTACGTTTTGGCGAAGATGTCATTACTCGTATCGTCTATTCACAAAAGGGCACGGGCTTAAACGAGCTCCACCGGGAGATCATTAAAGATCTCAATGAAGTAATTGATAACCTGATCAGCATGGGAGACATTACAAAAGAGCAAATCTCCCATCTGGTGGTCGCAGCCAATACCACCATGACCCAGTTTTTCCTTGAAATAGACCCCAAATATCTTCGTGAAGACCCGTATGTTCCGACGGCCAACTTCTTTCCTCCGGTTCGGGCCATCGATCTCGGCCTCAAGTTGCCCGATTATGTCCATGTCTACACCTTCCCGGCAGTAGCATCTTATGTCGGTGGTGACATTGTCGCCGGCATCTTGGGTTCAGGAATTTTTCAGCGTGAAAAGCTGACTCTTTTTATGGACGTCGGCACTAACGGCGAACTTGTTTTAGGCAACTGCGACTGGCTGGTCTGCACCTCCTGTTCAGCCGGGCCCGCTTTCGAAGGCGGCGGCATCAAGTATGGCATGCGGGCCACGACCGGGGCGATTGAACAAATTCGCATCAATCCGCAAACCTACGAACCGATGCTGATCACCATCGGCAAAGAAAAACCTCTGGGCATTTGCGGCTCCGGGATTATCGAAGCAATCGCTGAAATGCTCTTGGTCGGCATTATCGAACCCAACGGTAAATTTAAACAGGATCTTGAAACAGATCGTATTCGCAAAGCTGAAACCGGTTGGGAGTTCATTGTTGCCAAGGCCGAACAAAGTGCTGACGGCCTTGATGATATCACCATAACCGAAGGTGATATTGACAATATTATTCGCACCAAAGGAGCCATCTATGCCGGTTGTCAGATCCTCTTAGATAGTGTCGGACTCACCTTTGCAGAACTCGATTGCTTTATAATCGCCGGCGGCTTCGGCAAGTATATCAATCTCGAACGAGCCATCACCATCGGACTCTTACCCGAAATTGATCTTGACAAATTCATGTTTGTCGGTAATGGGGCCCTGCTCGGTGACCGCCTGGTTTCAGTATCGCGAGAGATGATGGGTGAAGCCCGAAAAATTGCTGATATGATGACCAATATCGAGCTCGCCAACAACCTGAAATTCATGGATGAATATGTTGCGGCCCAATTTCTACCACACACAAACACTAACGCATTTCCAAAAACTATGGAAATGCTGAAATAAGGTAAACACATTATGGGAAAATCGATTGCTATTGCCGGCAAAGGCGGAACCGGAAAAACCACCCTGATCGGCCTGATCCTACGTTGGATGGCGGAACAGGATATGAAACCAATTCTCGCTGTTGACGCCGATGCTAACGCCAACCTCGGCGAAGTTCTCGACGTCGAAGTACCGGGCAACATTGGCGAATTACGTGAAGGAATGAAAACTGATGTGCCGACCGGGATGACCAAAGAAGCCTACATGGAGTACCATATCCAGAATCTTCTGGTTGAGACCG
>CAZUXG010000083.1:3083-8024 GCA_964623985.1 uncultured Thermodesulfobacteriota bacterium | reverse complement strand
AAAGTCTTGGACTAAAGTCCATAGTTTTGCACTAACGTGATGAGACAATAAAAAAAGCCGAGGTGAATACCCCGGCTTTTTTAAAAAAGTCATATTAAGCTAAAAGATCAACTCCTCTTGCGGCGATATGCTACTAAGCCGATCAGCCCGGCACCGAGGAGGATGAAGGTTGAGGGTTCGGGGATGACGGAGGTACCAGCGGGATCTCTGGCCCATACGTGTATATGCGAGATATCCTGAGGATTAGTGGCAGTCGGATTGGGGAAATCGCACGTGTTGAAAGTTCCCGACAACACATATGGTGTGAGGAAATTAAGATTCGTCTCTTGCTCAAAAATAGTATTGAAGTTAAAATCATACACGGCAAAGTATGTTGCTACCTTGAACGAAAAGGCCAGATGATCAAACGTTGCACCCCCTAACAATTCCTGAACTTTATCTATTGCTTGCTCTCCACCATTGAATGCCAATTCCCAAGCGCCGTTTGTATATTCGCTATCGCCCCAAAAAAAGGTTATATCCAGAAAATCATCAATGTTTAAAACAATCCCGGTTGCTGCTGGGTTATAGGGATTCGGACCTGCTAAATCATATTGGGATGAACTCGGAGTGATCTCGGCCAAATGGATCCAACCGGCATCAGTATAGCTCCCATCGCCATCCAGATCCTGAAAATCTCCATAGTTTGTAAGATGGCCCTTTTTACCGTCTATAAACTCCTCACCGGTAAAAAAATAAGGAGTATCATCCGAAAGATAATAAAATTGATTGTCGGCTTTTTTGGGGTTTTGCCCATTCAGTAACCCATCTAGATTTTCGCCAATATTACGTTCAGTATCTTCTGTATAGTTGGGCGAGCTTACAGGGCCATCATTGCCCACAAAGAGTCCAATACATGAAGTTGCATTATAGCTGCTTCCCAATAAATTGGTATCATCATCTAAAAGGGTTATGCTGCCAAGGGTAACCCTTGCTACGTTGCAAGTGCCGTCGGTCGTCATACTAGGATCGCATGTGAACGCAAACGAGTTGGAACCCACAAACAACATCGCAATTATAACGATAATAAATCTTCTGAGATTTTTCATCAAATCACCTATCTTTAGCATAATTGATTGAAATGAGGCTTGTCCGGAGTTTGGCGTCCGCCGTACCGATGAGCTGTTCCAGCGGTCCGATTAATTTGTCTTACAAAATAACAAGCAATTTCCTTACCAATAAAAAACTACCAATGACTACAAGAGGTTACGGAAAATAATTCCAAGGTAATGTACTGTGTAAAAAAAACCGACAGCAGTAAATAGGGGACGTTGTTGCTTGATTGCTTTATAACTTTATGTTACACTCTTTCGCATGCCTAGACAACCTCGCCTTGACATCACCGGTTTATTGCACCACGTTATCGTTCGTGGGATTGAGCGTGGAATTATTTTTCACGATGACATTGACCGGCGTAGTTTTCTTGATCGATTCAGCAAGCTACTGTCTGCAACTGGTACGGAATGCCTGGCCTGGGCGTTGCTCCCCAACCACTTTCACCTTCTGCTTCGTCCCCACAAAATGCCCCTTTCCCACTTGATGCGCCGTTTACTGACCGGCTACGCGGTAACTTTCAATCGCCGCCACGAACGTTCAGGACATCTCTTTCAAAATCGCTATAAATCAATAATTTGCGAAGAGGATATATATCTTCTGGAACTGATCCGCTATATCCATCTCAATCCTTTACGGGCAAAATTGGTGCCCGACATGGAAACTCTGGATAATTACCCTTGGTGTGGTCATGCAGAGCTGATGGGAAAACACCTTGGTATAGGTTTGTCTCCGGATACCGTTCTGGGACTCTTTGACAAAAAGCTTATCTCTGCCCGCCGAACTTATCACAAATTTCTCACGGATGGTCTGAAAATGAATAAACTTCCGGAATTGACGGGTGGTGGATTGCGGCGCAGTCAGACCCTAAGCCCTGTCGCAGGGGATAAATTGCAGGATTTTGATGATCGTATTCTTGGCAGTGGTGAATTTGTAACCAGCCTCCGCCAAAAGGGAATACTGGAACCTAACGAAATCACGAGAATAACGTTAATTGAATTGCAGCAGGTGATCGAGACATATTACCAGCTTGGAAATCAGGAGATATTCAATCGAGGAAGAAAAAATAAGGTTGCTCAAGCGCGCAATCTTTTTTGCTATTGCGGCGTCCGATTATTGCACAATTCCGGCGCAGAGGTTGGTCGCCATCTCAACATTGGCTCTTCTTCCGTTACCCGCTCCATCCGTAAAGGTGAACAATTGATAAATGCGGATGCAAAAGTAAAAGAGTGGGTTGAAAAAACACTAAAGCAATAAAGCAACAACGTCCCTTATCATTAAATCAGCCACCAGGGTATAGCGACCACGTTATCACTGATTCTTCGCGGCTGCTCAATGGCACAAACAAGCAGACCGTCACCGATATTCTCTTTGGGGAAACACTCGCGAAATGAGGCAAAGCCCCTTACGTCTTTGCGGCTCGGGTTGCTTTTGGCCTTTATCTCAATAGGGTAGAGTTTACCGTTAAGCTCCAGAACAAGATCGACTTCGGCTCCTGAATAGGCCCGGAAATGGTACAAATTCGGCACTAAAGGCAGCCTTTGCAGGTTTTTGATGATCTCCATACAGACATAGGTTTCAAAGAGCCTGCCCTGTAGAGGGTGGCTGGAGATTATCTCCGGCGCGGAGATTTTCTGCAGAAAACAGATAAAGCCGGTATCCGTGAAAAAGCCTTTCTCTTTACCGGCAATCTTTTTTAGAGGGTTTCGTGAGAAGGCCGGGATACTGAGCCACTGGTAGGTTGACTGAGCAATTTCAGTCCAGGCCAGAGCTGTTTTACGATCGATCCCCAACTCTCGGCCGAGTTGATTATGGTTTATTTCCTGGGCGCTCAGGGCCGCCAGAAGACCGATGAAGCGACCAAAGGTCTGAAGTGATCCGATATTGGCAATTTTTCGTACATCCCGCTCAATATAGGTTTGCAGGTAGGAACTCCAGTAGCCGGGAACCAGATGATCCGGCAGATCCATTATCCCGGGATAGCCCCCGCGCCAGATGCGCGGATAGACCGCTTCACTTCTGTTTTTTTGCCACGCTTGCAGGTCAATCTCCGCACCCATAAGCCATTTGTCCAGAAAACTGGTCTTTTTTCCGGCAACCATTTCATTGCGGCTCATCGGCCAGAGATGCGTAATTGCCACCCGTCCGGCCAGTGATTCAGCAATATCTTTTAGAACTGCAAGGTTCTGGGAGCCACTCAAAATGTAGAGCCCTTTCTGTTTTTTACGGTCAACAACTCTTTTTATTGCCCCAAGAAGTTCCGGTGCGTATTGAATTTCATCGAGAAAGGCCGGCTGTTTGAGATTCTGCAAAAAAAAGTCGGGATCCTGTCGCGCATTCCCGATATCGATAACCGGATCGAAAACCACCGTTTCAACTTTCCCCCGGAAAATATTTGTAACCAGAGTTGATTTCCCGACCTGCCTTGCACCCAGAACTGCAATTACTGGGTAAAAGCGAAAAAGCTCATCAAGCTTTGTTTCAATTATTCTATGTTTATAATCCATCATCAGCCCCCAACGCCGCACCTCCATGCACTATTTCATCTAAAAATAGCATTACGATTCCCAAAAGTCAAGCTTACGAGAAAATCATCGACGAGCCTCTTAAACCCTGAACACCAAACCGTGAACCGTAAATCTCCCCCCCCAACATCTTTCTTGCAATCTGGCAAGAATCATGGCACATTACAAACAAGAACCGTTAAATAACGGTTCCCCCAGTGTGCGATAGAGGCAATAGATTATTATCGAGTGATATCGATGACCTATCCTTTAAAGAAAACCGGCCCCGTCTTTCTTTTTCCCGGCCAGGGTTCGCAGGAACCCGGCATGGGGCGGGAACTCTACGAGACCCACGACTTTGTCCGCGAGCTCTTCGCTGAAGCCTCAGAGATCGCCGGTCTCGATTTTGCTACCCTACTTTTTCAAGGAAGCCCTGCTACCCTGCAGGAAACCATCAACACCCAACTCGCCATCCTCCTCATCAACCAGGCCCATTATTTGATTTTAGAACACCGAGGCATCCGACCGGCCCTGGTCATGGGCCATTCACTGGGTGAATATTCGGCCCTCATCGCCGCCCAAGCGATCACCCTAAGCGATGCCATCAAGGTCGTCAACCATCGGGCCACAGCTATGCAATACTGCGTCGAAGAGAAAAAAGAGATCGGCGAAAAAGATAATATCTACATGGCCGCAGTAGTCAGCCGTAAACCGCTCAATCTTGAATATATCACCAAGGTTTGTACCGGCAACTCATACCCGGGCCAAAAGGTAACCATTGCCAACGACAACTCCCCCTGCCAGGTGGTCCTCTCCGGCCATCACCTGGCCCTGGCCTTGGCCTGCCACCACTTGAAAAGTGACAAAAAGGCGCGCCTGATCCTTTTAAAAACCGGCGGGCCTTTCCACACTTCGGAGATGGATTTCGCTGAACAAGAGCTCAAGCTTTGCCTTGACGACTACCCTATAAAGGACCCCCAAATCCCCTTCATTGCCAACTTCACGGCCGATTTCGTCAAAACCAAAGAGGAGATCCGCCACTTGATACCACGCCAGGTAACCAGCCAGGTCCGCTGGCGGGAATCAATCGACAGAACCTTAAAATTGGGCTATAAAGAGTTCATTGAATGCGGCCACGGCAAAACTTTGACCAACCTTTTGCACAATTTCGACCTGAACATTAATCAAACAAACCAACCACAGAAACTATGAATATAAAAAAACTTATCGAAAACGAGTTCTGCCGCAATATCGGCTTCTTGAGTGAACAAGACCAGGAAAAGCTGCTCAACTCCCGCATGGCGGTGGCCGGCGCCGGCGGGGTCGGCGGCTTGCATATCCTGAC
>CAZUXG010000083.1:0-2983 GCA_964623985.1 uncultured Thermodesulfobacteriota bacterium | reverse complement strand
GAAATCGAGATGCGCCGCAACCTCTTCCAGAAAGCTTACCAAAAAAACATCTACGCCATTACCTCCGCCCCCTTGGGATTCGGCAGCACCCTACAGATATTTGCCCCGAACGGCATGACTTTTGACCAATATTTCGGCATCAAAGAAGAACAAAGCTATGAAGAAAAGATCGCCTTTTTTGCCGCCGGCTTAGCCCCTAATCCCTATCACATTAAATACATGGACTTAAGCAAAGTCAGTTTCAGCCGCCGCAAAGGCCCGGCCGTAGCCCCGGCCTGTACCCTCGCGGCCTCTCTCCTGGGCACCGAAGTGGTCCGCATTATTACGAAAAAAGGCCCCATCCACCCGGTCCCCAGATACTTGCAATACGATATGTTAAAACGTAAATACAAATACCGCAGCCTCTGGCTGGGCGGCAAAAACCCCCTGCACCGCCTGAAAAGTGCCATAATTTTAGGCAAAATTAAAAAACAGCTCAGGGCAGATGCCTAATGAAAAAATTATTTGCCACAACCTGTGCCGCCCTCCTGCTCTTGGCGGCAATCTCAACGGCCCTGGCCAGTTCACAAGAGACTCAAAACACCCTCAAGACACAAGTCCCGCCACTCACAGCCCGTGAAATCGCCCAAAAAGTCTATGACCGGGAACTTGGTGACGATGTCACGACAACCGGCTCCATGGCTTTAATCAGCAAAAACGGGCGCACCCGGCTGCGGGAGTTTACGATTCACGGCAAAGATTACGGCCCGGACATCAAACAGCTCGTCCGTTTTATGACGCCAGCCGATATCGCCGGTACCGGTTTTCTCTCCCTTGAAAAAGAGGCCGGCACGACCGAACAATTTCTCTTCCTACCAGCCTTAGGCCGCACCCGCCGCATCGTCTCATCCCAGAAAAATCGCAGTTTCGTCAATACCGACTTCACCTACGAAGATATGCAGAGACGACCAGTAGACAACTGGCAGCACACCCTAAACGGCTGCGAACAAATCAATAACAGCGAATGCTTCATCATCACCAGCACCGCCAAACCGACAACCGACACGGCCTATAGCCAGGTCAAATCATGGATCGCGAAAGACTCTTTCATGCCTATGAAAGTCAAATTCTGGAACAAAAAAGGCAAGCATACCAAAACCTACCAGGTCCAGACTTTCAAAAACATCCAGAACATCATGACCGAAACCGAAGTCGTTATGGAAAATCTTGAAAAAGGCCACAAGACTATAATTAAAAACAACTCCGTAACCTATAACCAGAACCTGGCCGATATAATTTTCAGTAAAAGGCACCTCGAAGAGTGGTAGCCCGCGACATCTACGGACATAAAGCAATAAAGCAACAACGTCCCCCTTGCACACTGGATATAATATGAACACTCCTTGCCAAGCCAAAATAAAACACCATCTAATCGCCTTTCTCTACCTCTTTATCTGCACTATCATTGCAGCCCCGGCCTTAGCCGACGAACCAACAACCTTACCGGAGAACCCCTCTTTTTTAGAAAACCTGACCTTTACAGGTTGGATCGAAGGTTTAGGTGCCGGGGATACAGAAGACGACAAGAACACCGAGCACCGCAACCTCTTCCGCAACCGGATCCGCTTAGAATCCGACTGGCGCCACACTTTTGACCGGGACAACAAACTTAAAGCAAAATTTTCTCTCGATTCTGACTACCTGCGCATGGGCGGCGGCACAAAAACCAACCGCGACTATGATTTCAACCTCCACGAAGGCTACCTGCTCTACGCCCACAAAAACCTAAGCATGACCATCGGTAAACAGATTGTCCGCTGGGGCAAAACCGATCAGTTATCGCCGGTCGATAACCTCAATCCCCAGGATCTCCGCCTCTTTATGCTGCCCGAACTCGAAGAGAGAAAAATCCCGCTATGGATGCTCAGACTGCAAGGCTTCGCTGACAACTGGTCCTGGGAAGCGCTCTACATTCCCTGGTTTGAAAATTCGGATATCGATTATTTCAATTCCGACTGGTCCATTTTTCGACATCTCACAGAAGATATCAAAACCTCAAACCTCGACCCTTCATTTAAAGCTTACGCCGACCGCACCATCATCATCGACCGCGACAAACCCGCCAACAACCTGGGTAATGGTGAATTCGGCGGCCGCCTCTCGGCAACCTTCGGCCAAATCGATTTCAGCCTGAGCTATCTTTACGGCTGGGAGAACCAACCGACCATAAAAAACTTCCCCATTGGAACTCTGCAAGTCGATGGCTCCTTTTCCCAGGACAATCTCGAAGAGCTTCCGAGCCAACCCGGCCTCATTTTCAGAGATGAAAGAATCGCTGTCACCTATAAAAGACAGCAGGTTGCAGGCCTCGAGTTTGAAACCACATTAGGGCCCTTCGGCCTGCGCGGCGAAGCGGCCCATTTTGACCGTATGTCATTTCTCTCCAGCGACCTAACCTCGATCCGCAAACCGGTTTTTCACACCGTCCTCGGCCTCGATTACAGCTCCGCCAACGACTGGTATTTCAACACCCAGTTCTCCTATATGAAAATCTTAAACTACAGCAATCGGATACTCTATTTTGAAGATGACAACCTCGCCCTTATGGGTGAAATCAGCAAACTCATTTTCAACCACAACCTCGAACTGCGCCTCCGCTACAACTATACAATCAGCGACAAGAGCTACTACCTGGAACCCACGATGACACTCAAATACTTCACCAACCTCGAAATTGAACTCGGCGCCAATATCCTGGGCGGCAACTCAGATACCCTCTTTGGCTCTTTCGAAGAGACTGATCAGATTTTTGGCCGGGTTAAATATTATTTTTGACGATTATCACTCCCACCTGAAATGGCGCTTAAATCATGATTGCAAATCTTATTGAAAAACATTGTCGCAATATCTTTACCCACCCCTGGCTGCACCTGGCATTAATCCTTTTCTTGACCAGTATCGCCGGCTATTTTTATGCGACCCTGCCCATCGAAACTTCGGTCGA
>CAZUXG010000082.1:0-8350 GCA_964623985.1 uncultured Thermodesulfobacteriota bacterium | reverse complement strand
CTTTATAGGTACTGTCAGGAAAGGTGGCGATAAATTTTTTGAATTTGTCTTTTGCAGCTTTGTAATTGCCATGTTTGAAAGTGGATAAAGCTTCATCATAGAGGGCTTTTTCACGGGCCCCCGCTAAAGGTTTCGTAACCTTTGTTCGAGGGAGAGGGATTATTGATGAAGGACTTTTCTTTAGCGTGGCAACCAGCGATACTTCCCGGCCGGACGCGAGGCTCGCACTCTGACTCCAATCACGATAACCAGACTTTTTGACCAGAACCGTATGCGGGCCTTTTTCGACCTCCGGGAGGCGGTCCGGCGTCAGGCCAACATAGGCACCATCTAGGTACCACTCGGCTGCAACTGGATCGCTGGTAATTTTGAGACTGCCGGTGGTGATTATTTTATCAAGAAGAAGGGTGAGGTGCGATTTACGACCGGCCCGGATGAGGACCGTTTTTGCAGCCGGCTCGTAGCCGGAAAGTTCAGTCCGCACTTTGAGACGATGGGGAGCAAGATCTTTTAGAGTTACCGGTGACCGCCCTCGGGAATGACCGGCAATCGAAACTGCGGCCCCGGATGGCTGGGTTTCAATAACCAGACTACCGGTCTTTGGTGAAGCTGCTGAAACTGCCGGGACATCGGTTGTATAAAAAGCGCTACCGCCAGCAACCAGAATAACCGATTCGCTTAAGGAACTGGCCATCCAGGGTTGCTGTTGTTTATTGGTCGCTTCCTTCACATCTTTATTGACTCTGGTACAGATATCAAGAATAGATCTCCCGGGCGTGGGAAGATGACTAAGCAGGGCTTTGGTGTAGGGGCTGTTGCGGCCCTCACCATCTAAGGCGGTATTACCGGGCGCGGTGGCATAGAAAATCAGGGTACCGGTCGGAGTATCGCCAACCTCGGCCAAACCTTTGGCACTGGAGCGGAAACTGCGGGCAAAAGGGTTGTCACGACAGGCATCGAGAATAATAATATTGGCACGATTTTCGGCCCGGGAGACCTCATCAAGAACCCGTCCGAGATCAACGGCCGCGTATTTCATCTCGTGTTCGGAGATGATTTGAGCCCCTACCGGAATCAGGTAATTGCGTCCACCAACCTGCATTCCATGACCGGCGTAATAAAAAAATCCCACCCCACCACCACGTCGCAGATTTGCGCCGAAAGTACGAATCGCATCCTCCATCCGACGCTGCCCCGCATTTTCGAGATGGCTAACCTCAAACCCGATACTGCGCAGCAGGTCACGTATATCCCGGCTGTCATTAACCGGATTTTTCAACGGCCCAGC
This sequence comes from uncultured Thermodesulfobacteriota bacterium, assembly GCA_964623985.1. Classification (GTDB taxonomy): domain Bacteria; phylum Desulfobacterota; class Anaeroferrophillalia; order Anaeroferrophillales; family Tharpellaceae; genus Tharpella. Next base: position 7,062 of record CAZUXG010000082.1, on the reverse strand, counting down.
CTTATAGTCGCCGTTGCCGATAACCAGGGCATGACGAAGCGGCTCTGAAGCAGCAGAGACCAAAGCAGCGGCACTAAGCGTAAAAAGCCACAGAACAATTAAAATGACAAATCTTTGTTTACGAATCACCATCAGCCTCACATCTTCATAATTCAAGTTCTCGAAACAGGGTTAGCACCTGACGCAACAGCCCCATATAAAAGATCATCACCACAATTGCGGCCAATAGAGTCATCAAATCGGGAGAGACGAGGGTATGGGCCAAGACTGTATCTGAAAGAGCCGAGAATCACCCCGCTGGCCCCCAGGTGAAGAGTATCCGGTCGACCAAAAAGCCATCACCAGGAAAGCCTCAAACAAATTCATGATACGGTCCGGTCAATTTTCATCATGCGCCGCTAAAATGGCCGGTAATGCGGAGCAGAAGGACACCGTTTTCATAGGGCGGGCCGCCAATCAGGACACTGCCGTTATCGACGAGGAGGAGGACGGTACTGAAGATTTCCTGGTTGTTTTCGAGGATGGCGACGCGCAGGCGGACGTACTCATTTTCAAAACCTTTGAATAAGAGGGTCAAGGTCCGGCAGGTGGGCAGGCCGATGCGGTTTTCGGGCTCATGAGAAAAGTCGCAGGTACTCTCTTTGAGCAGGGAGAAACCCGTAAAGTTTAAGACCGGGCCCAATTCGCTGACCACATCTTTGATTTTCGGGTCGATATGGTTTGAGGCCCGGTCGGCCTTGATAACTTTAACATTGACGCTCAAATTGCGTTGCGCGGCGCGGGCCGGGGCCAAAAATGAACTTAAAACAAGAAGTGATGTAACAATAAAAAGAACTCTCATAGTAATTTTTTTCATGAACCAACCTCCCCACTGGTTTTCCCGGAGGCAGGCAGCATCCAGATCAGTGGTACGCCGCTGCCCTCGGTCTGCATGACCATCAATGAGCCCTGGTTAAAAGATACGGATTCAACCCGGCTACGGGCGATCTGCGTCGGTTTCTCAATGGGCTGCGGCATATTGAAAACCAGCAGGGCGACCGCGGCCGTGGCCGCAACGGCCAACGGCACCAATGTCCAAGGTCGCTTAAACCAGGCCAGAATAGGCTGAAAAAGATTTGCTGACGACGGCGAGAAATCGACCTCTTTTTCGAGATTCTCCCAGATAGCATCAAAATCGGTACCGGTATCGGGAGACAGATTTCGAGCTTCGTTAAAAAGGCCTTCCATTTTCTGCATTTCAGCAAGGACACGGCGGCACTCGGAACAGACCGCCAGATGGCTTTCAAGCTCTGCGGTTTCCGCCGCCGAGAGTTCGCCATCAACATAGAAACTGATGGTCAGTTCACGCTCCTGGCAGGTAGTTTCCATTATTTTTCTCCTTGACTGCGATAGTTGCGTCAAAAGTCCGAATTCGTCATACGAGACTTATTATGACACCATCAACAGTACTCTTTCAGTAATACTTTCAGTTGCTTTTTGGCATCAAAAATAATCCGACCGACATAACCGGTAGTCATCTCGAGAATTTCGGCAATCTCCTTGTAAGAAAGTTCTTCTAAATGGAGTTCCATGACCAGGCGCTGTTTTTCGTTGAGGCGCCTGACGGCAGCCCAGACTGCATGATGCGTCTGCTTCTGGTACAAGGCCTTTTCGCCCCCAGGGTCGGAATCGGGCAATTCTATAACTTTTTCAACGTCATCAATAGAGACCCAAGCTTTCTGTTTTTCCTTTTCAGCCAGATAATCGACAAAAGCATGGTAGGCAGCTTTGTACAACAGTCCAATAAAACGGCCCTGGAGCTCCTGATTACGAAGCGTCCGAAAGACCCGGAAAAAAGTCTCCTGAGTCAACTCCTCGGCAACTTCGCGTTTAAAACCCCGCTTGCCCATATAATGATGCAGTATCTGGTTATTGTAACGCCGGTAGAGCAGACGGGCATGGGCCTTACTGCCGTCCTTCAGCATCGCGACCAGTTTTTCGTCGGAAAAACCGTTATTAGCGTTCTCGTTACCCACCTTCTCTAAACCTGTAGACGCTGAAGTTTAAAATTTATTGGAAAAAATTTGGACTGTATTTGTGAAGACCACGTAGCTACTGAAAAGTAAATACGAAGAAAAAAGTTAAAACTCAATCGAACCATAGATCTCTCATATTTTTGACAATTTCAATCACCAATCGATTCTGAGCTTAGGGGCTCATTATTAACAACCACTAGATTAGTAACTACCTGCTAAGCTGTTATATTTGGCTATAGTTGTGTTTTTGCTATCAAAAACGCCATTATAGACCGTTAAAACAGCTGTTTTCATAGTCAAATCTGTGTGTTTTCAAGATGTTATCGTGGCCCGACCCCGAAGTGTCCCGAAGTGTGAAGTGCGAAGTGTGCTGGGATACCAGATCGAGCACTAGATCAGAGGGCGCATCCGGTGCCAGCGCATCAGAGAGCGCCTCCTCCTGAGCCCCCGGAGCGCTGATCGCTTCCTGGGAATTTTCCTGACGGATACTGGCCACCGCATTCCAGGTCAGTTTGATCCGGCCTTCGAGAAGTGATTCAGCAGTCAAACCGGTCGGCGGATCGAGCGGCGGGAGATCGTCCTGATAGACCTGGAAAAGATTGGGACAAAGTATACGGTCGCTGATATTTTCGAGATCGTCGGTTCCCTGATAGAGAAAGTAAAAGGTTTCCGCCGCCGTTAAGGTATAGAACAATCTCGCTGTTCTTGGTCGCGAAACCGGAAACCATAACCTCGGGATTATTGGTAAGCAATCACTTAACTTGGTTCGACCCGGTCTTGGCGGTTGGGTCTTGGCGGCCTTGAGGTCTTGATACGTCGAGATTTATCTATTCTATATTTTCTACAAGCTGAGTGATGTTCGGCACTTGCTTGTCAAGTTGCGATTGATTAACGGTTATAGTTCTTCCAGACACTTCCTTTTGACCCGCAGTAAGAGACGCAATTGGTATTCCAAGCGCACCGGAAACAACCGAAGCCGTGTTTGCGTCGTTAACTTCATACTGAAACATGCTCTTAAATGACCTACGAGAAGTGGGTGTGGAAGATCCATTTGGATGAATACAAAAAGTTTGTGGGGATGATTGCCATACTCCCCATATTTCATCGCCAATTTCATTAACTACACTTTTAAATGCTGAAGCTGATGAATTATTCATTTGAGTTAAGCGATTACCTATATACATATAAATATCAGGCAATGTCATACGATACCGCGATGTCTCTAGAAAGAAGTCTGATTGAGGATCACCTTGATGTCTTCTCTCCCCATAAACTAAAGACAACACAGCCTTTACTGCTCTTTTTGAAGAACCATCAGCTGAAAAAGGAATCAACAGTCTCTCTGCAGCCGTCAAAGCCAACTCTGTATAAATGGAAAAGCTAGGATTACAATCAAGAAAAACACAACAATCCTCATCATTCCATGATGCCTGAATATCAGCGATTAAGTCACGAATCCAAAGATGAACAATACGCCATGCATCTTGAGGGCCAGGGAAAGTTGCACTTGTGACTCTTGATGCTTGAATTTCTAATTGCTCATCGCCAACGACGAGAAACAGATTTGATGGGATTCTACCATTATGCGTAGATACTTGCGTGACATATTCTACCCCTGATTTTGGAGACATATAAGGACTACGAATTCTATCTTCTACATAACCTGAAATTGTTTTCCGAGGTTGAAAGGAATGAATTTCAGTTAACCTCTCTTCTCCACTTGTCATTCCTCCTAACAACATAGACGAAGAATTAGCTTGTGGGCACATATCAACGACCAAAACCCGCTTTTCTCTATTCTGTCTCGCATATTCAGAAGCCAACTGAAATGTTAAGTAGCTTTTACCTACCCCTCCTTTATTATTCCAAATCGCATAGATTGCCATCTGCTTTCCCCCTCAATTAAAAGTGTGCTGACATCATACCAAGATATTAAGTATTACTGTTAATAAATTTCTGAAAATTAAAAAATAGGGCAATTAGCGTTCATTCTATTAGCCAAGATACTACAACAGACAAACAACCAAACATGCCACATACTACAACCTTTTACTCCCTTACAACCTAAATCCCCTAATTATTATAATGTGGTCCGCGGCGTAAACGATTTAAGGGCAGATTCAGTGGATTCAGAGAACGTTGTTGCTTGATTGCTAAAAAAGTTAAAACTCAATCGAACCATCGATCTCTCATATTTTTGACAATTTCAATCACCAATCGATTCTGAGCTTAGGGGCTCATTATTAACAACCACTAGATTAGTAACTACCTGCTAAGCTGTTATATTTGGCTATAGTTGTGTTTTTGCTATCAAAAACGCCATTATAGACCGTTAAAACAGCTGTTTTCATAGTCAAATCTGTGTGTTTTCAAGATGTTATCGTGGCCCGACCCCGAAGCCCCCTTCCCCTTGCCGGCTTACGGCTAGCGCCGACCTGGGGAAACCAGCCGGAACCCGAGGTTGCTGATACGGTTAGACGGCCAGTACATGAAGCGATTAGCCGAACGCACGCGCCGCGGGCCGTAGCACCAGCCGCCACCGCGCGCAACGCGGTACGAACCTGAATCAGGACCCTGCGGATTTTGCCTGGGACTTTTCTGGTAATAGTTACTGTCGTACCAATCGGAACACCACTCCCAAACATTACCACTCATGTCGTAAAGACCAAGACCATTGACCGCTTTGCCGCCCACGGCGCGGGTCGATTTGCGGCTGTTTGATGAATACCAGGCCACTCGGTCAATATCATTACCGCCGGAATATTGCTCGTCCCGGCCGCCGCTGCGGCAGGCGTACTCCCATTCGGCCTCAGTCGGCAGACGGAAAGTTTTATTACTTTGACCATTAAGTTTCCGAACAAACAATTGACAATCATCCCAGGAGACCTGCTCGACCGGATAGTTATCGCCTTTTTTGAACCTGGCCGGGTTATTGCCCATGAGCTTTCGCCACTGGCCCTGCGTAACCTCATATTTGCCTATATAGAAACCATCGACACAAACTTTATGGACCGGTTTTTCATCTGCGTCACCACGGTTACTCCCCATCTGAAAACAACCGCCCGGCACCCAGACAAACTCCATCCCGGTGGCAGAATCGGTGAAATTTTTCAAGCGGGCTAAATAGTGCTCATTTCCGGGCGCCAGCAAAACTTGTTCAACCATTTCACCTTCGCCACTTTCACTTATTTTCATAGTAACCAGAGGGAGCAATAGGGTCGGGTTCTGCCAGTACCGGCGGGCTTTTTCTTTTGCAATCTTTGCTGAACAATCAAAAGTTTCAGAACCAACTACAAAATCAACTGAGAACGTCTCATCATAGGGATCATATTTTTTCAATTTAAAACTGACTTCTGGGGGTTTCAACACATATTTTTTTGAAGTCAAAAACTCGCGCTGTTCAAGAAATTTCTGAAGGCGCATTGTCAACAGTTTGGCAAACTCCTTCTCGATCTCCGCCTCCCGAACGCGCTTTTCACTCCGAAGCATGGTGCGACGATTATCAACCTCGCCCTCGGCTTTTTGTTTGCGGGCCCGGTAATCAGCCTCGGTTTCAAACATCTTGTCCCAAGGCTCGACAGAAACACTGGTGATCGCTTCAAGGCGCTTCTGGTAGTGGTTTCTGAGCGGGGCTAATTGGGCCTCTTGCTCAACTCTAACCTCCTGGTCAATCTCTTTAAGACGTTGGTTGATCTTTTTGACTTCGGCTTGAGCGGCTTTGAAACCGATTTCTGAACCGATCTTTTTAACCTCAAGGCGCATTTTTTCGGCTTGGGCTTGAAGGTGAGCGAGGCGGGATTTTCTCTCGGTTTCGAGTTTTTTCTGCTGGGCTAAATCGTGACGGGCGTCAGCGACGGCCCGGGCGCTGGCAGCAGCGGCTTCGACCTGGAGTTGGGCGGCGCGGCGGGCGGCAACCTGGCGCAAACGGGCCTGCTCCAGCTCGGCCTCTTTTTTATGGCGCTGGCGCTCAACTTCGCGCTCTTCGGACGCCTGGCGATATTGCTTGGCGTCTTCCTGGCGGGCGTTGAGATCGTTGATCTCTTTTTCGAGCTTCTCAACCTGGAGTACCGCCTTTTGGACCCTTTTTTTAAGATCAGGGACGAAGACAAAATCACCGGTACCGTAGATTTCGCCGAACAGGGGTTTCTGGTTATGGCCGCGGGCCGCGGCATCGCCAAAAACCTGCTGTTGGATTTTAAGGCCCAGTTCGCGAACCGTGGCATAACCCTGGACACTGTCAAGGGCGGCCAGGAGACGGCCGGTAAAAACCGAATGGCCATCCTTGCCACCGTCGAGGACCGTCTGATTCTTGCCCCCGGCGGTAATGATCTGACGTACCGGTTCGCGGGTAATCTCGCGAAGATAAGAGGCCTGCCGGGAGGGTTCGACCGAGGTTGAGCGGGTCGCAAGGAGGAGGCCACCAAAACAGGCATCGGCTATAAAAAGGAGATGTTTAGCCGGAATCAGCGGGCTGATGTCACTTTTTAACTGCTGCATGGAGATGTTTTTGTACATCTCGTTAGATTTCAAGGAACCATCATAGGGAATCAGATAACCAAGATCACCCTGGGCCGTGGAGCGCGTAATCCCGTGACCGGCAACATAGATGACAACCCCGTCTTCAACCCCGGTAGCCGAAAGATCGCCTTGAATAACCTTCATGATCTGAGTTCGGGTCGCCTGCTCGTTATAGAGTTCTATGACCTGATCGAAAGCGTAATTTTCCTTGAACATCCGGGCCATGCTTTTGGCATCCTTGACCGCATATTTAAGGTAGGAGGTGGCCTTAAGGTTAAGGTAGCGATCGATACCAACAACTACCGCCGTGGTTCGATCGTAGAGATGAATAGTCTCCTGTCCGGCCCCATTACTCCCGATGGCGGCGATAACCCCGACCCCCCGGGTGGCCGCGAGAAGTTTATCCCCGGTAAAAGATAACAACAAGATAACAACAATAAATACCATGTATTTTATAAGGTTTTTTGGTAGCACTCCAGCGATTCCCAACATGATCGTAAGTGGCTGATTCTATTGTGTATTTGAAATA
>CAZUXG010000081.1:0-8433 GCA_964623985.1 uncultured Thermodesulfobacteriota bacterium | reverse complement strand
GTCACCGGCAAGGTTATTAGCATTAAGGATTACGGTGCTTTTGTCGAAATCGAAGAGGGCATCGAAAGTCTGGTTCACGTCTCCGAGATGTCTTGGACTAAAAAGATTAAGCATCCAACCCAGATCGTTAATGTCGGCGACGAGATTGATGCCGTGGTCTTGAGTATCGATCCTGAAAAACGCCGTATCTCCCTTGGTATGAAACAGGTTGAGCCCAATCCCTGGGACAGCCTTATCGATAAATACCCAGTCGGCACCAAGATTGAGGGCGAAATCAAGAATATCACCGATTTCGGTCTCTTTGTCGGCATCGAAAATGATATCGACGGCCTCGTTCATATCTCCGATATATCTTGGAGTAAACGCCTCAAACACCCGGGCGAGATCTACAAAAAAGGGGAAACCATCCAAGCGGTTGTGCTTAACCTCGACACTGCCAATCAACGCTTTTCTCTGGGCATCAAACAACTCAATGAAGACCCCTGGAAGAATATCAGTGAAAAACTTATGTCCAATGACCATATCACTGGTACGGTTACCAACATTACCGACTTTGGTGCTTTCATAGAGCTCGAAGATGGGGTTGAAGGTCTGGTTCACATCTCGGAGATCACCTCTGACAAAGAGAAAAAGACCGAGGATGTTCTCAAGGTCGGTGATGCCGTAACCGCCAAGATCTTGAACATCAACAATGACGACCGCAAGATCGGACTGAGTATCAAGGCTTTTATTGAAGAAAAAGAAAAGATGGAAAGCGGCGAGTACATCACAGACAGCTTCCAAAAAGGTAAAGTCTCGTTAGGCGAGATCCTCCAGCAGGCCACCGAGAGCCGCAAAGATGGTGACGAGGATGAGACTGCAGCAGCCGCCGATACTCCCACAGAAAGGGTTGCCGTTGAAACATCTGAAGTCACTGAAGAAACCAGTGTAGAAACTTCTGTGGAAGCTGTAGCGAGCCCTGATGTCAACGCCGAAATCCCCGCAGAAAGGGTTGCCACTGAAACGGCAACAGAATCTGTAGAAGATGTGGCAGACCCTGAAATCGTTAGCGCTGATGTCGACGAGGAAGAAAAGAGTAATGGTGAATAGACCCACCGGTCCAATGTAAAACAAGACATTTTTATGAGCCCGGTAATTGCAAAAATCAATTACCGGGCTTTTTGTTCATTTCAGGTGGTTAGAAAGGCTACAGGCTGAATTAAACCTATGATCTGGATCATCTTTATATTTGCGGCGCTTGCGGTTCTGATTTCCGGCCAACGATTAACTAGAGCCGCTGGCCAACTGGCTGAAGTAACCGGCATGAGTCACGGATTTGTCGGTGTCATTCTGCTGGGACTCATCACCTCCCTACCGGAACTCGTCAGCACAATCAGTGCCACCCTTTTTTGCAATGCGCCCAACCTGGCTTTAGGCAATATTTTCGGCAGCAATGCCGCCAATCTGGCGATCCTTGCTTTTTTAGACCTCGCCATTGTCCGGAACCCCAATAAAGAACGCCACAAGCTTAACGAAGAAAACCAGCTTACCGCCTACCTTTCCCTGATCATCATAAGCATGGCTTTAATGGGGCTTGCCAGCCAAGGTTTCTGGCACATTCTCCACATAGATCTTTTTTCTCTGCTGATTGCCACAATCTATATTATCGGGTTACAAAAACTACATCGTTTTCAATTGTCGGACATCCCCGGGACAAACTCCTTACATGACACCGACACTCCCGGCAAAATTATCCCTCCGGAACTCAAACGTCGCCTGCTAATCAACGCCGCCATCATTGTCGCGGCCTCGATGACGCTGGCCGCCAGCGCTGAGCATATCGCCACGATTACCGGTTGGGGAACCACCTTTGTCGGCAATAGCCTACTGGCCATTGCCACCTCACTACCCGAAATTGTCGTAACTATCAGCGCCGTCAGGATCGGCAGTTTTGCCATGGCAGCCGGCAATATCTTCGGTAGCAACATCTTCAATATTGCCATCCTCGCTCTGGCCGATCTCTTCTTTTTTCGCTCAAGTCTCTTTGCCGCGGCCTCCTCAAGCCAGAGCCTGATAGCTGCAATCGGCCTGCTGATGACCGGACTCTATCTTTTTGCCGGCCGCTACGCATCCGAAAAACGGATTGCCGGCCGCTGGCCAATCGACTCACTTCTGGTAATCGGCACCTACCTTTTCAGCCTCTACGCCCTCTTCTCTCTACGTTAACCTGGATAGCGCTGGCGAATATTTTCACTTGACAAAGTAAAGCATCCATTGTAAGCGAAGCCTGATTTTGTGCTCGATAAAATACAATAGACAATCGACCCCTAATCGGGCCTGCGGTACTCATCTTAATACCTGAAAAAGAGGAGGTTACACCATGTCAATGCTCAACAGCACATGTAAAGATTTCAATGAAGTTCTGGCTTCCAAAGCGCCGGTTCCCGGTGGTGGTGGAGCCGCCGCTATGGGTGGTGCGATCGGCATGGCCCTCTCCAATATGGTCGGCAACCTGACCATCGGCAAAAAGAAATATGCCGACGTTGAAGATGAGGCCAAAGAGCTCGTCGCTCAGGGTTCCAAAGTCATCGCCGCCCTCGAAGCTCTAGTCGATAAGGACGCTGAGGTTTTCAAACCCCTCTCCAAAGCCTACGGCATGCCGAAAGAGACCCCCGAAGAGAAAAAGCTTAAAGCTGAGACCATGGAAGCTTGCGGCAAAACCGCCTGTTCCGTCCCTCTCGATATTATGCGCCAAGCTTATGAAGGCATCAAGATTCATCGGCGGATGGGTGAAATCGGCACCATGATTGCGATCTCCGATGTCGCCTGTGGCGTCGTATTCTTAAAAGCCGCCCTGATTTCCGGGAGCCTCAATGTCATCATCAACATCAACGGCATCAAAGATCAGGAGTTCAACAAAGCCGCCAAGGCGGAAATGGATGAACTTCTTGCCGACGGCAGTAAGATAGCTGATGAGACCCTCGAACTCGTACTTGGCAAGTTAAAATAACCAAGAAACATAATTATTAAATAACTTTCTATTGTTACTATAAGGAGAAATTCCTAATGGCTGAAATTTTGAAAGGCAAACCGGTTGCCGACGCAATTAAAGAAGAATTGACAAAAAAGGTAGAAGCTTTAAAAGCCCGCGACATCATGCCCAAACTCGGGATTATCCGGGTTGGTGCCCGTCCTGACGATCTCTTTTATGAAGGCGGAGCCAAAAAAACCTGTGACGTCGTGGGCATGGCTTATGAGGTCTTTGAGTACCCTGAAGATATCAACCAGGCGGATTTTGAGAAAGCCGTCACCGATGTTGGCGCTAACACTTCAGTCCACGGCATCCTGATGTTCGCTCCACTACCAAAGCACCTTGATGATCGTAAAATCCGCGCCCTGATCCCGGTCGAAAAAGATGTTGACTGTCTAACTTTAGGCGGGGCCGCCAAGGTCTTCGCCGATGATCTCACCGGCTTCCCTCCCTGTACGCCGACCGCCTGCATGGAGATGCTCCACTTCTACAATATCCCCATTAAGGGAAAACGTTGCGTCGTCCTGGGTCGTTCCCTGGTGGTCGGCAAACCGGTCGCCATGCTCCTCTTGCGTGAACACGGCACGGTCACTCTCTGCCACTCCCGCACCGAGAACCTGAATAAAGTCTGCCAGGAAGCTGATATCCTGATCGCCGCCGTGGGCCGCGCCAAAATGGTCAAAGCCGATTTCGTTAAAGCCGGCCAGATTGTGATTGATGTAGGCATCAATGAAGATCCCGACAAACCCGGCAAATACTGCGGCGATGTCGATTTTGCCGAAACCGAACCAATCGTTGAAAAAATCACTCCGGTTCCGGCTGGCGTCGGCTCGGTTACGACCTCGGTGCTCTGCAAACAGACGATCATGGCCTGTGAGCTGCTGAATCCTTAAGAAAACTAAGGACTATTTCCAATTCGCAAAAAGGGGTGCCTGTAAAATACGGGTACCCCTTTTTTGTTAATCCTCATAATAAAAACAACTTGGTACAGCTTTTGTCTAAATAGCCAGGTTAAAATAAAAAGCCTAACTAATTCTTAGCAACAAACATACCACTAAAAACAGGCCGCCTACCGGATGAATTATTTGACAAATAGTGTAAGGGGGGCTATTAAACTTATGAGTAACTAAGAAACTTAAGAAAGAGTAATTAATCCTGACCCAGAGAAAAAAGGCTGCACCATGAACAACCAAAAAAGTCGCGGGAAGTTGACCTCCAACATGGAGGACTATCTTGAGGCAATACTCAATCTTCAACAAGAACAACGAGTTGCACGCGTCAAGGATGTCGCCAAACGGCTCAATGTCAAGATGCCGAGCGTCACCGGGGCAATGAAGGGGTTGGCGGAGAAGGGCTTGGTAAATTACGAACGTTACAGCTTTTTAACCTTAACTGAAGCCGGGGAAAAAATTGCGCGGGAAATTGGTGAGCGTCATAAAACTTTCTACAATTTTCTGACAGTGGTTCTGCAAATCGACCATGAGATCGCCGAACTTGATGCCTGTCGTCTTGAGCATGTAACCAGCCGCAAAACCTTCGAGAAGGTCAAAGAGTTTACCAATAACTACAAAAAGTCAACCTAAAATCTTAAGAAGAGCCTCCTTACCCGTCAGGTCGTCGAGCACCACCCCCGCCGGGACCAGTAAGGTTACTACCCGATCTCCAGAATTATCTATACCTCTGGCCGAACGCCGCGGACGCTGACGGCCATTCCGAACATGGAAAATTCGTCCGCGGATATCGATACTTGTACCAGATAACCGGCTGCCGGACTGCACTTTATTACTGGGTGAAACCGGTAATACCGCATCATTGCTGCCACTCCTTGATTCGGTACTCAATTTTCCGAACACTGATACCCAGTTCCCTGGCCGCCTGGGCTTTGCTTGGGCAGCGCTCCAAGGCCGCCAGAATCATCCGTTTTTCCATCTCCTTGATCGTCAGACCGACGATAGACATACCACCTCCCGCCCGCTCTTCGGTCAAAGTCGAAGCAGAAGCATTAGACGGTTGCAGATGATCGGGCAAGTCCTCAACAATAATCGGGCGATCTTTGGCATAGATAACGGCTCTCTCGATGACATTTTCCAGTTCACGCACATTTCCGGGCCAAGGTGAACCTTCGAGTAGCCGCATTGCCGCCCGCTCCGGATAAACAACCTGCCGCCGCTCACGCTTGGCAATTTGCTCACAAAAATATTTAGTCAAAAGAGCCACATCACCAGGACGTTCCCGCAAGGGGGGCAAGGTAAATTGGACAACATTGAGACGATAATAGAGATCTTCACGAAATTTACCCTCCGCCACCGCCGCCCGCAGATCTTTATTGGTCGCGGCCAAAACCCTGACATCTACATAATGAGTCTTCTCTCCACCAACCTGCTGAAACTCTCCAGAGACCAGAACCCGTAAAAGTTTAGCCTGCACGGATAACGCCATATCACCAATCTCGTCAAGAAAAATGGTGCCGCCGTCAGCCAGTGAAAATTTGCCCTGTTTATTACGTACAGCCCCGGTAAAAGCCCCTTTGACATGACCAAAAAGCTCACTTTCAAGCAGGCCTTCATGGAGGGCCGCACAATTAATGGTAATCAGAGGTTTTTCAGAACGAGCTCCGAGACGATGCAGAGCTCGGGCCACCAACTCCTTACCGGTACCCGTCTCACCTTCGATCAAAACGCTGGCCATGGTTGGGGCAACATCGCGAAGCGCCCGAAAGATCTTTTCCATTTCCAGGCTGCGGCCAATAAAATCGGGCCGCCCGGCCTGCTCTCTAGAAGCTTCCCGCAAAACCCGGTTCTGAGCCAGGAGTTCCCGTTTTTCACAGATGCGGGCAATGGTAATCTCTAATTCATCAATGTTAATCGGTTTGACAAGGTAGTCGTCGGCCCCGGCCTTCATCGCCGCGACAGCATCGTTAACCGTCCCCTGCCCGGTGATCATGATCACACTGATGGCTGCGTCAAGAGTCCGAGCCCGCCGTAAAAGCTCAATCCCATCGATCTCCGGCATCTTCAGATCGGTAAGCAGAAGATCGACCGAATTACGCCGCAGATGATCAAGAACCCGATCTGGTTGACTATAGCCAGCCACCGTAAAACCATCCAGTTTAAGAAGCTCAACCAAACCTTCGACGGCGCGCTCTTCATCATCGACCACTACAATTTTGAGATCTTTCGGCTTACTCATCGGACTCCATTCGGGGTAAGACCACCGTAAATACCGTACCTTTTTCATCGCTGACAAAAGATATCTCGCCGTCATGAGCGCGTATCACATCACGACACAAATGCAGCCCAATACCAGTACCACAAACCTTAGTAGTATAAAATAGATCAAATATTTTCGCCTGCCGGGCAAAAGGAATTCCGCTACCACTATCGGCAAAAGTCAACACCACCCGATCACCAATAAGCCGGCCGTCAACCTCTAAAATAGCATCTTCAACCTCCCCTTCGGCCAAAGCCTCCAGAGCATTTTTCACCAAATTCATAAAGGCCTGCTGCAACTTATCACTATCAGCTCGCTGAAAAACCGATTTTTCTGCCAGCCGTAAACGGATATCAACATGAGCTACCCGAGCCTCTTCACGAAACAACTCGACCACATTACGAAGCACCGCAAAAAGGTCGCAATCGGCCAAAGTCAGGCTCCGGCTCTTCTGAATTTTGAGAAAATCACCGGCCAGTGAATTAAGACGACGGCTTTCCAGCCTGACCACTTCGACGACCTTCAGAAAATTGGCCGCTTCGTCACAAGGGAGACGAGCCGCCATTCTCTGGAGCAACGACATCTGAATCTCTATCGAATTTAAAGGGTTACGAATTTCATGACTCAGCTCAGCGCTATACTGCCCCATTGCCGCAAGACCTTGAAGACGGGAAATCTCGGCAAAAAGATCAGCCCCTTCACTTTTATCAACACAGACTGCCAACACGTAATCAACTTCGCCATCAACTCCCAAACAAGGGTAATTGCTTAAGGCGTAGACATGGTTACGACCATCAGTATCAAGCAGGGTAAAGTTTGTGTTTTTTGCCTCTCTAGAGGAAAAAACCTGCTCAAGAAAACAAAAAGGACAGTGCGATGAGTTCTCAAAAAGAGCCTGATGACAGTATTTGCCTACCGCATGATCGACATTGAGGGAGAATTTTTTTATCGCCGCCGGGTTCATATAAACCAAGCGAAAGGCACGGTTGACAACCCAGGTGGGGTTGTCAAAAGCTTCCAGAAAAGAGCGAAAATGATTACGGGAGAAAAAATCGGCCATAATAAATCAGGTTATGTAACTATTCAGCGTAATTCTTGATAAACTCGTAAAAAACTCGGGATGACTCAGTAAAAAAGCCCGAACAATTTTTCTTTGTTCGAACTTTTTTACTTTTTTTGTTACGTATATTCGCAATTGCTCTCCAGTAATATTTTGAAGGTGTTTCGTGCATATATTACTACATTTTTAGGACATTTACAGATTTTCCCCATAACTTACTGAACTGTTGACAAGCTACACTCTGGACACCACTACTCCAGAATTCTTCACGACCACACAATTTACTGGTTGATAGTAATTTTTCGCTGTCTAAGCGCCGAGCCACTTCATTTGCGACGGCAATATCAGTATTGATTATTCCAACTTTGCTACCAACTATTTTTTGTATGGCTGGAGTTAAGAAAGCATAATGAGTGCAACCAAGAACAATATTATCAGCCCCTTTTTCTAGTAGTGGAAGGACATACTGCTTTATCAACTCTTCAGTTTCATGGCCATAAAGGTTCATTTTTTCGACTCGCTCAACTAAACCTGGACATGGCTGGATTTCAATTTTAACATTTGTAGAAAAGCGACGCATGAGACTGGTAAAAGAAAAACTATTCAGTGTTTGCTCTGTTGCTAAAACACCAACAACACCACTTTTGCTGGTAAGTACTGCGGGCTTTACGCCAGGTTCCACACCGATAATTGGTATTGCATATTCAGAACGTAGCTTCTGGATTGATGAAACTGTTGCTGTATTACAAGCAACAACTATAGCCTTAACCTTTTTCTTAAGTAAAAATTGAATCAGCAATGAAGACCTTTGTACAATGTATGATTCTGATTTATCACCATATGGTGCATGGGCGGAATCAGCCACGTAAAGCAGATTCTCTTTGGGAAGAATTTCACGGACTCTAAGCGCGATAGACAGGCCGCCTACTCCTGAATCAAATATTCCAATGGGGTTCCTGTTAGCCATAAGATACCAGATATATTATTTAGCAATCTAAGTCCAATTTCACTTTACACTTATTGCATTTTACAACGCCCCGGAAAACCTTATTACCGCATTCGGGGCAAATATAGCGGGCTTCTTCATCTTCAATAAACTTTTCCGGGCCGACTTCTCGCCAATACGGGATAGCTCGTAAAATGACCTTTTTGC
>CAZUXG010000080.1:0-8682 GCA_964623985.1 uncultured Thermodesulfobacteriota bacterium | reverse complement strand
AAAATTCACCCCTCCCCCGCAAAGATTTCAGCCCCGAAATCTTTCTATTCTCTATGAAGATCATGACATTCTAGTTGTCGATAAAATGAATGGTCTTTTAACCGTGAGTACGGAGAGGATCAAAGAGAACACCGCCTATTATCTCCTTAATGATTACGTGCGAAGAGGGGTTCAAAAATCAAGAAATCGGATATTTATCGTACATCGCCTGGACCGAGATACTTCCGGGGTTCTCGTTTTCTCTAAAAATGAAAAGGCCAAGCGTTACCTTCAGGATGAGTGGCCGAAATTTCAGAAAAAGTACTCTGCCGTAGTACATGGAAGGTTGCCCGAAAAGGAGGGCGTAATCACTTCCTATCTTGCCGAAAACAGTATCCATAAAATGTACTCTGTTGCTGATCCTAAAAGAGGCAAACTTGCAAAGACCAAATATAAAGTTCTTAAGGAATCAAAAAAATACAGTCTGCTTGAAATAGATCTCCTTACAGGAAGGAAAAATCAGATAAGAGTCCATTTTTCGGAAAAAAATTGTCCCATAGCAGGCGATAAAATATATGGGAAAAAGGAGAAGGGTATTAAGAGACTCACACTGCATGCGGCCTCCATCTCCATATTACATCCCCATACAAAAGAGCTGATGACCTTTGAGGCAAAGGTTCCTGTTTATTTTAAATCACTTGTAAATTGTTAAGGGTGGTGGCTTTTTGCATAGGATAAAGTAGATGACATTCAAATTCTCTGTCGACATCTGGCCGGGCACAGACCAAACCGCAGGCATACCGGAACTTTACATTCTTCAAATCGTTGAACAATGAATAAATAGCGGTCGCCTACTCTAACTTTATGCCAACGGTTAATAAACTATGAATAACATGCCGAAATTAAGGATAGAAAAAGACTATATACCAGGCTCAATTGGCAGGGTTGCTGAACTTCATGGAACCTATTACCACAAACATTGGGGATTTGGACTCTATTTTGAAGCCAAGGTCGCGACTGAGCTTTCAGAGTTTCTCCAACGCTACAATAAAAACAGCGATGGTTTTTGGCTGGCCATAAAAAATGGCCGTATTGAAGGTTCAGTTACTATAGATGGTATTAATGGAGAAAATGAAGGCGCCCATCTAAGGTGGTTCATTATTTCTGATTCTCTTAAGGGGAAAGGGGTGGGCCAAAAACTCCTCGAGAAAGCCATCGATTTCTGCAAAATCAAGGGTTACAAAAAGGTCTACCTCGAGACCTTCGAGGGGCTTAATGCCGCACGACACCTATATGAAGAAGTCGGCTTTAAACTCATCAAACAGCAAAGTGGGAAGCAATGGGGCAGCACCGTAAATGAGCACTATTTTACATTATTACTCCGGTGATTACATAGGTGAGAGCTGGAATACTTCGAAAAATCTTTTCCGATGAGTTTGACAAATATAGAGAGGTTCTAAAAAAGTTTTTTTAAGAGCAAGTATTACGATTTATTCAACAGACAAAATTGTTTCCTTGACTCTTAAATCTGAAAAGTGTAGCAAAATATTAGAAAACCCTTGAAAATTTTTGCACAGGCGGACGCCGTGCTTAATCTTTACCCTCCAATTTTTAATCGGATTTATTTACTATGTGCTCTTTCCGCCGATACAGAACCATCACATTTTGTCTCATAATAACTCTCATCTTTCTATTTTCAGACTTTGGCGTTATCACAGCATCCGCCCAAGAAACCTATTCACTTAAGAGATGCCTGGAGCTCGCCCAGCAACGTAATCCCCGGATTCAGCTCCAGTATTTCCAAACAGTGCAAGCCGAAGAATTAAGTAAAGCCGCAAAAACCGAATTTCTCCCTAAGCTCGAAACCGGCTACTCATTCATGTATCGGGACAAGATCAACTCCTACGATATCGAAGGCCTAAGTTTCCCCGCCAACACCCAGGATCTCTACAATTTCGACATCACCCTGACCCAACCACTTTTTACCGGATTCAGTATTCTTGAAAACTATCGTTTGGCCCGACTCGGCATCAAAAAAGCTCAGGCTGAAGAAGAGCTCGCCCACCTCGAAATCACCTACGAGACAGTGGCCACCTATTTCAACTATCTCAAACAACTGAAATTTGCCGAAACCGCGACCCGCACGGTGGCCCGCCTCGAAGCCCAGGCCCGTGATTCTCAGCTCTTTTTTGACAATGAACTAATTCCCTTAAATGACCTCCTCTACTCTAAAGTTAAACTGAGCCAGGCCCTGCAGCGGCAGCGCCGCGTCAATACCAGTGTCTTACTGAAACGGGCCCAACTGGCAACCATCATACAGATTGATCGGGACAGCACTTTTACGGTCACCGATGAACCAAGTCAAGAAACCATGGATTTCTCGCTCGACAAAGCGACGACCATAGCCTTATCGAAAAGGCCTGAACTGCGCCTCGCCAACTACGCGATCACCTCGGCCGGACACCAGGTGAAACTGGCGCAAAGCGAATATTATCCCAATCTTTTTCTGCAGGCCAACCATACCCGCATGGGTGATAAATTTACGGTCGACGGTGACGGTATCACCTCGACCCCCTACAACACTTTTATATCAATCGGCGCCACCTGGAAACTCTGGGAGTGGGGTCGGCGGGGGCACCAGGTAAAAGGCGCCCGAGCGGGTGTTGAAGAGGCCCGCCGAACCTTAAAGCAGGTCGAGGATGAGATCGCTCTGGAGATCAAAAATAACTTTGAGAATGCTGCCACCTCCTACCGCAATATCGCGACCGCTGCTGAAGAGGTTGAACTCGGTATAGAAAATTACCGGGTCACCAAACTGAGGTACCAAAACCAGCTCAGCACGGCCACGGAAATCCTTGACTCCCAAGCCGCCCTGACTGAAGCTGAAGCCAGCTACTACAACGCCCTCTACGAATACAACATCCAACTGGCCGGCCTGGCCCGCTCCGCCGGGGTTGAAAAATGGCAGGCCATCAGTTCAATCCAACTGACAACGGAGCTCAAAAAAACCTCGTCTGACGATCCTCTAAAATAAAACGCTAGAACTCAAAACCAATAACTATTCAGGAAAAGGCTAGAATATGAAAAAGACAATACGCATACTCTATAAAAAAGAGTGGTGGGTGATCTTTTTTGTCCTTGGTTTCTTCTTTATCAACTACCCGATCATCCATATT
Source organism: uncultured Thermodesulfobacteriota bacterium (assembly GCA_964623985.1). Taxonomy (GTDB): domain Bacteria; phylum Desulfobacterota; class Anaeroferrophillalia; order Anaeroferrophillales; family Tharpellaceae; genus Tharpella. Next base: position 5,527 of record CAZUXG010000080.1, on the reverse strand, counting down.
TTCAACAAAGATTTTAAGGTCTTTGGCTACCCCATCCTCTATCTCTATTTGATGCTGGGCTGGTTAACGTCAATAATTGTAATTTTCGTCTACTCTTCGCTGACCGATCACCATGAATAATATTTTACTAATTGATTTTAATTCAAACCAGTGTCACGTCAACTCTGAACTTACTTAAATTACTTGCCCTTTTCATCCTTGGCGTAACACTAACCAATAATTGTATTCTCTGAATTTAATAAACTCTGTTTACAATAGTCAGACACCATCCGTTAGTAAAAAACACTGACCTCTGGCAACCAACTACTGGCAACTCCTTATTTAAAAAGGCGAAGAGGACAATCAACTATAACCCCCGCTACCTGCTGATCGCCGGAATTTCGCTCAGCTACCTGCTTTTTCTTTTTGCCGTTGCCTATTATGCCGATCTACGTAAACTAAAAGGCAAAAGCATCGTCGCCAATCCCTATGTTTACGCTCTGACCCTGGCGGTCTACTGTTCATCCTGGACTTTTTACGGCAGCGTCGGCGAAGTCACCAATACCGGTTTCAAATTCATCTCCCTCTATATCGGCCCGACTCTGACCGCTTTCGCTTGGGGTTTTATCCTGCGTAAGATGATCCGCATCACAAAGGAAAACCACATCACCTCAATTGCCGATTTCATCAGTTCCCGCTACGGCAAATGTTCATATCTCGGCGCCCTGGTAACCATCTTTGCAATTATAGGCATAATGCCCTATATCGCCCTGCAGCTCAAATCGATCTCCACTACGTTTGAAATCCTGGTTCACCCCGAATTGGGGCCCGGCCTCCAAACAGTTGTGGCCAGCGACATCCCCAATTATGCGGGACGCCCCTTCTATCTTGAGACAGCTTTCTATATCTCGCTAGTACTAACTCTCTTCGGCGCTCTCTTCGGTGCCCGGCACCTTGATTCGGCCGAAAAACATGAGGGTATGGTTGCCGCAATCGCCCTCGAATCTGTGGTTAAATTGATCGCCTTTTTATGCGTCGGCCTCTTTGTCACTTATGGCCTCTTCGACGGCTTCAAGGATATCCTTACCCAAATCGCCAACCACGACCTCTACCGGGAGCTGCTTTTGATCAACACCTCGCCGGCCAACAGTTACCAGTCGTGGTTCACCATGGTCATCCTGTCGATGGCGGCAATCATGTTTCTGCCAAGACAGTTTCATATGGGGGTAATTGAGAACCACCACGAAGAGCATATCAAAAAAGCGATGTATCTCTTCCCGCTCTATCTTTTTCTGATCAACCTCTTCGTCATTCCGATCGCTTTTGGCGGCCTCCTGGAAATCGGCGGGCCCGCTTCGATTGCCGATACCTACGTCCTGACCTTGCCGCTGCTCCACTCACAACCAGCCCTGTCAGTCTTAGCTTTCATCGGTGGGCTTTCGGCCGCAACCGGCATGGTAGTCGTCTCTTCAGTCACTTTAAGTACAATGCTGCTCAACAGCCTGATCATGCCGCTGCTGCTGCTTTTTAAAGTCAAGGCCGATCTCTCTTCCTGGCTGCTCCACTTAAAACGTCTGGGAATCCTGCTGGTTATCTTTCTCGGCTATCTCTTTTTTCGCATCATCGGCGACTCCTACATGCTGGTCAACATGGGCCTGATCTCCTTTTCGGCGGCGATTCAGACAGCCCCGGCCTTAATCGGCGGCCTCTACTGGAAAAAGGGTACCCGCTATGGCGCGATTTCCGGCATTTCCTTAGGTTTTATCCTCTGGTTTTACACCCTGATGGTCCCCTCTTTTGTCTACTCCGGCTGGTTGCCGGGCTCAATCCTGTTACATGGACCACTGGACATCTGGTGGCTCAACCCAATCGAGCTCTTCGGCCTTACGGGTTTCGATTTCTACTCTCATGCCCTCTTCTGGTCTCTGAGCTGTAATATCATAGCTTACACGGCGATCTCGCTGATCGGTTCCCAGGATGATATCTGCCTCCGTCAAGCGGAGAAATTCGTCGATGTCTTCAAGCCGCCTACCGATCGCTTCATGAGCGAAAAACGCTACGCCAACTTCCCGGCTCTATCAGAGCTCGAGAAGTTGATGACCCGCTTTATCGGCAAAGAAAAGGCCCATCAAGTCTTGGTCAAATTTTTTGCAACTAAAGATTACGCCGACAAACTTTCCGAGATGAATGATCAAAAGCGCATGCAGCTGGCCGCCGAAATCGAAAAGAGTATTGCCGGTTCGGTCGGTGCCTCGGCCGCCCGCATTATCTGTGCCACCTACATGAAAGCCCTGGGCTCCGAGATGGAAAATGTCTTTGATATCTTCGGCAAGATCTCCCTTTCACTGGAAGCCAGCAAGGAGGAACTGCAACAACACATCAAAGAGTTATCGGTGCTTTATGAAGCGAGTCGCATAGCATCCGCATCGCTCGACCCGGAACAGGTCATGAACGATACTCTTGACCTTCTAGTCAATAAATTCGCTGTCGATAACTGCTCTGTCCGCCTGCTTGACCGCGATGGTATGCTGCGCATCAAAGCGCAACGAGGACTGAGACCTGAATTTGTCAAAACCGCCGAGCGCCAGCCCAATATGGAATGCCATTCCGGTGAATGTTTTCTGACCGGCAAGATAATTTATGTTCCCGACACGGACAAGATCAACAAACCGATCTCCACCAACTTGATAACCGGCCAGGGGATCAAATCATTCGTCCAGGCCCCGATCTTTTCAGAAAAGGAGATTATCGGGGTTTTAAGCGCCTCTTCGATAAAGAAAAAAGGCTATTTTTCCGACAAGTTTATCGATCTTTTCCAGACTCTGGCCCAGCATCTGGGAGTTGCGATTGATATGGCCCAGCTCTACGACCAACTCGCTAGATTTAACCGGGAACTTGAGGTAAAGGTCGCCGAGAGAACTGTCGCGCTGGAACGAAAAACTATCGAACTGGGCGAAGCCAACAAAGAGTTAAAAGAGCTCGACCGCCTGAAATCGGAATTCCTCGCGAACATGTCCCATGAACTGCGCACCCCAATGAACTCGATTATCGGTTACACCCAACTCCTTATCGACGAGGTTGACGGAGCCATTAATAAAGACCAGAAAGAGAGCTTGGAAACCGTTGAACGAAATGCTACTAACCTGCTCACTCTGATCAACGACATCCTTGACCTCTCAAAAATCGAAGCCGGCAAGATGATGCTTACTTTAAACCCGATCTCGCTTGATACGGTTATCGACGAAACCCTTACCACTCTGAGCCCGTTGTTCGAAAACAAAAAGTTACATTTTTCCCTGGAAAAAGAGACCAACTTACCCAAGGTTATCGGCGATTCCGAGAAACTGCGCCAGATCCTGATCAACCTACTCAACAATGCGATAAAATTTACCAATCCTCAAGGCCGCATCACCTTAAAAGCCAAGCTCTGGACTGGAAAACCGCCAGCCGGGCTCGATCTACAAAAGCACTATATTTTAGTTTCAGTTGAAGACAGCGGTATCGGTATCAAACCGGAAGATCGGGAGCGCCTCTTTGGCGAATTTATCCAGCTTGATGCTTCCGCCAGCCGTAAGTATGGCGGCACCGGCCTCGGTTTAAGTATCACCAAACGCCTGGTTGAGATGCATCACGGTATTATTCAAGTTAGCAGTCACTATGGCAAGGGCTCAACCTTCTCATTTTTTATGCCAATCGAAAAATAGCGGATAGTGAGCAGCAGGCAGTTTAAACTGCCTCGCCAACAAATAGCGAGAACCAACAAAGGAGTTTTGAAAAGATGAGTGAAAAAACAAAGCTGGTTATTATGGTGGTTGAAGATAACGACGATAATCGCCAACTGGTACTCAAAGTTCTCGGGCGCCGAGGCTACAAGGTAGTCGGGGTCGTTGACGGTAACGAAGCTCTAACACGGCTTAACACCATCAACCCTGATCTTATCCTGATGGATATCAACCTGCCCGATATGGACGGTTATGAGGTAACCCGACAAATCCGCCAGCAAGAGAAGTTTACGACTCTACCGATTGTCGCCCTGACCGCCCACGCCATGGTCGGCGATAAGAAGAAAAGTCTGGCCGCCGGCTGTGACGCCTATATCTCAAAACCAATCAATGTCCGAACCTTTCCGGAAACCATCGCCGCCATTATTAAGGAACATCAGCCATGACTGAAACAATTTTGATTGTTGATGATAATCTCGACAATGTCAAACTGCTCGACAAGATTCTGAAAAAGTCAGGTTACCGAACCCTCAAAGGTTATAACGGTGAAGAGGCCGTAGATCTTGCCCACCGGGAATCACCGGATCTGATCCTACTCGATATCATGATGCCGGTAATGGATGGCTTTACAGCCTGTGAAATTATCAAACAAGATGAATCAACTAAACATATTCCGATTCTCATGCTAACCGCCAAACATGAGATCAGTGACAAAGTCAAAGGTCTGGATATCGGTGCCGATGACTATATCACCAAACCCTTTCACCTACAGGAACTTCTGGCCCGCATAAAATCCAAACTGAAACTAACGCATGAACACCACCAAACGGTCACCCGGGAACGGCGTAAGGCCCTGAACCAGATGGTTGAAGAAGTTGAACATGAAATTCGTAACCCGGTCGTCTCAATCGGCGGTTTTGCCCGGCGGATTCTCGAAGAACTCCCCGAAGATGACCGCAAAAAGGAATACGCCAAAATAATTCTCAAGGAGACTGAAAGACTCGAAAAAATAGTCCAGGAAAGCGTTACCCTGCAAGACCTCTCTGCCGGTCGCAAAAAAAAGCTCGACATACACTCCCTAATCGATGAAGCCTTGACCCAAACCACCACTCTCAAGGAACAACACAAGGTCGTTATCAAACGTGACTACGACCATACCTTGCCACCTCTGCACATCAACCACGACAACATGCTCATCGCCTTCATACAGCTTATCAACAATGGCTTGGAGGCAATCGATAACGGCGGCAAATTGACCATTCGCACATCCTTTGACGGCCCCTCTAACCTGCTGATCAAAATAACCGACACCGGCCACGGCATAGAGGCCCGGAATCTTGTCCGGGTCTTCGATCCTTTCTTTACCAGCAAGATGTCAGGAGCCGGCATGGGACTGCCCCTGACCCGCAAAATCATCGATCACCATCACGGCACAATTTCCGTGGAAAGCCAACCCGGCCAAGGCACCAACGTAAATGTCACCCTACCTCTTGAAACACAAATGGAAAACTAAAAAATCCAACGAGCTGCCTCTGAAATTCAAAGATACTGTTTAAGGGGTGTCTTGAAAAATTAGAACTTTTGTTCAGGTACAAGGCCGGCGAAAATTTTAAGCGCAGGATGAAAAGATTTGGGAGATTCTTTTTTCTCCTTTCTGGTTTCCATAAGCCTTTTTCTGTTTGGCGTTCCCTTTGCCGGGCTCTGGAGAGTGCTGGCTTTTCTTCCGCTTTTCCTTCTTGACGAATCAATTTATTTTGTGTATTCTCCCTACCTAACGTTAGTTAAAATAAGCTACGTGGCAAAGAAATAGTGATTTATGACACCCC
>CAZUXG010000079.1:0-8745 GCA_964623985.1 uncultured Thermodesulfobacteriota bacterium | reverse complement strand
CTTCGATTTCGACAAAAGCACCGTAATCCTTAATGCTAATAACCTTGCCGGTGACCTTGGTACCGACCGGATAGTTTTCGGCTGCCTTGGTCCAGGGATCTTCTTTGAGTTGTTTAATGCCAAGGGAGACCCTTTGCCGTTCTTGGTCATATTTGATGATCTTGACGTCTATGGTTTCGCCGACGTTGATGCGCTCACTCGGATGGTTGACCCGGCCCCAGGAGATGTCGGTGATGTGCAGGAGTCCGTCGAGGCCGCCCAAATCAATGAATGCACCGTAGTCGGTGATGTTCTTGACGACCCCTTCGATGATCGCTCCTTCCTGGAGTTTCTCGAGGAGTTGTTCCTTCATCTTTTCGCGGGATTCTTCCAAAACAGCCCGGCGGGAGATGACAACATTATTACGTTTCTGGTTATGTTTAAGAATGCGGAACTCGTAGTGTTCGCCAATCAGTTTGTCAAGGTTACGAACCGGCTTGAGATCGATCTGGGAGCCGGGCAGAAAAGCGGGAACCCCGATGTCAACGGAAAGACCACCTTTGACTTTGCAGGTGATAACCCCTTCGATGGTTTCATTTTCATCGGCAATGCGCTTGATCTCTTCCCAGACCTTCATACGTTCAGCTTTGGTGCGGGAGAGCTGGATGTTGCCATGTTCATCTTCGTAGCGTTCAAGAAAAACATCAACTTCGTCACCTTCAGTGACCGAACATTTGCCATCGGCGTCACGAAACTGATTGATCGGGATATGCCCTTCTGATTTATAGCCGATGTCGATAACGACATTATTATCATTAACCAGGACTACGGTTCCGCTAACCAGCCCACCGACCTTGACATCCTTGCCTTTAATGCTCTCTTCAAACATGGCGGCAAAATCATCATCAAAATCCTCTTCGTCCAAACTATCCTTTTCAGAATCGTTTTCCTGGTCGAAGTTTTCGTTCATTACCGCCTCCATCGACGGGTCTTCCTGTTCAGTGCTGTTGGTGATGTTGTTTTCTGTCATTGGTTTAAATTTAAACCCCCTGTTAAAGTTTATTGGCCTTAAGGGTAATGCGGGCTTTATATCCCGTCATATAACGATACCTGGCCGGGTATGAGTCGGGAACCGGGGAATGCGGTATTTCCGTAACTCAAGGTTATTTTTTACAATAAATAAATGTCTGTAAATCCAAGTTGGGGCCTTTAACATAGGATTTTGGTAATTGCAAACTTAAAATTTTTTATCATTGACTTTTTGTGGGTATAATCTGTGTGAGTATAATTGTATAGAATGTAAATTGGTGGGCTTAAATTTGATCATGTCTGTTATAATGGGTATGAGATAAAATGACGATGTTGGTCGTCGTCGTATTTTTCATGTTGATATGGGTTGTTTCAATCAACCAATATCAGCATGATATTGCTGCAGACTTTTAACCTCACCATGGCCTTTGCGAGTCGCGGCAATGCCTTTGGCAGCGGCGATTGCGGCGGCCATGGTGGTGATGTAGGGGACCTTGAATTTAATTGCTGTTTTGCGGATATAGGAGTCATCGATTGAACTGAGTTTGCCGCTCGGTGTATTGACAACCAGTTGGACCTCATTATTGGTGATCGCATCGACAATATTGGGGCGGCCCTCATGGCGTTTGAGAATCAGGCCTGATTTTAAGCCGTTATCGGCTAGGAATTGATGGGTTCCTTTGGTTGCTTTAATGTCGAAACCGAGTTCAAAAAAGCGGGTCGCTACTTCAAGAGCTCCCTGACGGTCATGGGGAGAGACTGTCAAAAGTAGTGTTCCTTCAAGGGGCAGGGTCTGGTTGGCCGCCTCCTGGGCTTTGAAAAAAGCGAGTCCGTAGTTGTCAGCCAAGCCCAACACTTCACCGGTAGAACGCATCTCCGGGCCGAGCAGGGGATCGACTTCGGGGAACATACTGAAGGGGAAGACCGCTTCCTTGACTCCAAAATGGGTTATTGGCCGGCGTTTCAGGTTAAGAGCTTGCAATTTCTTGCCGAGCATTACCTCGGTCGCCAATCTGGCCATCGAGATATTACAGATTTTACTGACCAGGGGGACGGTGCGGCTGGCTCGGGGGTTGGCCTCAAGGATATAGACCCGGTCGTCAGCTATGGCGTACTGGATGTTCATGAGGCCGACAACGTTCATTTCAATCGCGATTTTCTTGGTATACTCCTCAATCGTATCGATATGACGTAAAGGGATATTGATCGGTGGAATAACGCAGGCCGAATCGCCGGAGTGGACTCCGGCCAGTTCGATATGTTCCATAACCGCTGGGACGAAGGCGTCTTCGCCGTCGGCAATCGCGTCGGCTTCGGCTTCAATCGCATTTTCGAGGAATTTATCGATCAGGATCGGTCGTTCTGGTGCGACATCTACTGCTTTTTCTACATACTCTTTCAGCATTTCCTGATCGTGAACAACTTCCATGCCGCGGCCGCCAAGGACGTAGGAGGGTCGGACGATCAGGGGATAACCGATTCTTTCGGCGATCTCTAAAGCTTCATTCAAAGTGCTGGCCATGCCGGCTTCGGGCTGCGGGATACCGAGTTTTTTCATCATTTGGTTAAATAGATCACGGTCTTCGGCAAGATCAATAGTTTTTGGGGAGGTGCCGAGAATCTTGACTCCGGCTTCTTCCAGTTCGGCTGCCAGGTTAAGCGGCGTCTGCCCGCCGAACTGGCAGACGACACCGTCCGGTTTTTCTTTGTCGTAGATGGCAAGTACATCCTCGACCGTAAGGGGTTCAAAATAGAGTTTATCGGAGGTGTCATAGTCGGTTGAAACGGTCTCTGGGTTACAGTTGACCATGATGGTTTCGTAATTGGCCTCACGTAAGGCAAAGGCGGCGTGGACGCAGCAGTAGTCAAACTCGATTCCCTGGCCGATTCGGTTGGGGCCGCCGCCTAAAATCATGATCTTGCGATTTTGGCTGACGGCAACCTTGTCGTCAGCATTATAGGTGGAAAAGTAGTAGGCTGCATCTTTGACGCCGCTGACCGGTACCGGTTCCCAGGCTTCTTTGATGTCAAGTTGTAAACGTTTTTCACGAACAAAGGTTTCCGGGAGATTCAGGATAGAAGCCAGATATTTATCGGCAAAACCATCCTTTTTGGCTTTCAGAAGGAGTTCATCCGGGGGCAGTGAGTCTTTATGTTGGAGGAGCTCTTCTTCCAGCTCTACCAGTTCTTGCATCTGCTCAAGAAACCAGGCCTTGATATGGGTCTGTTGGTAGAGGGTTTCAATCGTCGCTCCTTTGCGCAGGGCTTCATAAAGAATGAACTGGCGTTCGCTGCTCGGTTCATGCAGCATTTCCATTAGTTCAGCAAGGCTCTTTTGATTAAAATCTTTGGCAAAACCGAGGCCGAAGCGGCCATTTTCCAGAGAACGAATTGCTTTTTGAAAAGCTTCCTTGTAGTTTTTGCCGATACTCATAACTTCGCCGACGGCCCGCATCTGGGTACCGAGGCGATCTTCCACGCCTTTGAACTTTTCAAAAGCCCAGCGTGCGAATTTGACCACGACATAGTCGCCGTAGGGGCGGTATTTTTCCAAGGTGCCGAGTCGCCAGTAGGGGATCTCATCCAGAGTCAGGCCGCAGGCCAGCATGGCTGATACCAGAGCGATCGGAAAACCGGTTGCTTTTGAGGCCAGAGCTGAGGAACGTGAGGTCCTGGGATTAATTTCGATAACCACAACCCGGCCGCTTTTGGGATCATGGGCAAACTGGACGTTGGTGCCGCCTATAACTTCAATCGCATCAACGATGTCGTAGGAGTGTTTTTGGAGACGTTGTTGGAGTTCTTCAGAGATCGTCAGCATCGGGGCCGTACAGTAGGAGTCGCCGGTATGGACGCCCATGGCATCGACATTTTCAATAAAACAGACGGTGATCTTCTGGCTTTTGGCATCCCGGACAACCTCAAGTTCGAGCTCCTCCCAGCCTAAGACCGATTCTTCGATCAGAATCTGGCTGACCGGACTGGCGGCTAGTCCTCGCGTCGCTATAGTTGCAAACTCATCTTTGTTGTAGGCAAAACCGCCGCCCGTACCGCCCATTGTGTAGGCCGGCCGAATAACCACCGGCAGGCCCATCCTCTTAACGATTGCTTCAGCTTCCTTAAGGTTGTTGGCAACCTCACTGTTGGGGACTTCAAGGCCGATACGGGCCATCGTATTCTTGAACTCTTGACGATCTTCACCGCGCTCGATGGCATCGATGTTGACGCCGATGACTTTGACTTCATACTGTTTAAGGATACCTTCCCGGGAAAGGGCAAAAGAGAGGTTGAGGGCGGTCTGGCCGCCGAGATTGGGGAGCAGGGCATCGGGGCGTTCTTTGGCGATAATTTCGGTCAGCGTCGCAAGGTTTAAAGGTTCTATATAGGTAACATCGGCGACCGTCGGATCGGTCATGATGGTTGCCGGATTGGAATTGACCAGAACAATTTCATAACCGAGTCCTTTCAGGGCTTTGCAGGCCTGGGTCCCAGAATAGTCAAACTCGCAGGCCTGACCGATAACGATGGGGCCGGAACCGATAATCAGAATTTTGTTAATATCTTCGCGTTTAGGCATGAATTGCTCCTGAAAGTATGGAAAAGGTTGACACAAAGCTCAAAATAATGTCGAAGCGGGCATTTTTATAAATTAAAATTGGTGATTGTGCAATGATATTGTTTAGATTTTTTTCAGCTTGTCGTTTTGTGAGGTTACCAGACTTTTGTCAATGATCTCTCTCAGGTCACGAGAGCGTTGTGGCAGGGCGGCCAATTTTTCGAGTTCTTCACGCATCAAGGTACTGAAAGGAGAGGAAAAACGGCGCCAGCGACTAAGTGAACCGGCCAGGCGAGCCGCGACCATGGGGTTGCTGCTGTCAAGGGTGGTAATCTCCCGGCTCAGAAGCTGATAGCCAAAACCGTCCGGCTGATGAAAGGCGGATTGATTGGCCGCGGCAAAGGTGCCAAGCAGGGCTCGGACCCGGTTTGGATTGCTGCGCTTGAAGTCGGGATGGCGGGTCAGTTCTTCTACCCGTTGTGCCGTATTGGGATGTTGGGCCGCGGCCTGCAGGGCAAACCAGCGGTCTTTAAGGAGGGGGTTGTTTTTACCACGGAGGTAGAATTCATCGAGTTCGGGCAGCTTTTCGGCAGTAATTATCTCAAGTAACCCGGAAAGTGCGGCCAGTCGGTCGGTCAGGTTATCGGCTTTAAGGTATTGCTGGCGGCAGAGGTCAAGGCCCGGACCTTTAAGGCCTAAAGCTGCGAGATAGTTAAGGGCGATATTTTTTAAGCGTCGTTGGGCCATCTCTGCTGGCAGCGGCTCGTAGGGGGCCGGGGATTGGTGCTCGTTGTAGAGGGATTCAAGCTCTTGCTGCCAGCGTTGAGCCAGGGTTTTTCTCAAGGTTTGCCGAGTTTTAGAGATGGCCTGTGGGTCGATCTCGTTTAACTGCTCGCCGATATAGATTTCATCCGGTAGGATCAGGAGTTCTGAGGCTCCATCAGCTTCGGCCGCAGACCACTTTTTTTTAACAAGAATGCCGAAGGTTTCAATAAAAAGTTTGTCTGTTTCTGAGCCTTCTGGGTCTTTCATCAGGTTCAAAATCTTGTTTAGGGCAAGTTTCTGGATCGCTTCCCAGCGGCTGAAGGGGTCCCGGTCATGGGCGACTAGAAAAGCCAACTCCTTTTTGTCGTAGTTGCTGGTAATTTGGACCGGGGCAGAAAATCCGCGCAGCAGAGAAACAACCGGCTTACATCCCCATCCCTGAAAACGAAACTCCGCTTTTTTATCTTTGATTTCAAGGACTCGGCTGCCTGGTGAGTCCGGCACGAGTTCGCCAGCTAAGGTTGCGGCCTGCTCATTGCCATCAGAGTTCAGTAACGCAATGGCCAGAGGCAGATGTAGAGGTTGTTTTTCGGTTTGTCCCGGAGTCGGCGAACAATTTTGAATAATCGATAAAATAAATTCACTGGTTTGCGCGTGCCACGACTGGGTGATAGCCAGGGTTGGTGTTCCGGCTTGGTCGTACCAGCGGCGAAACTGCCCAAGGTCATAATCGTTGGCATCACTCATGGCGTTAAGCAGATCTTCAATGGTTACGGCCTGACCGTCATGTCGATCAAAATAGATCTGCATACCCTTTTTGAAGCCCTCTTTTCCGAGTAGGATCTGCAGCATGTGGATGATCTCGGCCCCTTTTTCGTAGACTGTAGTGGTGTAGAAATTATTGATTTCGACATATTCTTTAGGTTGAACCGGATGGGCCAGAGGGCCTGCATCTTCAGGGAATTGAAAATTGCGCAAGCGCCGGACTTCACGGATCCGGCGGCCTCCGCCGGGATAAGCTTGAGCCCCGTACTGCTGGTCGCGAAAAACCGTCAGGCCCTCTTTCAGACTCAACTGAAACCAGTCCCGGCAGGTAATCCGGTTGCCGGTCCAGTTATGCAAATATTCATGGGCAATAACTCCTTCAATGGCCTCGTAATCGCTGTCGGTAGCACTTTCGGGTTGGGCCAGAACGTATTTTGAGTTGAAGATATTAAGCCCCTTGTTCTCCATCGCCCCGAAATTAAAATCATCGACGGCGACCACTTGATAAAGGTCCAGGTCATATTCCCGGCCATACTCCTCTTCATCCCAGCGCATCGCCTTTTTCAGGGCGGTGATGGCGTGGTTACACTTGTCACGGTTCTGCTCCTCGACATGAAAGTGAATTGTAACTTCACGGCCGGACATAGTGATAAAGCTATCTTCTAAAGTTGTCAGCCGGCCGGCAACCAGGGCAAAAAGGTAGGCCGGTTTTTTGAAAGGATCCTGCCAGATGGCAAAATGACGATCACCGGCCAAGGTGCCTTTGTTGATCAGGTTGCCATTGCTGAGGAGGACAGGATATTTTTTTTGAGGGGCTTCAATCGTGGTTGTAAAGCAGGTTAAAATGTCGGGTCGGTCGAGAAAATAGGTGATACGACTGAAGCCATGGGCTTCACACTGGGTGCAGAGCATTGATCCGGAGGCATAGAGACCCTCCAAGCTGGTATTGCTTTTGGGATTGACTGCAGTGACGATCTCAAGGGTGAATTTGGTCGGGAGATTTTCGATGACCAAGCCTTCCGGATCGACACTGTATCGGCCGGAATCTAAAAGGTTGCCGTCAAGGGTTACCCTGAGCAATTCCAGCTGACGTCCGTCAAGTCGTAAAGGCGGATTATTCGTGACCTTAGGAGCTCGTTTCAACTGCATCGTATTGGTGACCAGCGTACGTTCCTGATCTAATGAAAAATGAAGTTTGAGCGATTCCACTAAAAATGCCGGTGGCTGGTAATCTTTGAGGTAGATAGTTTTGGCTAATGAGTTGTCTGCCATATTTAGTACCGTTAGTGGGGGTTGATGTTTTTGTTAGAATTTATTGTGGTCAGCGGGGTCGGTTTAGAAGGCCGGCGTTTCGCGATAGTAAATTCGGTAAAGTGCGATTAGGGTATCAAGTTCGTTTGGGGTCTTTAACTGTTGTTGCAGGGTGTCATTGTCAAGTCTGAGGAAGGGGTTGCTTGTTAGTTCAAGGGCCATTGTGGCAGGGACTAAGGGGTTCTTGTCGGTATGTTTTTGGCGGGCGTTTTGCAGACGTTTGATGATGGTTTGGTTCGCCGGGTCGGCCTGATGAGCATAGCCCAAATTTTCCACCGTATATTCATGGCCGCAATAGATTTTGGTGCTTTCCGGCAGGGTTTTGAGTTTTTTTAGATTTTCGTGCATTTCGGTGGTGCTACCTTCAAAAAATTTGCCGCAACCAGCGGTAAACAGGGTGTCGCCGGTAAAGAGTGCGTCTTCGGCCAGAAAGGCAACGTGGCCGCGGGTGTGGCAGGGCAGGTGCAGGGTCTTGATCGAAGTCGTGCCGAAATCAATGGTCTCACCCTCTTGTAGTAACCGGTTGACGGTTACCGGCAGGCGGGCGGCATCATCTTGGTGAATGGCAACTTCAGCTTTCGGGTAATATTTTTTGAGATCGCCCACTCCACCGCTGTGGTCGTAATGGTGGTGGGTCAGGAGGATATGGGTGAGGGTCAGGTTTTCTGCGACCAAGGTTTTAAGGATTGGTTTTGCACTGCCCGGGTCGATAACTATAGTCTGTCGGGTTGATTCTTCAACTAAAAGATAAGTGTAATTGTCCTGTAAGATTTTTAGCTGGATAATTCTTATCGGCATTTTGCTTGCTGACTCCTTATCTCTCAAGATCTTTGGCACCGGACTTTTTTATCGTATTTCATTAGGTTACTGACGGATTTGAAAAGCTATTTTTCAGTAACATCATATTTCAGGAATCGTCAATATAAATCCCGATTCAAGATTGTCATGAAGATGTCGATATTAAATGTAGATATGGTGTTGAGGGCCGTGGTGACGGCCAGATTTCGGAAAAAGAAAAAGGGTTTGGAGTTTTCAATAACTCCAAACCCTTTTTTAGATTTGTGGTGCCGAAGAGAGGATTAGAGCTGGTGTAACTATTTGAGAGTATTGCTTGTTTTCATTTCTTGGGGTACTTAAATAAGAAGGTTTTTAGCTTTAAAATTACAAATTATTACAAGTGAATTCCGGCTATTTCAAGCGTTTGCAGAATGGCGTTATTAAACAACCCAATTGCTTGACAAATAATCTTTAGTTCCGTATGGTTCAACTAACTATAAGACTTAGGGCTGGTTGTGTTTAAACAAAAAATTCCTGTTAAATTTTTTGGTCGGTATCTTTGG
>CAZUXG010000078.1:0-8890 GCA_964623985.1 uncultured Thermodesulfobacteriota bacterium | reverse complement strand
GCCTTAAACAAAACCCTCAGCCTTGCAGGAGAATGCGAGCCTCACCTTTGCGCGCTGTAACTTTACGCTGATCGAGATATTCGAAGAGGGGAATAATATATTTGCGGCTTAGATTGATTTTAGCCTTGAACTCCTGGGTCGTCATGGTTTCATTCTCTTTGAGAAAAGCCACAACTTTTAAACGCATTCCCTCGTAGTGATTGGGGGTAATAAAGATCCCGTCTCGAACCTTCAAAAGGGTGCCCTCCTTTACAAGGATGGTCATCAAAGGCTTAATATCCTCATCTTCAGCCGCCAGTTCTTTAGTCAAAGAACTATAGTCCGGGAAACTGAGCCCCGCTTTTTCATAGAGATCCACCAACTGAGCTTTGAGTTTGTCGGCGTCAACCGCGAGACGCACCCGGTGATCCGGGGTGTGCAACAGATCTCTATCGACCACCAGCTTTGCATTTTTCACCAGACGCTGTAAAAGCGCATGAAAAAGGGGGGCCGAAAGTCCTAGACGTGAGCGAACCTCCTCTTTGGCCATCCCTTCACGCAAAGCTTCACGCTGGTGATAGTCAATTACCATAGCCAAAATTTTCCCAGCCAGATCTTCGAAAATTTCGCCGGCAATAAAAATCTGACGTTCGTTATCAAAACGAACGATTTCACGCCGGGCCAGGAGTTCATCCACTACTTTAGCCAAGGCTTTACTGGAAAGATTGAGAAAAGCCTTAAGATCGAGCAACCGGAGCCCGGCAATGCCAGCCTGTTTTACGAGGATGGCAATCACATCTGCTGGTTTACCAGACTGCAAACGTTCAAAATCAGACAATAAGGCAGCATATTCTTTAAAACGATGCTTGGCTGGACAGGGGTTAATCACCGAACCGCCACCGACCGTCTCGCGCCGGGCAAAACTCCGCATTACAACCCGATCGCCGTAAACTATTACAGTAGGTTTTTCAAGCCGCACCTGGACAAAAGCACTGGCTCCGGGCGCAAGTTCCAATCCATCAAGAACAACTACTGTCCCCATCAAAGCCGCCGTGCCGCTATGGATCAACATCTTACTGCGAGCCGGCAAAGGTGAAGTCGCCGAGAAAAGGTGGGTATATAAAACATCAACCATTGAGGTTGAGACCACGGTTTCAGGTCGGACCAGGATCTCACCACGCTCGATCTCCGACTTTTCTAAACCCTGCAGATTTATGGCGGCCCGTTCCCCGGCAAAGACCTGCTCACGCGCTTCTCCATAAGCCTGCAGACTACGAACCCGACTGTTTAAACCGGAAGGCGCCAGGGTCACGGAATCTCCCAATCCGAGAGAACCGGAGAGCACGGTACCGGTTACCACGGTACCAAAACCCTTGATCACAAATGCGCGATCGACCGGTAAACGAAAAGCTCCGGAATCCGGACGCTCAATAACCGTTGCCGCCAGCTCATCAAGAGCCGTAAGCAAAGCATCCAGACCGGCCCCGCTAGTGGCTGAAACCGGGATTACCGGGGCTTCCTCAAGAAAACTCCCGACAACCAATTCACCGACTTCTTCAGTGACCAGTTCCAGCAAATCATCATCGACGGTATCACTTTTACTGATCACTACCAGGCCCCGTTCAACCCCCAAAAGGCGACAGACATCAAAATGTTCCCGGGTTTGCGGCATGACCCCTTCATCGGCGGCGACCAGCAACATTACCAAGTCTATGCCACCGACCCCGGCCACCATATTCTTGATAAAGCGCTCATGTCCAGGGACATCAATGACCCCGACCATCTGACCACTGGGTAGAGATAAATGGGCAAAACCCAACTCTATCGTAATCCCGCGTTTCTTCTCTTCCGCCAAACGATCAGTATCAATTCCAGTCAGGGCCTTGACTAAGGTTGTCTTGCCATGATCAACATGTCCTGCAGTCCCCAGAATAATATGTTTTTCCGCCATTTTTCCTCAGTTTTCAGTAGTCAGTCATCAGTCGTCAGTAAAATGCTGACAACTAATGACTGCTTTTCCCGGCCTTACCAGAAAAAGTTATAAGGCCCGCAGCTTTATAGCTGCCGCCTGTAAAGTTTCCTCGGTTCTACAGAAACAAAAACGAACCTGACCACTGTCAGACTCTCCCGGAGGCAAAAAGCTTGAACCCGGCACGGTCGCCACCCCCTTTCCCTTGATCAGATAGTGGGCAAAGCCGAGATCATCGCTTCTGTAGCACCACAGGTAACTGTAATCTCGGTTTCACCATTGATCTCCATATCATAAAAAGACCGCATTTTTTCAACTATTGCAGCCCGCAAAGAAGCCGACCCCCAAGTAATGGAATATTGATTAACATCGGCCATCACCCCTGGCCCAGCAACGATCCCATAAATAGGTTATTATATGGCTTTCACCGTTAAAAAGATCAGATATTCAACATTGCCCTTTTGCCCGAGAACCGGAGAAGTGATAGTCTGATGGTGGATAAAACCATGAGTTTCGGCAAAGTTGCAAACCATCTCAAGTGCGGCCCGGCGTTTCACCTCTTCACGAACCACTCCGCCTTTACCAACCTCCCCTTTACCAACCTCAAATTGGGGCTTTACCAGGGCGATAATCGGCGCATCAGGCTGCAACAGAGCCGCTACAACTGGCAAAACTTTAGTCAATGAGATAAAGGAAAGGTCCATCACCGCCAACTCCAGAAGATCAGGAAAATCGGCTTTAACAGAGTGACGAATATTAGTACGCTCCATCACCACGATCCGATCATCACAACGCAGTGACCAGGCCAGTTGCCCATAGCCAACATCTAAAGCATAGACACGCCGGGCCCCGTACTGAAGAAGACAATCACTGAAACCTCCGGTGGAGGCACCGACATCGATAGCCACCCGATCATTTATATCAACCTGGAAAGCCTTAAGAGCAGCCTCAAGTTTAAGACCACCGCGACCAACAAAAGGGATATCCTCACCCTTTAATCGGAGTTCAGCATTACTGTCGACCCGGCTCCCGGCTTTCTCTATTAAATGATTGCCACAGACCACTTTACCAGCCAGAATCAGGGCCCCAGCCCGTTTGCGGCTGGCAGCCAGGCCCCGCTGAACCAGAAGAATATCGACTCGCTCTTTACTCACGATTAATCTTGCAAGACTTTATTCATCTCGATCAGCAGCTCATCAACATCAATGCCGTGCGCTGCAGCGCCCTCTTCGACGGTTTCAAACATTGAAGCTGCACATCCCAGACAAGCCATACCTTTGTCTGCAAAAACTTCAGCGGCTTTCGGATATTTGGTCAACAAATCACGAATCGGGGTATCTTTAGATATGCTCATAATGGATCTCCTTTAATTTGCTTAACTCAACAGAACCGGAAACAAACTGGTTATTGGCAAGGCACTGAGTTAGCCGGCACAAAGTTTTTTTTGATTTTCACTTTGTAGCTAAAAGTATATTTTATTAATTTATGACAATCCAATTTTGCACAACAACAATCAAACCTTAGCAACTATTTCGTACTCTTCCCATTGATAGTGATCTACCTTTTTAAGGGTAATCTTCTTACGCATTACATATTCAAGATTATCGAGAGAGAGACCTTCATTATCATAAATATAATCCGCCAGTTCAGCATTGACCATTACCAGGAGCTCCTTGACATCGGAATCATAGCCGTAACTTTTCAGCTCTCGGACGATTTCATAGGTAACCGTCGATTTGGATTTAACAATCCCGCGACCTTCACAATAGGGACAGGGATCACATAGCATACGGGAGATACTGTTACGAACCCGCTCACGGGTCATCTCAACGAGACCGAGCTCAGATATTTTAAGAACATTGGATTTAGCCTTGTCCCTCTTCAACGCATCCTCAAGGGCGGCATTGACCCGTTCACGATGGTTTTTGGTCTCCATATCGATGAAATCGATAATGATAATACCTCCAACATTACGCAAACGGAGCTGAAAAGCAATCTCCTTAGCAGCTTCTAGATTGGTTTTGAGGATTGTATCTTCAAGGTTTTTTTTGCCGACAAAGCGACCGGTATTGACATCGATCGCGGTCAGGGCCTCAGTCGATTCTATAACAATATAGCCGCCCGATTTGAGCCAGACTTTCTCTTCTAAGGCTTTATTGACCTCAATCTCAATATCATAGGCCTGGAAAATTGGCTGAATCCCGGTATAGCGTTCAATCTCGCAATGGAGATCCGGAAAATAACTGGCGATAAAACCCTTGAGTTCATGGTAACAATCATCAGAATCAACCACCAAACGATCGATCTCATCAGAGTAGAGATCCCGGATAATTCGTTGCACCAACCTTAAATCCTGATAGACCAAATTAAGTGACTTGGTCTTCTCTTTTTTCTGCTCGATGTTGTCCCAGAGTTTAAACAAGAATTTAAGATCATGCTGTAAGGCGCCTTCATCCTTACCTTCACTAACTGTACGAACGATCAATCCCATCCCTTCAGGTTTGATCGCCGTAACCAGATCTTTGAGACGTTGCCGTTCAACCTCATCTTCAATTTTACGCGAAATACCGACATGATCAACCGTCGGAAGTAAAACCAGATAGCGGCCCGGCAACGAGTTATAAGTAGTCACCCGGGCCCCTTTACTGCCCATTGGCTCCCTGGAGACCTGAACCAGAATATCCTGTCCCTCTTGCAAAAGATCATCAATATGGGGGGCCGGCAGAGCTTCATCGAGTTCATCTTCAGCCAGGACGAACTCCTCATCGACGACCACATTTTCATCGACCGGCAGAAAGGGAACTACGTCCTCTTTACTGAGGACATCAGCAACATAGAGAAAAGCGGCTTTATCGAGACCGATATCGACAAAAGCGGCATCCATACCCGGCAGAACCTTGACGACCCGGCCTTTGTAAATGTTACCGACAATGCCAAGCCCCCGGTCACGCTCATAAAAGAGTTCCGCCAAAGTACCATTTTCAAGCAGAGCGACCCGCACTTCACCTTCGGTAACATTGACAATCAGTTCAGCTGACATATTTAATTATCCTTTTCCATCAAAAAAAACTTCTTTACGCCCCGCAGGAAGTGCCCTTGGGGTGCGCCGTCATCAAACTTTCTATTTTGGTAACTACCAGACCAGCCTCCGGACGCTTATCAAGTCCGGCCAAGCAAGCCAACATATCAAATATATTGGGGTTGCGTCCATCTAAAACACCAACATTTATCATTAACTCGCCATTTTTATTAATTTCAACTGCATTAAGATGCGGGGCCAAATCAACCTCCTGCAACTTGCCCTTCCTTCTCCGTTGCAAAACCAAGGGCTTATGCCCGGCAATTACTTGACCCGCGACAAGCTCAATTACCGGCAAAAGAGCCCGCCACTTGGAGTTTTCACCCTCTTCAACTCTGACCTGATAAAGACAACCTAAAAGGCGACGATCAATCGCCGCGACTCGCGCACCAAGCTGAAAAGAGTCAATAAATTCAAGGTCGGAGGGTAACGCTTGCGACCACCCCTGTTTGAGTTTATCAAGATCAATCGATTCCAGGGTACGAAATTCCATAACCTCATGCTGACTCGCCAAGCCAACCGGTAAAGCATGAACAAAAGAGACCTTGGGATGAGGATGAAAGCCCTGAGAAAAGGCCAACGGAATCTTGAGTCTCCTTAAACCCCGGATAATAACAGCCACATTTTCAAGATGGGAAAGATAAGAGAGCCTTCGAGCCCGGGAAAATGAGAGCTGATAGCGCCATTCGCGTCGCTGACCATCAGCTAAAATAAGCTCTTTTTGAGGAGCTTGCGGCTTTAATGCCGCCGCCCCCGGCAGTTCATCCAAGGTCGGCACCTCGGCCGTCACATTCACAATCCCCTGACTCGGCTGGCAAACCCCACAGCCATGGCATTCGGAGAAGCGACAATCTTTTGTCGTCTCCTGTTGCAAAGCCTTCTTCCGCTCACGTTCAAGAAATTTTTCACTGACCAGACAATCGATATGGCTCCAGGGCAGAGAAGTACCAGGCAAAAATTTACGAGCGACCATATTTTCAAGGTCAAAACCCTCCTCGCTAAAAGCTTTCTGCCAAAGCTGATAGTTGAAATGATCACTCCAGGCATCAAATGAGCAACCCAGACGCCGGGCTCTTATCAGTACCGGCCACAGTCTCCGGTCGCCGCGGCTGAAAATCCCTTCAAGGAGGCTCAGACGACTGTCGTGCCATTTAAAATTGAGCCGCCGGCCCGGAGCAATTCTCTTTAAGCCCTGGCGAATGGTATCCTGACGCCGTAGAGTTTCTTCAAGGTTGATCTGCATCTCCCATTGAAAAGGGGTATGCGGTTTCGGGACAAACGTGGAGACTGAAACATTTAAGCGCTGCCGTTTATTCTTTGATCGAGCCAAGGCCCGACCACAAAGTTCAACAATCCCTTCGACATCGGCATCGGTTTCGCCCGGCAATCCGATCATAAAATAGAATTTAATCAGATCCCAACCCTGGGTAAAGAGTTTTTCAATGGTATCAAGAATCTCATCCTCGCTTAAACCCTTATTGATAACCTCACGAAGGCGCTGGGTTCCAGCTTCCGGAGCAATCGTAAAACCGCCCTGACGACTGCGTTTAAGAGCTTTAAGAAGTTCATCATTCAAGCCCCCGGCCCGCACCGAAGGCAAAGAAAGATCGAGCCCCGGACAAGAGCGCCGCATCCCTAAGACCAGCTCAAGCAGCTGTGAATAGTCACCCACACTTAAAGAAAGCAGAGAAAGTTCCTCCATACCGGTGGCTTCGGCTCCGCTGACGGCAGCTGCAAATAGTTTTTCCAGTGGTTGTTCACGAACCGGACGATAGATCATCCCGGCCTGACAAAAACGACAGCCACGACTGCAACCCCGAGAGATCTCCAAAGCCAGGCGATCATGAACCACCTGAATCAGAGGTACCGGAGGGGTGGCGGGCAGAGGAAGTTTGGCAAGATCGGTAAAAACCCGACGCCGTACCGACCTGTAATTGTCGCGCAGCGCCTCTAAGGAGGTCACCCCATCGGTGTGGCCCATTTGAAAAAGCGAGGGTACATAAACCCCTTCGATATCAGCCAACCGCAACAGGAGATCGGCCTTGGAGCAACCCTCTTTTTTGGCGATCAGAACTTGGCTGGCAATCTCGATGACCGCCTCTTCACCATCACCAATCAGAATTGCGTCAAAAAGTAGTGCAACCGGTTCCGGATTGACCATACTCGGGCCTCCGGCAATCAGTAGTGGAAACTCTTCTCCACGTTCTACAGCCGACCAGGGGATTTCTGCCAACTCCAGCATCAGGAGAACATTTGTATAAGCCATCTCATAGGAGATCGAAAAACCGAGCAGGTCAAACTCCGCCAGAGGGGTCGAACTCTCAAGTGAGAAAAGAGACTTATTCTGATTTTTAAGATTATTCGCAAAATCTGCCGCCGGGGCAAAAACACGTTCGCAAAAAAACTCTCTCTTGCGGTTAATAAGCTGATAGAGGAGAAGAAAACCATAATTGGACATCCCCAACTCATAAAGGTCGGGAAAGGCCAGAGCCATATGCAAGATATCATCACCTACCTCTTTATAAACCGCATTGAGTTCACGGTTAAGGTAGCGCCCGGGTTTTTCGACCCCGCGTAAAAGTCCGTAATCAAAGTCCATCAAGATACCAGAAATCCGTTCTTTTTAAACCAGTCAACCCCACGTTTAAGCTCGGAGCGCTGATGCAGTTCAAAGGTATTTACCAGAGCCTTGATATTATGACTTTCAACCAACAATTTTAAGGCGGCAAAGTCAATCAGGCCATCACCTGGAACAAAATGATCGTCAAAACGACCACGATTATCATGCAAGTGAAAAACCAGGATGTGGTTTTTTAAGAGCCCCAGCCATTCACTTAAGTCCATTTCCCCGAAAAGGTTCCAGTGACCGATATCGAAACAACCGCCAAAAGCCGGAGAAGCGATCTCATCAAATAACATGCGCAAGCCACCAGGGGTTGTTTCAAAAATATTTTCGATGGCAATGGCCGTTGACAGTTCTTCAGCCCGGCGTGCCAAAGGCTGCCAGAAGGTGATACTTTGTTCAAGCCAGAGATTGATATTGAGCTTAAAACGCCAACGTTCATAACCTGAATGCAGGACTATCGCCTTAGGTTTACAAATTCCAGCCAATTCAAAAAGGTCAAGAAAACGATCTCTAGTCACGGCTACAACCTGCGGGTCGTAGCCGGCCGGTGAAAGATCGAGAAAAGGCCCATGAAAAGAACATGGCAGATCATGCTCTGCAAGGCGGGATGCCACTCGCTCAAGAGGTTTACGGTTAGTCACCAGTTCCTCAAGGTGCAGGGCTGAAAAATAGATCTCCGGGGCCAGCTTGAACTCGACCAAGGTATCAATAGTATTGTCCAGAGCATCTTTCAAAAAATGGTAAGGGGTATGAACAAAAAGACGATTAAACATCAAATTTCACCTCTTCAATCAATTGACAATCAATTTCTCCCGCACCCAATAACAAAACCCGCAGCTAAGCGCAAGGTTTTGCGTCCAACTACGGGTTTCAAAGGATAAATTTACAGGTTCAGATTTATCGAGACAGAAACTCAACGATATCGGGAGTCTTAAGCAACTGGCAATCGTAAGAGGCAACCACCACCTGTTTCTGAAAATCCACCAACCGAGTATTGACCAGACTATGATCACGAGCTTCGAGATAGGTTCCCAGCAAAGCCCGGTGTTGACTCTCTCTTTAAATTAAGAGAAATTATCTAATTATTTGGGTAAAAATTTCTAATTATCTTGCAGACAAAAGAAAAAATAAGCATCTTCAGCAACGCTGTGAATATTTTTCAACAGAGTTTTCGCTGCTTGTGGATTGTAATCGATTTTTGCTCTTGTTAAACCGTAAAACAATATCGGTTTAGAAT
>CAZUXG010000077.1:0-9086 GCA_964623985.1 uncultured Thermodesulfobacteriota bacterium | reverse complement strand
TTTATTGATGGTTTTTTTCGATTTCTCCCTTCTTTCTCTTGAATTTATTCTTTGTGCACAAGCAGATTTTCCCATGCCTTCCTTCAAAGGCTCAACCTTGCGTGGGGCGTTCGGCTATGCTTTCAAGAAAGCGGTTTGTATTACTCGTCAGCAACCTCACTGTGAAAACTGTATTCTAAGTGCAAATTGTGCTTACAGTTATATCTTTGAAACCCCGCGCCCGGCTGGAACTAAAGTGATGCGAAAATATGAAAAAGTTCCGCATCCCTTTATCTTGCGGCCGCCGCTGACTTCGCAACGATTGATTAAAAATGGTCAGGAAATTCCTTTCGGCCTGGTCCTGATTGGTCGTGCCCGGGACTATCTGCCCTACTTTATTCTGGTTATGGAAGAACTGGCGGCGCGGGGGTTAGGCCGAGAGCGCGGCCAATGCCGACTCCTGCAAGTTTCAGATAGCCATGGTACAGTTATCTACGATTGTGAAAAACGAGAGCTCTTGCCGGCGCAAGGCGAGGCCGGAGCCGACCTCATAAGTCGGGCCGGCAGCCCTCCCGACCAGCTCACAATCGAATTTCAAACCCCTCTGCGTCTGGTCCGGGATCGTAAAATAATTAGAAAAGTGATCTTTCAGGATCTCTACCGCTCGCTTTTGCGCCGGCTTGCAATCTTACAGCGTTTTCATTGCGAACTGACCCCAGAGATCGATTTTCGTGGTCTCATCGATAGAGCTGCCGCTATCAAAACCATCGCCGATGAAACCCACTGGCAGGAGAGCCACCGCTACTCAACCCGGCAAAAAGCCAATATGTCAACCAGTGGCCTGATCGGCCGCCTTACTTTTTCGGGTGATCTAAAACCCTTCTGGTCGGTGCTGATACTTGGTACCTACGTTAACATTGGCAAGAATACGAGTTTCGGGTTGGGGCGTTATCAAATTATTAAGACAGAGTTATGATAGAGAGTTAATAGTGTGAAGATGGAGAATCGTATGGAACCAACCGTTTTAAAAATTGCGCTAGCCGGTCTTCTGCATGATATCGGAAAATTTGCCCAAGGTTGTTTAGAAGTGACACCGGAATATCGGAATAATAATGCCAACTATCAGCCGTTTAATAAGAAATCGGGTCGTCATACCCATATTCACGCTCTCTATACGGCGGCATTTATTGAGCAGTTTGCTGACCAGTTACCGCCGCAGTGCAATATGGGGGGTTGGGGGGAAGGCGACAGTTTTCTTAATCTGGCCGCCGGGCATCATAATCCCCAGACGCCAATGCAGTGGGTAATTGCCACTGCCGATCGCATCAGTAGCGGTTTTGATCGTGATAGTTTTGAAGAGGGGGAGATTATTAAGGTTTCTGAGTTTAAGCAGACTCGCCTGCTGCCGTTACTCGAAAGTCTGACAATTGATTCTGGAAAACAGAAGAAATATGTTGATTCCGGTAGTTTTCATTTTCGTTATCCGTTGGCAAGGCTTTCCCCAGAAACAATTTACCCCTTAAAGAAATCGGATCTCACCAAAGGGGAAGCGCAGGCAGAATATCAGCAACTTTTTTCCGATTTTTGTTTTGAGCTTAATTCCCTGTTGCACAGGATTGAGTCTCCTGAACTTTGGTGCAAGCATTTCGACTCTCTGCTGCTTCTATATACCTCGGCAATTCCGGCGGCCCGGGTTGGAGATGTGGTGCATGATGTATCTCTTTACGACCATTGTCGGACAACTGCTGCGCTGGCAACGGCTCTCTATCTCTACCATGTTCAGAATGACTCTCTGGATGAGCTTTCGATTCGTGACAATAAGGCAGAAAAATTCCTCCTGATCAGTGGTGATTTTTATGGAATCCAGGATTTTATTTTTACTCAGGGTGGTGAAAAAGGCAAATATCGCTCCAAATTGTTGCGAGGGCGTTCATTTCAGGTTTCACTCTTTAGCGAGCTTGCGGCCGATCGTTTATGTCGGGCGCTTGGCTTACCGGAGACTGCGATAATCTTGAATGCTGCCGGAAAGTTTACGATTCTTGCGCCTTGTTCGGAAAAAACCAAGAAAGTTCTGAACGAGGTAGAAGAGGAGATTAACCGTTGGCTTTTTGATACTTCCTCTGGTCAGTGTGGTATCGGGTTCTCCAGTGTAAAAGCTTCCCCTGTAGATTTTGTCAGTGGTCGTTTTGCAATCTTATGGGATCAGCTCAATGAGACCATGGCGGAGAAAAAACTGCATCGGATCGACCTTGATTGTTTTGGTGGGGTCGTGCCGAATTATCTGGAAAAATTTCATAACGATCTTGGTGTCTGTTCTCTGTGTGGTCGGCGACCGGCTGAAAAAACAACTGATTCATTGATTGAAAGTGGGGTTGCGGCCTGTGCTGTCTGCCGAGATCAGGTTTTTCTGGGGGCGAGTCTGGTTAAGAATGATTGTCTGGCTATCTGTCATAAACTTTCTCCGAGCCTACCTAAACGTGAGGTTCTTTTAAGACCGATCTTTGGGCAATATCATATCGTTTTCCCCGAAGGGCCGATGCTCGAGGAGGCTTCTCGCGGTGATCTGATTTCGTATTGGAACCTGGGCTCTGTGGTTTATCGGGGTGGTAAACTGAACTCTTCGGTGCGTTTCTTAGGTGGTTATGTTCCGACTCATTCAGAAAGTTGTGGAGAGAAAAGTCAGGTGATGGATTTTGGCGAGATTGCCTCCATGGCTCTGGTAAAAGATAATCGTAAATCATCAGAGGGGGTTGTCGGAAAGAGCACAGGAACTGAAGTTCTTGGCGTTTTTAAGGCCGATATCGATGATCTTGGGATTCTGTTGGGGTGCGGTATTCCCAAAAAGTGGTTTACTCTTTCTCGAATGGCAACCTTAAGTCGGCAGTTGAATAATTTTTTTACGGTTTATCTGCCCTCGTTTCTGGAACGAGATTACCAAGGGGTCTACACCGTTTTTGCTGGTGGAGATGACCTTTTTTTGATCGGCCCCTGGAATCGCATTATTGAATTGGCCGAAGATTTGCGCAAGAGTTTTGCTGAATATGTCTGTTTTAACGATGAACTTCATTTCTCCGCCGGAATCACCCTGCATAAACCGTATACACCGATCGATAAACTGGCTCGTGAAGCGGAAGCCGGTCTGGAAAAAGCCAAACATTTTGACAAGGCCAAAAACCGACTGACCCTTTTTGGCGAAACGGTATCTTGGGAAACCATGGTTCGGCTTGATGAGATCAGGGTGCAGTTCGCGTCTTGGTTGGAACATAAGGTGATCAATAAGGCCCTGCTCTATCGGTTGGGTAAATTGTGCATTTTGGCAGCTCGGGCCAAGCAGGAGGAAGCACGCCTGCAAAGGGGTGAAAAGGTTGATCTTTCAGCTCTGACCAGTTTGAAGTGGCGGTCTCAGCTCTGCTATATGTTGGAGCGTAATGTTGGTAAAAATCTAACTCGTGACGAACGTAAAAAAGCCTTGGATGAGTTGGTTGTTGTGGGCCAATGGTTAAGTGAATATGATAGTGCCATGAAGATACCGCTTTGGCGTATTCTTTATGACCTGCGGTGATTAATTGATGAGGTTCTTAAAATAATCTGTAACGGATAAACGAGGAGGGATGCTGATGAGTGCGATAACTCTATGGCAAGATTCGGAGAAGAAGATTATCAACCCGTTGCTGTTTTCAGAGGCAGCTGAAAAATTCGCCAAGGAAATTGGCGGGGAAGGTTACAAAGTAAATAAGGGAACTCAGCTGAGACGTTTTTATGATGAAATCGTTCGTTTGCAGAGCCAGGCTAAAAGTTTACAGGAAAAAGACACTGAAAAATGGGCTAACCTCTTGCCTTACATTCATATGCTGGTTGCAAAAGCGGCGTATGCCCAGGGTCGAGGATTGGTTTCACCCAGCTTTGTCAATCTCCTTAAAAGTGGAGTAAGCCAGGTTGAAACCCGTCGGGATTTGACTATTTTTGCCAACTTTTTTGAGTCGTTCATGGGCTTTTATAAATTACATGGCCCTAAGTGATAAGGAGGTTTGAATAATGCAGTTGCTAAATATTGCTGAAATTAGTGGTCGGATTATCTTGAAGAGTGGACTCCATATTGGAGCTGGTGATCTGGAGATGCATATTGGCGGGACGGATAATCCGGTAGTGAAAAATCCGCATACTAACGAGCCCTATATTCCTGGATCATCACTAAAGGGTAAGGTCAGGTCTCTTTTAGAGATGAGAAGTGGCCTGATGGGAGAGACCGAAGGTAATCCTGTGAAAAAATCTATCCTGCAAAAAAATCTTTCTGGAAAAGCTCGGATTGAGGCTTGTAAAATTTTAAAAATTTTTGGCAGCAGTGGGGCGGATACGGATGAAAACGACGAAATCGGCCCGACCCGGGTCTCGTTTGCGGACAGCTATCTTACTTCTGAATCGAGGCTCCTGGCGAGTGAGAATAATTTGCCCTTGACTGAGGTGAAATCGGAAAATTCGATTAACCGTATCAGTGGGGTAGCCCAAAATCCTCGTTTTACCGAGCGGGTTTCGGCGGGATTGTCATTTGATTTTTCGATCACCCTGAAAGAGCTGGATATCGACAGCAATGATGATTTGGTTGATTTTCTTCTTCAAGGGTTGAAGCTTTTGGAATATGACGCTCTTGGTGGCAGTGGCAGTCGTGGTTATGGTCGGGTTGAGTTTGATTTTGCCGATCCTGACCTTAAGGAGAGATTTTCTAAAACCTTGCCGATCAGCAATTAAGTTTAGTGTTTTACAGGTTGTTCTCTGGTTTGAAAAACAAGGAAATGTTCTGATAAGAGCACTTACTTGCGGGCAATGCTCGCGTTATCGTTTTTGAGGTCTTGTCGTGAAATTATATCAGTTGACGATTAAACCGTTGACCCCTTTTGGTACACCATTGAAAGGGGATACCATTTTTGGCCATCTTTGTTGGCAAGCAGCTTATGATAGTGGTTTGCTTGTCGGTGGACTTGATCAATGGATAGAAAAATATGACACCGATCCTTTTATTGTCTGTTCTTCTGCATTTCCCTTACTGGTCGAAGAACAGACAGGAGAAAATATTGCTCTCCCGCGTCCGCAACTGCCATCAGAACTGCTTGAAATTACATGTCCGGACGTTGAGCGTAGTACCAGGATGAAAGCCCGAAAAGAATTGAAGAAGAAAAAATGGTTGCTGGTTAAAGAAGATCTAAAGCTTCAGTTGCAACCTGATTCACTGTTAACTGATGTTGAACTTTTTAGCCGCTACTACGCGAGCCTTCCAGATGATTTACGGCGGCGTTACGCCGCTGAAAGTGAGAAAAAGATTTTTCTCGTTGATCATCAGGCCCATAACTCAATCGACCGTTTGACCGGGACGACCGGTAGTGATCCCGGTTTTGCTCCGTACACATGTGAGAATATTGCTTGGTTACCTGGTATGAAGCTGGTTGTTTTCTGCCTCATTAATGAAGATGCCTTAGACGAAGATTGTCTGCGAACCATGGTTGAACGGATTGGACAATTTGGTTTTGGCCGTGATGCCGCAACCGGGCTTGGGCGTTTTGAGCTGATCGATTGTAAACTGCGGGAGTTGCCAACAAATGAACGGGCCAATGCCTGTTTTACGTTGTCTCCTTCAGTGCCGGAGGTCAACCTGTACAGTCACAAATATTTTTTACCTTTTACCCGGTTTGGGCGTCATGGCGACCGTTTGGCTCACAGTGTAAACCCATTCAAGGCTCCGGTGGTGATGGCTGATGAAGGGGCAGTTTTTATTCCTTGTGATAGCGATGTTTTTTCCCGGCCTTATCTTGGTCGAGCCGTCCATGATATTTCTCTGGTTCAGCCGCAGGCGGTAGCCCAGGGTTACGCAATCTATCTTCCGCTGGAGGTGGCCGTATGAAACAAGAGACCTTCTTTTTCCGCCTTGAAGTTTTAAGCCCCCTGCACATTGGTTGTGATGAGGATTATGAACCCACCAATTTTGTTGTAGATGAGCAATCCAGCGAGTTGATAAATTTTAATCCGCTTGATTTTATTAGCCGTCTTAATGGTGACGAAAAAACGGAATTTTGTCGAATTTGCGATCAAGGGACGGCAGCTTCTCTTCTTGAAATTTTTAAATTTATGCAACGCCATGCGGATAAGGTGCAAGGCCGAAAAGTGCAAGTTGGAGCTGGATTTTTACAGCATTATACATCCACCTTACAAATCTCAGGACGGGACCAGCGAAAAGTGCGTAATGAATTAAATCAGTTTCGGATTGAACGAACTGCATTTCAGCCGTTGACCGGAATTTCCTATATTCCCGGTTCAGCCATTAAAGGGGCTTTGCGGACGGCTTTACTGAATTTGCGAAAACCTAATAGAAAATTGCCAACTCGAGATTTAGAAAAAAATATCTTTGATGGAGGCAATTTTTCTACAGACCCTATGCGGTTGGTTAAGGTTTCTGACTTTATTGCCGAAAGAGAGCCTGAAAACAGGATAGTCTATGCGGTTAACAAGAAAAAGAAGCCCTCAAAATTTGATTTTTCCGCGCCCTACCAGATCTTGGAGATTATAAAACCCGGAGCCTCATTTATCGGTTCTGTCAGCATTGTTTCCCCTGATGGTGAACGGGGTGAGATACCCCGAAACCCGGTAACTATGCTGGAATTGAAAGATGCTCTTCGGCAATTTTTTCTTTATGAGAAAGAACGTGAAATCCGGGAATTGGCGGTTGTAGGTATCGCGGAGGGAATAATCCCGGCGGAAAATGAAAAGCTGCTCTTAAGGGTTGGCAGGCACAGCGGCGCTGAGTCTTTGACGATTGCTGGTTATCGGGATATAAGGATTAAACTGAAGGGTCGAGACTCCACTCAAAAAAATCATGCTACCACCATCTGGTTAACATCAGATCACAAAAAACCGACCTCATTGGCTTCACTTCAGCCATTTGGTTGGTTGTCAGCGACCCCGCTGTCGTCAGCAGAATTGATAACCATAAAAGAAGATGCTGAGAAACAGCGTGAGGTTGAAAAACAGGAACTAAAGATTGTTGCTCAACAACGGCAAACTGCTGAAAAAGAGAGATTGATTCGAGAACAGGCTATAGTCGAAGAAGAGAAAAGAGTCGCCGCCGAACAGCAAGTTCGCGAAGATCAGGAGGCTGCTAAAAAGGAAAGTTGGGAGTCTCTTACTACCGAAGAACAGGATCTGATGATCGTTCGTGGTGGTGATCTGGCTCGGGAGTTTGCATCGGTTCGGATAAACAATCTTTATCAGGAGATTTGGTCAAAACTTGATAGTGCCGCTTCTGAGCAGCAAAAAGCGCTGGCTCAGGCTTTCAAGGAACGTTGGCAAAAGGAAAACAAGTGGAGTGTAGGCAAAAAGAAAAAGCAGTTTGTGAAAGTGCAAAAAGTAAAAGAGATTCTGGGTGAGGTGTAGTGATGTTTGTCGGTAACATCCTGATCAACCTGGTTTCCGAGCAACCCATTCCCAACCTGATCCCGGCTCTTGATCCCCGTTTTCAGGTGTCTGAAGTAATTTTGCTGGTCACGGAGGCGATGCGGTCGCAGGCGAAAAGGTTGCAGCGGGTTTGTAAACGTCATGATCTGCCCTGTCGGATCTGGCCCGATGTGGTGTTGCCATTTGATCCTCAGAGAATGGAGGATATCTGTATTGACGTGATCGAAAGTTTTCCCGAGGGCCAGTCCTTGATTCTCAATGCGACCGGCGGAACTAAAGTCATGGCTCTGGCGGCGGCCAATCTTTTTGGCCATCTCGAACGGGGCGAAGTAATCTATGTCGATAGTTTTCAGGGCTTGATTCATAATCTCTATCCAAGTAAGGAAAAAGCCTGGCAGTTGGAGTCAGTTTTGGGGATCCATGACTATCTGACATCCTATGGCATGCATCCGAAAAAGCCCGAAAAACGCTGGCTCAAAGGTGAGGCTTTGCCCTCACTTCAGGTTTCGGCCCGCACCCTGGCTGATAACGCACCCCATCTTGACAGTTTTTTTGGGGCGCTTAATTTCGCTGGCAGCGGGGTTTTGGATTCGTCACGGGCGGCGGAATCATGGCCGCGAACCATGCCGCTTGGTGTCTCGCCTTTTCCGGCTGGCCGTTTCAGCGAAAAAATTCTTCCGTTATTAGAACGGGAAGAGTTGGTTCGGGTCGAAAAAAGTCTAGTTACTTTCTCTAATGAAGCGGCGGCGCGTTATCTTTCCGGGGGTTGGCTTGAAGAGTATACTTTCGCTCAAGCCACAGCCGCCGGGGCCGACGAGGTGGTTCTTTCACAAGTGGTTGATTGGGAAACATCGGGGGAGAAAGTGGTTAGAAATGAGTTCGATTGTCTTTTGCTCAAAGATAACCGGCTTTTTCTGATTGAATGTAAAACTATGCGCTTTGCTGAAAAGGGCAGCGATGTTCTCTACAAACTTGACACCCTGACCGAAAGTTCGACCGGCGTTTATGGACGTGGGGCTCTGGTTTCAGCCCGTCGGCCGGATGAGTTCATGCGGTCTCGGGCCGCCGCCCGCAAACATCGTCTCTTCGGACCGGAGGAGTTGGGGAGTTTGAAAAATAGTTTGCGTCAATGGCTAACAGGAGTGGGAACCTAAGCGCATGATTTGTTTTAATAGTTTGGGTTCTCCAGTCATCAATGTGATTTGCTTTAATTGAATATCTGCATATGAGGAGAAGAAGAATGGGAAATTCGAGAATGGGGGGTAAGGGTAAGTCTTTGGAGCGTGTTGTTACTGATAGCTGTTTTTTTCTTTGTTCGGCGGTAAAACTTTAGCAGTGAGGTGAAAAAATGATGAAAGCGAAACACCACAACAACGAAAGGAACTATCTATAATAGTCGTGTACCTAATTCTTTGCTCCTCCATTTTTTTAACCTGTTTTAGAAGGACTACAAAGTGAAAAAGTTAAAATCCTCCCGCCTATGGTTCATTGTTCTAACACTTGTTACCTGTATGGCTACAGCCTTTATCTCCACTGGTTGTAGTAGATGGTACGCTGATTATGGAATAAATAAAGGCCAGCTTAGATCAAGAGAAATCCTGCCTAATCTAATTTTGGCCCTAGATGATCCTAAACCACGAACTCGCCACAGCGCATTAAGAATTATT
>CAZUXG010000076.1:0-9304 GCA_964623985.1 uncultured Thermodesulfobacteriota bacterium | reverse complement strand
TTGAGGCGAACACAGTTACCATCTTTTAAGTCTATAGCCGGTATAATAATCATCTACTAAGGCGCTCCTGCTCCCTTAAGGCCGGGAAATTGCTCAACCATTTCGGCAATGCCGACATCGGCAAACTCCCTGGCCGTCAACCACTTGCCCCCACCCCGCATGAAATTTCTGAGGTTGGTAATATCGTCACTTAAAGATTTCTGGGTCTGGTCAAAAACCGCATACCAGACTGTCCGCCCACTGCGGGCATCAACCATCGAGATCTCGAAATGGACCGAGGCCGGACTGCGCACCGACATAGGGCCGCCAACCCTCTCCTGAAAACGGTTAACAACCCCAAAAACCAGCACGTCGACCCCTAAACGTCGACCGATTTCGGTCATCGGTGTCTGGCCGAGCATCGGCAGCACCCGGGATGCGGCCTGTGGTTCAACAACCTCATATTTGCCATAAATAGCAATTTCGCGAGCCATTGACAAAGCCAGCTTGAAACCAATACCACTCTTGACCTGGTCGCAAACAATCTGCCCTCCTACTGGACGACAGGTGGGGTAAGATTCGGCACAAGTTCGACAATTGGTCACATTAAAAGGCAGGATTGCAACTCGGTCAAACTTAGGAATCTCCTCGATAATTTTGACCCGTACCTCCTTGGTAGTACAGGCCGAAACCAGAAACAGGACAGAGAGAAGCATAACGACCCGAAAACAGCGGGTAAAAGATCTTATCATAATCATCATCCTTTTTCACTTAAAGCGGCAAACGCCCGTAAAATAGCAAGGCCCTGCTGCTGGCTCTTTTCCGGATGAAACTGGGTCGCCAAAACATTATCAAAGGCCACAGCTGAAACAAATTCGCCACCATAATCGGTCAACATGGCAACCGTCTGCCCATCTTCAGGTTCGACATAGTAGGAGTGCACAAAATAGAAATAGGAACCCTCTTTGACCTCAGCCAGAACCGGCACCGGTTTCGTAATACGCACGGCATTCCAACCCATATGCGGAATTTTCAAGAAACCGCCGGGTCGATCCGGATCGACCATGGATGGTGAAAAAGGTTTGACCACCCCCTTAATCACACCAAGTCCCGGATGGCGGCCAAACTCGAGACTTTCACTGAAAAGCAACTGCAATCCCAAACAGATACCAAGAAAAGGTTTGCCCGATTCAATCGCCTTCAAAACCGGGGTTATCAAGGCCAAGTTCTCAAGATTGTCCATGCAATCCTTAAAAGCCCCGACCCCGGGTAGAATAACCGCCCGGGCGTCGGCAATATGCTGGGGACTGCGGGTGATCTTAGCCTTGTAACCAACCTTTTCGAGAGCTTTCTGAACGCTGCGCAGATTGCCCATCCCATAGTCAACAATGGCGATCATCTCTAAAGGGTTCCCTTGGTACTTAAAACCGCGCCGGAAAGTTCTGCCCGCAAAGTCCAGGCGCGCCGCAGGGCATGGGCTGCGGCCTTGAAAGCAGCCTCAAAAATATGGTGCTGATTTTTCCCATAGTGAAGATTAATATGCAGGGTCAAACCACCGTGAATGGCCAGAGCCCGGAAGAACTCCTCGATCAATTCACTATCGAGCTCCCCAACTTTAGGGGCGGTCAAGAGCAGGTTGAAAACCAGAAAAGGGCGCCGCGAAATATCAACTGCAACCCCGCACAAAGCTTCATCCATCGGAATCTGGGCTTCGCCGTAACGGGCTATACCGCCCATATCCCCCAAAGCCTGACTCAAGGCCTGACCAAGACAGATGCCCAAATCCTCGACCGTATGGTGGAAATCGACCTCAATATCACCACTCGCCATAATCTCCAGATCACAACCACTGTGCCGGGCAAAAAGGGTCAACATATGGTCGATAAAAGGAATTCCGGTTTCGATCTGTGAGCGACCGCTACCGTCAAGATCGAGAGCGAGCTTGATGCTGGTTTCGGCAGTCTGCCGATCGATCTCGGCGCGCCGCGGATTATTTTCCATCTTGATTCTCCTCTTGAAATCGCAGGCTGACAGCTCGGCCATGGGCCTCGAGACCTTCCATCTCCGCCAACGCGGTTAATGGTCGCCCGTAGCGTTTTAGAGCCGCCCTGCTAAAAGAAATTATACTGCTCTTTTTGAGAAAATCATCCACCCCCAAAGGGGATGAGAAACGAGCTGTACCCGCCGTCGGCAAGACATGATTAGGTCCAGCCAAGTAGTCACCCAGAGCTTCAGGGGTTGAATGACCAAGAAAGACAGCCCCGGCATTACGAATCGAACTTAAGGCCAAGAGCGGATCGGCCACCGCCAGTTCAAGGTGTTCGGCGGCAAACTGATTTGCCAGCTCAAGGGCTTGATCTAAACTTGCGGTCGTAATCAAGGCCCCCTGATCCTGCAATGAACGCTGGGCAATTTCCCGGCGGCTCAAAGAGGCCAACTGTTTTTCCAGTTCAACCTCAACCGCGTCCCTTAATCTTTGCGACGGGGTGACCAGCACCACCACCGCAAGTTCATCGTGTTCCGCCTGAGAAAGCAGGTCGGCGGCAACATAAACCGGATTGGCACTCTCGTCGGCGACCACCATAATCTCGCTGGGACCGGCCACCATATCGATGCCGACCCGGCCGAAAACCCGCCGCTTGGCCAGCGCGACATAGATATTGCCGGGCCCGACAATCTTGTCAACCGCCGCAACTGACGGCGTTCCATAAGCTAAAGCAGCCACCGCCTGGGCCCCACCAATCCGGAAAATGCGCTCCACCCCGCAAAGCTTGGCAGAAGCCAACACCGCCGGATTATAACCTTGGGCGGCCGGTGAAACCATAACAATCTCTTTAACGCCGGCCACCCGGGCGGGAATCGCATTCATCAAAACCGACGAGGGATAAGAAGCCTTACCTCCCGGCACATAGATACCAACCCGCGACAAAGGGGTTATTTTCTGCCCTAAAAGAACTCCCGGTTCATGGTCATCGAACCAGGATTGCTGGCGCTGGCGCTGATGGTAGACGGTAATCCGCTCAATTGCCAGTTCGATATCCGCCAACTGTGAGGGGCTCAGCGAATTAAAAGCCGAATCGATCTCTGAAACTTGCACTTCAATACCAACGGCGGCAAGATCAAGCCCATCAAAACGCTTCGTATAGTCAAAAAGCGCCGTATCACCCTCTTTACGAACCCGTTCAAGAATCTCTGCAACCACCGTATCGGCCGCCATATCGAGATCCAGATTGCGTTCACAGAGACGCTGGAAACGTTCCTGAAAACCGGGAGCACTCGTTTGGTAGCAGTTTATATCCATCAATTTTCCTCAACCTCTCAGACGCAAGTGAAAACCTCGGCCTCTTTAAACGTAGATTACTTTCGTCTACTCTTTAACCCGCCGAATATCGGCACCTAAACCTCTCAACTTCTTTTCAAAGCCGGCATAACCGCGATCCAGATGGTAGACCCTTGACATAACGGTTTCGCCCTCCGCTGCAAGGCCGGCCAAAACCAGGCCGGCACTGGCCCTTAAGTCGGAAGCCATGACCGGAGCACCGGAAAGTGCCGTAACCCCGCGAACCACTGCCGTGCGTCCTTCAACTTCGATATCAGCGCCCATCCGCTGGAGTTCGAAAACATGCATGAAACGATTTTCAAAGACCGTTTCACTAATCACACTGGCACCCTCGGCCAAAGCCAAAAGAACCATCACCTGGGCCTGCATATCGGTCGGAAAACCGGGATAGGGCATAGTTTTAACATCAAGGCCCCGGAGACCGGCGCTCCCGCAGCGGACCCGCACCGCAACCCCGACCAAAGGTTCATCCTCTTTATAAGCGGAAAGCGGTTCAATCAACAAACCGATCTCCTGTAATTTGGTGACCACGCTCCCCATCGCCGCCAAAGGTACGTTTTCGATCACAACATCACCACCACTGATCCCGGCGGCCACCATAAAGGTACCAGCCTCGATCCGGTCAGGCATCACCTGATAGTCGGCGGCGAAAAGTTTTTCAACCCCGGTAATCGTGATGCTATGGGTCCCGTCACCTTCAATAAGAGCCCCCATCTTCCGTAAAAAGACGGCCAGATCAACAATCTCGGGCTCCCGGGCGGCATTACGCAAGATGGTAACCCCATCGGCCAAAACCGCTGCCATCATCAGATTTTCGGTGCCGGTCACGGTCGTCACATCAAAACTTATATCGGCCCCTTTGAGGCGCTCCGCCTGACCAATGATATAGCCATGCTCAACCGCGATCCGGGCGCCCATCATCTCAAGACCTTTGATATGAAGATTGACCGGTCGCGCACCGATCGCACAGCCCCCCGGCAAGGAGACCCGAGCCTGACCAAAACGCGCCATCAGAGGTCCTAAAACCAAGATGGAAGCCCGCATGGTCTTAACCAGCTCATATGGAGCCTGACAATTCTTTACCGCTGCCGTTGCGATCTCCAAACGGCTGCCCCGCCGCTCAATGTCCGCCCCCAGGCCCTCAAGCAGGTGGATAATCGTATTGATATCACGCAGGTCAGGAACGTTATCAAGACAACAGCTGCCGCTTTCGGCCAGCAGGGTGGCAACAATCAGCGGCAAGGCCGAATTCTTGGCCCCGTCAATAACCACTTTGCCGGATAAACGCCGACCGCCTCGAACCACTATACTTTCCACATAAACTCCAAAACAATCACCGATATTTTTACTGACGACCGAGGGCTGACGACGGCTCACTGACGCCCATCACAACCCGTTCGCAGCGGGCCAGATCGAACCGGCCAGAGATAGCACTATAACCGTTACTTGCCAAGATTTTTTTGACATCCTCCGCCTGCCCGTCACCAACCTCAAAGATGAGACCCCCACCGGGCGCCAGAAAATCCCGGGCGGAAGCCGCAATCCGGCGATAAAACTCGAGCCCGTCAGGACCACCGTCAAGAGCGGCGACCGGTTCACGCTGCACCTCGGGCGGCAAAGATGCCAGCTCTGCCGAAACAATATAGGGGGGATTGGCAACCACCAGACCAAAGGAAAAGTTTTCGGGGGGCTCAAGCGCGGCAAAAAGATCTGAGGTCAACCACGAAACCGCCTCGATCTCCAGTTGCTGAGCATTGTCTGCAGCGACCGCAAGGGCGGCCGGCCGGCTGTCAATCCCGAACCAGGAAAAACCGGCCGGCCCGGAAAAGTGGTGGGCCAGAGAAAGAATAATATTGCCGCAACCGGTACCCAGATCAAGTACCCGACAACCAACCGGAAACTTTTTTTCTAAGAAATCGATCGCCTCTTCAACCAGATGTTCGGTTTCGGGACGGGGCACCAGAACCTCCGGAGTTACCTTAAAAGTAAGGGACCAGAACTCTTTTTCACCCAGCAGGTAGGCGACCGGAACCCCTTGTCGGCGTTCAAGAATTAATTTTTTGAAAGAGGCGAGTTCGGCAGTTGCAAGAGGTTTATCGAAACGGAGATAGAGTTCCAGACGCTGGCACGCCAGAACCTTGGCGAGCAGCAATTCGGCATCAAGCCGGGGTGAGGTAGAACCATATTTTTCCAGGTACGGTGCCGCCCAGTTAAGCAGACTGAGCACCGTCCAGATTGAAGTCATGGAGATGACCCTTTCATCGCCTCGGCCTGGAAATGGGAGAGCAAAGCGGTAATCAATTCGCCAATCTCCCCGGCCATTATCTGATCGAGTTTATGAAGAGTCAACCCGATACGATGATCGGAGACCCGACCTTGAGGAAAATTATAGGTGCGAATCCTCTCGCTGCGATCACCGCTACCAACCTGCTGACGACGTTCGGAACTGATCAATTCATGCTGTTCACGCATCCGCAGATCGAGAAGGCGGGAGGCTAAAACCTTCATGCCCCGCTCTTTATTTTTATGCTGTGAACGCTCATCCTGGCTGGAAACTACGAGTCCGGTCGGGATATGGGTAATGCGCACGGCCGAGTCCGTCGTATTAACACTTTGGCCCCCGGGCCCGGAAGCTCGATATATATCGATCCGCAGATCCTGGGGGTTGATATCGACATCGACCTCTTCGGCTTCCGGTAGCACGGCCACGGTCACCGCTGAAGTATGAATACGGCCCTGTGATTCGGTCGTCGGCACACGCTGAACCCGATGCACACCGCTCTCATATTTCAAACGGCTGTAAACCCGTTTACCCTTGATCAAAACAATAATCTCTTTTAAACCACCAACCCCGGTCTCGTTACGTCCGAGTTCCTCAAGTTTCCAATGCTGACGCTCGGCATAGCGGGCATACATGCGAAAGAGGTCAGCCGCAAAAAGAGCCGCTTCATCGCCACCGGTCCCGGCCCGAATCTCTAAGATAACATTCTTTTCATCATTAGGGTCTTTAGGCAGCAATAAGAGCTGAATCTTTTTCTCCAGCTCCACGAGACGCTTTTCGAGAAAGGGAAGCTCCTCATTAGCAAGCTCTTTAAGATCGTCGTCAGCACCGCTCAAAAGTTCGCGGTGCTCTTCGATCTCGGCAGCAATCCCCCGATAAGAACGAAACGCCTCGACTACCGGACGCAGATCGGCAAGTTCTTTGGTCGCCTCCTGATAGCGCTTGCGGTTGGCCAGCACTTCGGGCTGAATCACTTCAGCTTCGAGGTCCAAAAGACGCTGTTCAACTTCTTCGAGTTTTGCAAACATAATTGGTAAGTAATGGGTAATGGGTAATGGGTAAAGTGGACAGTAAGATTAATTTACAATGAGATGTTTAGTAAATCTTCCAAGTCTTCTCGGTGTGGGGACAAACCTTTAGTTT
The DNA here is from genome assembly GCA_964623985.1 of uncultured Thermodesulfobacteriota bacterium. Classification (GTDB taxonomy): domain Bacteria; phylum Desulfobacterota; class Anaeroferrophillalia; order Anaeroferrophillales; family Tharpellaceae; genus Tharpella. The sequence goes on along the minus strand of CAZUXG010000076.1, from coordinate 2,561 downwards.
GGGTAACCATCCTCGAAGTGGGCTAAGCAAAGTTCGCCGCTCTCCGCTATAACTTAACAATTTGGAGACTGTCAGGTAACCGACGATACGAGATCGGCAAATTCGCGGCGCACCTCGGTGGCGGCACCACAACTCATCTCACCTTCAGGACAAGCTCCGGTCAAACATCCGGGCCCGGCCTTTTGGAAGAGCGCCGGGGCAACCTTAAACACCTCTTTGAGCATGTTTTTTGCCAGGTCACGAATCTCCCATTGAGCCCGTCGACAGCAGCGCAAACGGAAAAAGTGACGCAACTCTCGGGCATTCATGGTCATTAGAAGACGGGAATGGGCGGCGTTGGGCAGGACAAAGCGAGCATCTTCGGCGGCAATCCCGGCCGCCCTTAACTCGGCATAAAGAGCCGCCAGACGACGCATTTCATCGTCAAAACGGGCCGCCAGTTCAGGCTGTTCGGCAATCGTCGGTGGCATCTCATATTTGAACCCGCCGTCAAAATCGACATAGCGCTGACTCTGCTGGGCAAACGAAGCCACCCGGTGACGCACCAGCTGATGTGTCAAAGCCCGGGAGACCCCTTCTACGGCAAAGGTAAAAACGGCATGCTCTAAGACCCCATGATGACCAATGTCCAGCACTTTGTTGATCATACGCCGATCGTCAGCCGGTTCGGAACGCTTGATCAGCGCCTGGCAATCAGCCGCCGAGTAACAAAGCCGAGCCGCAGTCGCAACCAGGCGCTCGGACTCCGGGGTATAGGTCAGCAGGGAAACAAACAAACTGATAACCGTCTATTTGTTATATTTACGACGAAATTTCTCAATCCGGCCGGCTGAATCAACAAATTTCTGCTTGCCGGTAAAAAAGGGATGACACTGGGAACAAACCTCAACCTTGATCACCGGCAAGGTTGAACGGGTCTCGAAGTTGAAACCACAAGCGCAGTTAACTTCACATTTTTCGTATTTGGGGTGAATATTTTCTCTCATAATTTCTCTAAAACCTCCATATTTTAAGCCCCTAACGGGCGAAACGCGCTCTTTACATCTTTAAGTGCTTGATTGTCAATAAAATTCAGGCCCCTGACGATTAACTATTCATGGACTCCAGGAAGTCTGCATTATTCTTTGTGCCCTTCATCTTCTCAAGCAAAAATTCCATGCCTTCAACGACATTCATCTGCTGAATGAATTTCCGCAAAATCCAGACTCTCTGCAGATCCTGCGGGTCCATCAGAAGATCTTCACGCCGGGTACCTGAACGCATCACATCGATAGCCGGAAAGGTTCGCTTATCGGCCAAGCGACGCTCCAGGTGAAGCTCCATGTTGCCGGTCCCCTTAAACTCTTCAAAGATAACCTCATCCATCCGGCTTCCGGTATCAACCAGAGCGGTTGAGATAATTGTCAAAGAACCCCCGTTTTCAATGTTACGGGCGGCCCCGAAAAAGCGCTTCGGTTTATGCAGGGCATTGGAATCAACCCCGCCGGAGAGCACCTTGCCGCTGGCCGGAATTACGGTATTGTAAGCGCGCGCCAAGCGCGTGATACTGTCGAGCAGAATCACCACGTCATGTTTATGTTCAACCAGGCGCTTGGCTTTCTCGGAAACCATGTCAGCAACCTGGACATGACGTTGGGGCGGCTCGTCAAAGGTTGAAGAAACCACTTCACCACGTACCGAGCGTTTCATGTCGGTGACCTCTTCGGGACGCTCATCGATCAAGAGAACAATCAACGTGATATCGGGGTGATTCTCGGTCAGACTATTAGCGATCTTCTTTAAAAGCACGGTTTTTCCGGTTCGGGGCGGGGCCACAATCAAACCACGCTGCCCCTTGCCGATCGGCGTCATCAGATCCATGACCCGCATCGAGTAGTTGTCGGGCTCCATCTCAAGGGTAAAACGCTCATCCGGAAAGATCGGGGTCAGATTATCAAAAAGGATTTTATTACGTGAAACCTCGGGTGAATCCTGGTTGACCTGGTCGACCTTGAGCAAAGCAAAATAGCGTTCACTCTCTTTCGGAGAACGAATCTGCCCGGCCACGGTGTCGCCGGTACGCAGATTGAAACGCCGAATCTGCGAAGGTGAAACATAGATATCGTCTGGTCCGGAAAGATAACTGTAATCAGGGGCTCGCAAAAAACCAAAACCATCGGGCAGGGTCTCCAAAACACCTTCACCAAAAATAGCTCCATTTTTATTGACGTGAGATTGCAGAATGGCAAAGATCAAATCCTGACGCCGCATACCGGCCGCCCCTTCGATCTTCATATCACGACCCATATCCATCAATTCAGAGATCTGTTTAGTTTTCAACTCATTGAGATTCATACGTATTCCTTAAAACATCAAAAATTTTTAAACAAAAAAATCAAGTGTTCCATCAAGCTTGCCGAGATTCGGAACGCTAACGACGCAAACCTATATAACAGTCAAAGAGCAAGCCAGAAGCATTGCCCAAAGCGTATTCAAACGTCAAAAAAAGCAATTAATGAAATGTAATTCAGGTATTAACAATTTGATTTCGAATATTTTCGACAGGAATCAGGAATTGGGTA
>CAZUXG010000075.1:0-9388 GCA_964623985.1 uncultured Thermodesulfobacteriota bacterium | reverse complement strand
GCGTAACAAAGCCCTATCGCATTTTCCTGTATAATCCATACACGAGTTGCAAGATTGCATTCAACCCCTATTATCTAGAAAAACTGTACAAATACTGAATAAACAAAAAACCCGGCAATCTTTCACCAGTTTTCTCTAATAGAGCTAAAGGTCTGTGCTCTATTCACAAAACAAAAAACTGCTAAGGGTTCTTAAGCTGACAGGCTCCAGTTGCCCATGGAGAAGATCTTTAGCGGTTCTCATATATAAGCCGCTGATAGCACATGATCAGAGAACTCTAATTGCCCAAGATGAGCGGTGCATCAAACAGCTTTTCTTGTAAAAGGATAGTCGGGGAGATAAGGATAAATTCAAGTCCGGTTTGTTGACAATGGTGCCCTACTATCCAATAAGCTCTCTAAAAATGCCCTAGCCTGATCGTAAATGTCTGGAAAATTACTGGCCCGTGGTCCGGCAACATTGAGCACGTCGATATAATTGTCAAACAACCAAACCTTCACGGATTCAAGGTCATGGCTCTTATCCAGATCAATTACCATATAATTTTTGTCTAGTCCCTTAGCCCTTTGAATAGTTAAGGCTGTACCTCTGGACGGGTTACCTTTGGTTAAGATCAACGTGCCATGTGAATCTCTTACATTGAACATGGTTCTTATTTCATAATCACTGGATTTAGTTTCTCGCAGGGAATACTTGACGTCAATAGGGCCATCCTCAGCCTTTCTGCCTTTTGGACACCAACCTCCTACCGGGATATTCATTTCCATTGCGACATCAAGAGCAGCTCGATCAACGCCGGTTTGCCCTCCAGAAACTATTTTCTTGATGGTATAAGCTTTAAAATCTGCCTGTTTTTCTACCATTTACAAACACATTGACGCTGATATCCGGCGCCCATAGGAAGTTTCCTTGGGATAAGGGTTAAAATCCTCACCTGCCTTGCTCTGGAACAAAAGTTCTAATTTTTCAAGACACCCTGGAGTGATTTAGAGGTATTCGTAGATCAACTTTTCGGCGATCTGAACGGCGTTAAGGGCAGCGCCTTTACGAATATTGTCCGCGACAACCCAGAGATTGATGCCGTTAGCGATCGATTCATCCTCACGGATCCGGCCAACCAAGGTGGCATCACAACCTGCGGCATCGATGGCTAAGGGATAACGGTTTTGCGAGAGATCATCAACAAGTTCAACGCCGGGAGCTCTTTCCATCAACTCACGAACTTCGTCAACTGAAATTTTCTCATCAGTCTCAATATTGAGAGATTCGGAATGGCTGTAAAAAACCGGCACGCGAACCGCAGTGGCGGTCACCCTGATACTGTCATCGCCAAAGATTTTTTTGGTCTCACGGACCATCTTCATCTCCTCCTTGGAGTAACCGTTCTCTAAAAAGACATCGATATGGGGCAGGCAGTTGAAGGCAATCTGGTGAGGGTAAACATTTACCGGCAACTCTGGTTCCTGATTAAAAAGGGCAAGAACCTGTTTTTCAAGCTCTTCAATCGCCTTCTTACCACTACCGGAGACCGCCTGATAGGTGGAAACGACAACCCTGCGAATCCCGACGGCATCGTAGATCGGTTTTAAGGCAACCACCATCTGAATAGTCGAACAGTTTGGGTTGGCGATAATCCCTCGGGCCCGAAAATCGGCAATCGCACCGGGGTTAACCTCGGGCACGACCAGGGGCACATCGACATCCATGCGAAAGGCATTGGTATTATCAATCACCACCGCACCACTGGCCGCCGCCGCCGGCGCAAAGGCTTCACTGATTGAGCCACCAGCTGAAAAGAGAGCGATATCAACCCCCGCAAAAGAGTCTTCGGTGAGTTCTTCGACCACATATTCGGCTCCCTTGAACTCATAGACTTTACCAACCGAGTTAGCTGAAGCCAGGAGTTTCAGTTGAGCCACGGGGAAATCCCGGGCTTCAAGGGTTGCTCTCATCTCATTACCGACCACACCGGTAGCACCAACCACGGCAACATTATATCCTGCTTCGTTCATCTATTTATCTCCGTTATTTTTGATGTACATATAAAAAGTCCAAATTCGTCATACAGAAACTGATCTAACATCCGGAACATTTTAAAATTACCGAATCCCGGCATCCAACTTAATAACGTTTTTAAAATATCACGGATCATGAAACCATCAGTCGTTTTCGCCAATGCTCCATAAGACCACCATCATCAAGCAGTTTCTGCATGAACTCGGGAATCGGCTGAGCCTTAAACTGTCGGCCGCTGGTCAGATCGTCTATAGTGCCGGCAGTAGAATTGATGGCCACCTCGTGACCCGCTTCGATAGCCGCAGCAGCTTCAACTGATTCGAGAATCAAAAGCCCAGTGTTAAAGGCGTTGCGATAGAAGATCCGGGCAAAAGTCGGAGCAATGACACAGGCCACACCGGCAGCTTTAATGGCGATCGGGGCGTGCTCACGGGAAGAACCACAACCGAAATTTTTGCCGGCAACCATGATATCGCCCGCCTTGACCTTACCGGCAAAGCTGGTATCGGCATCCTCCATACAGTGCTTAGCCAATTCCAGGGGATCCGAGGTGTTAAGATAGCGAGCCGGAATAATGGCGTCGGTATCGATATCATTACCAAATTTCCAAACTTTTCCTTGTATTGTATTCATCTAAAATTCCTTAGCAGTAGAACCCCAAAATTGCGTCAGTTTGAACCCGGAACTAAACCACCTCTTCCGGAGTTGCGATACGGCCTAAGATAGCACTGGCGGCAGCGACTGCCGGGTTGCTCAGATAAACCTCGCTTTCAGGATGACCCATACGGCCGACAAAATTACGGTTGGTTGTGGCCACGGCCCTTTCACCGGCGGCGAGAACTCCCATATGACCACCGAGACAAGGTCCGCAGGTTGGCGGCGAGATTAGAGCTTCAGCGTCAAGAAAGATTTCGGTCAGACCTTCTTTAATCATCTGGCGATAGACATCCTGAGTTCCGGGAATAATCAGAAGCCGTAGATAAGGCGCCGCTTTCCGGCCTTTGAGTACTGAAGCCGCCAGACGAAAATCTTCAATCCGACCATTGGTGCAGGAGCCGATCACCACCTGATCGATCTCGATCTTGTCAGCTGCAGCCTGATCAACGGAACGGCTTTTGTCGGGCAGAGGCGGATAGGCCACTTGAGGCCTGATCGCCGAGACATCAATCTCGATGGTTTTATGATAGATGGCATCGGGATCACTGGCAAAAAGCGTATAATCGCGCTGCGCCCGAGAACGAACATAGTCGAGAGTGATTTCATCGGGGCCGATAATTCCGTTTTTCGCACCCGCTTCAACCGCCATATTAGCCATCGACATACGGCCGTACATCGGCAGATTTTCGATGATTTCACCCGTCATCTCAAGAGCCTGATAGAGAGCTCCGTCAACTTTCAAAATACCGATAGTATGAAGGATCAGATCCTTGCCTTCGACCCAGGGTGCAAGCTTACCATAATAAACCACCTTGATGGTCTCGGGGACCTTTAACCAGACCTTGCCGGTTGCCATAGCAGCAGCGAGATCGGTACTGCCAACCCCGGTAGCAAAAGCACCTAATGCACCATAGGTACAGGTATGAGAATCGGCCCCGACAATCAAATCTCCGGGCAGAACTAACCCCTGTTCCGGCAAGAGGACATGCTCAATCCCAACCCGGCCGATCTCGAAATAGTTTTTGAGATCCTGTTTTTTGGCAAAATCACGCACTATTTTGGCCTGCTCGGCCGACTTGATATCCTTGTTGGGGGTAAAATGGTCGGGAATCAGGAGAACTCGTTCATCATCAAAGACCTTTTCCACCCCAAGTTTTTCAAACTCGGCAATCGCAATCGGAGCCGTCACATCGTTGGCCAGGGCAATATCAACCTGGGCTTCGATCAGTTGACCGGCTTCAACCTCATTGAGACCGGTATGAAAAGCGAGGATTTTTTCAGTTATTGTCTGGGCCATACAGTTTCTCCCTCTTAATCTGCCGTTGCCGGATTAAGGTAGTGGCCAGTCGTCAGTTGAAAGTTGCCTGGGTTTTTACCGACCACTGACAACTGACGACTATAAACGAATTTTATAAAATTCAAAAACCTACAACTCTTGTAAATCTTGAGTTGTAATCAATTAATTAAGTTACTAAACCGTCACCTGAGGACGGTTGCGTTTTTTGTATTCAAGTTTATTGAGAGCATTCATATAGGCTTTGGCACTGGCAACAACGACGCAGGTATGGGCACCCTGCCCCATAACCGTCAACCCCTTTTCACGAATCCTCACGGTTACCTCACCAAGCGCGTCCGCACCCCCTGTAATTGATTTAACCTCATAAGTCAAGAGACGACTCCGAGTGTTGGTCAGCTGTTTAATAGTCTTGAAAACCGCATCAACAGCGCCATCACCAAACTCAGCCCCATGCCGGGTTTCACCCCCAACCTCGACCTCTAAAGTAGCACTCGGCATCGCTACCGTACCACTGTTGATATTGACAAAATTGAGCTTGAAATAGTTAGGAATACGGATAATTTCATCAGCTATCAGGGCGTCGATATCCTCATCAAAGACCTCCTTTTTCTTGTCGGCCAGATTTTTGAAGGCAACAAAAGCGGTCTCAACTTGCTGCGGCTCAAGTTCGTAACCAAGATCATTGATCTTCTCCTGAAAAGCGTGACGGCCGGAGTGTTTGCCCATAACTAGACTGTTTTGCGGCAGACCGATCGATTCCGGTGTCATAATCTCGTAGGTCTCTTTATTCTTCAAGACGCCATCCTGATGGATACCGGCTTCATGGGCAAAAGCGTTAGCCCCAACAATCGCTTTGTTGGGTTGAACCCGAATACCAGTCACCTGGCTGACCAAACGACTGGCGGAATAGATCTGAGTGGTAACTATTCCGGTCTCATAGACCAAATTGTCGGGCCGGGTACGTAAAACCATAACCAACTCTTCAAGCGAGGAGTTACCGGCCCGCTCCCCGATACCGTTAACCGTACATTCAACCTGCCGGGCCCCGGCCTGGATGGCAGCAATCGAATTGGCGGTCGCCAGACCAAGATCATTATGGCAATGAACCGAAATAACAATACCGTCACCACCTTTAGGCAGGCGCTCTCTGATCGATGAAATCAGCGAGAAATATTCACGGGGCACTGTATAGCCAACCGTATCCGGAATATTGATGGTTGTCGCCCCGGCCTCAATTACGGCGGTAAAAATTTTAACAAGAAAATCGATATCGCTGCGGGTCGCATCTTCGGCTGAAAATTCAATATTTGAAGTCCGAGTGCGGGCGTAACGAACGGCCGCCACCGCCTGTTCGAGAACTGCAGCTGGCTCCATCTGCAATTTATGCTGCATATGGATAGGTGAAGTCGCGATAAATGTATGAATACGAGGATCGGCACCACCTTTTAAAGCCTCCCAGGCACGATCGATATCCTTTTGGCTGGCCCGGGCGAGTCCCGCAACCTGACAGCCTCGGATCTCGTCACTAACCAACTTGACCCCGGCAAAATCCCCCTCTGAAGCGATCGGAAAACCAGCTTCGATAACATCTACCCCAAGCTTTTCGAGTTGTCGGGCCAGCAACAATTTCTCCTCCACATTCATACTGGCACCCGGCGATTGTTCACCATCTCTTAAGGTCGTGTCAAAAATTGTTATCCTGTCCATGCTGTCCTCCACATAACTTACAAGTTTAAAAATCAAAAACATTGCCACAAAAATATAATATTTTAACCTTTTGAGTGATCTCTTATTTGGAACTACAACAAAAAATCCCCCTGAATTCTTTCGCGAACTCAGGGGGATTGGTATTTATCATCAATAAGGTTAGTTTGCGTATCAATCTAATGCACAATCCTCTTCTCATCGACCCCCGGAGTCCGCTTTTTTAGTAGTCTGGTTAGTAGCAGCAAAGACTTGACCGGCCCGGAAAAAGTATAGATAACGGCCAACACAAAGAGAGCAATCTGGGGCTCGGCAGCGATCACAATAAAGACCACGGCCATCATGACCAAAGCTACGAAGGGAGCTCGCCCCTGAAAAATAGACTCTTTAAAAGCCGGATATTTGACGTTACTGACCATCAAAAAAGCTAACCCGTAGCAGAGTAAGAGAAGTACAATATTACTCTCGATACCGGTCGCACCAAGATGATCGGCAATCAGCACCGTGGTTGCCGCCATACTGGCGGCTGCCGGTATCGGCAATCCGGTAAAACTACCCTTTGGAGCCGAATCGGCCTGAACGTTGTAACGGGCCAGACGCAAAGCCCCACAGGCAACAAAGAGGAAAGCGGCAAGCCAGCCAAAACGACCGAAAGAGGAGAGACTCCACTGAAAAATCAACAACGCCGGAGCCACACCAAAAGAGACAAGATCAGCCAATGAATCAAACTCCATACCGAAACGGCTGGTCGCTTTCATCATGCGGGCTACCTTACCATCAAGAATATCGAAGACATTGGCCACAATAATGGCAGTGGCGGCGGTGCCATAATCACCCTTGATAGCCGAAATCATGGCGAAAAAACCACAAAAAAGATTGCCCATGGTAAAAAGATTGGGCAAGAGATAGACTCCCCGCATCACATTAACTCCATACTTATTCTCGAGTCCTTCATAAATTGAACAAATAAACTACTAACATAATCAATCGGCATTTGGCAAGTAACCAATAATTGTCTCACCACCCTTGACATGCTGACCGACCGAAACATCAATCTCGGTTTGCAGAGGCAGATAGAGCTCGACCCGCGAACCGAAACGTATAATGCCGAAGCGCTCGCCTTTTTCCAAGGTGTCGTCAGGGCCGACAAAACAGACAATACGCCGGGCGATGAGACCGGCAATCTGGACAACAGCTATACGCCGCCCCTGTTCATCCTCCATCACCACCAAATTACGCTCATTCTCTTCCGAAGCCTTATCAAGATCGGCTGAAAAGAACTTGCCCGGTTTATAGTGAATTTCAAGAACCCGACCAGCCGCCGGAGCCCGATTGACATGAACATTAAAGATCGACATAAAGATACTGATTTTAATACTTTCAGACATACCAGATAATTCCGGGCCATCGACCTGGATTACCGAAAGGATACGACCATCAGCCGGAGAGACAACCGTCCCTTCCCGAAAAGGTGGATAGCGATCCGGATTACGAAAAAAGGAACCGGTGAAAATTGCCAGTAATAAAACCAGCTTCCAGAGCCACCCCCAACCGAGAAGAAAAAAAATAATGGTCGCCAAACCAAGTCCCAGAACCCAACGATGACCCTCCGGGTGAATTTTATCCAGTAAAGGCAGATTACTCAGTTTCAAAATGTGACTCCTCTATTAATTTTTCTTTTTGTCAACCAGTTTATCCTTGCTGATCCAGCTCATCATGGAGCGGAGTTTCTCACCGACCTGCTCAATTTCATGCTCTTCACCATTTCGGGTCAGGGCATTAAAAACCGGCCGGTTAGCTTGATTTTCGAGAATCCATTCACGGGCAAATGAGCCATCCTGAATCTCTTCCAGGATCTCCGCCATCGCTTCCCGGCTCGCCTCGTTAATTACCCGGGGGCCACGGGTCAGGTCACCAAACTGGGCCGTATTGCTGATCGAATAACGCATATTGCTGATCCCGCCCTCGTAGATCAGGTCAACGATCAATTTAAGTTCATGGAGACATTCAAAATAAGCCATCTCCGGGGCGTAACCAGCATCAACCAAAGTTTCAAATCCGGCCCGGATTAATTCGGTCACCCCACCACAGAGCACGGCCTGTTCGCCAAAGAGATCGGTTTCAGTCTCTTCTCGGAAGCTGGTTTCAATGATCCCGGCCCGCCCCCCACCAATACCGCAGGCATACGCCAAAGCCAGATCCCGGGTATTGCCGGAGGGATCCTGATGCAGAGCGATCAGGGTCGGCACACCCATACCTTGAGTATATTCATGGCGGACCAAATGGCCGGGGCCTTTCGGGGCAGCCATAAAGACATTGACACCGGCAGGAGGAACAATCTGTCCATAGTGAATATTGAAACCATGGGCAAAAGCCAGATAGTCACCATCATCAAGATGGGGGGCAATCTCCTCCCGATAGAGGGCAGCCTGGAGTTCATCGGGAACCAATATCATAATCACCTGGGCCTGCCGAACCGCTTCAGCCGTCTCCAAAAGCGGCAAGCCACCGGTTTCAGCCTTCTGCCACGATGGACCGGGCCGCAATCCAACCACAACATCAAAGCCGCTCTCTTGCAGATTATGAGCATGCGCATGTCCCTGACTGCCATAACCGATAACCGCAATCTTTTTGCCCTGCAAAACCGACAAGTCGGCATCTTTTTCATAATAAAGCTGCATATTTTACCTCTTTTTTAAATTTATACGTTACAAAGCTAAAAATATAACAAATTAATGAGTTATGTATCACTTACAACTATCACGGGCCAGAGCAACCATGCCGGTACGCGACATCTCCCGAATTCCGAAAGGCCCAAGAACCTCAAGAGCGGCCCCCACTTTGGCCCGCTCACCAGTTATTTCAACAATCAATGAACGGGGCCCCAACTCCAGAACCCGCCCCTGATAGACCTCCACCAAGTGCAACAGTTCAAGACGTTTGGCACCGCTGTTTACGGCAAACTTCAAAAGCACCATCTCGCGGGCCATCTGCACCGATTCGGTAAGTTCAACCACTTTAATTACATTAATCAGCTTATTGAGCTGTTTAGTAATCTGCTCGATAATCTGATCAGCACCCTGGGTCACAATTGTCATACTTGAGATGCTTGAATCATCGGTTTCCGCCACGGTCAGGCTTTCAATATTAAAACCGCGTCCGCTGAAAAGTGAAGCAATGCGGGAGAGAACACCAAACTCATTCTCGACTAAAACATTGATAATATGTTTCATCTCGGCTCTCCTCCTTAGACCAGCAACATATTGGAGATCGCCTCGCCAGCGGGGACCATCGGATAAACATTCTCTTCGCCCGCAACCACGACATCAACGACCACCGGTCCCGGATGGGAAAAAGCCTGCTTCAAAATGGGTTCAACCTCTTCCGGCGTCCGAGCCCGCAGACCAAGGGCACCGTAAGCTTCCGCCAGTTTGACAAAATCAGGTGCGTGATTCATTCTTGTCGACGAGTAGTGTTTGTCGAAAAAGAGCTCCTGCCATTGCCGCACCATACCCAAATAGCCATTGTTAAGAATAATCACCTTGACCGGCAGGTTATACTGAACCACCGTAGCCAGTTCCTGACTGTTCATCTGGATACTGCCGTCACCAGCGATATCAATTACCAGGCGCTCGGGAAAGGCTACCTGGGCCCCCATAGCCGCCGGCAAGCCGTAGCCCATGGTTCCGAGACCGCCGGAGGTCAACCAACTGC
>CAZUXG010000074.1:0-9472 GCA_964623985.1 uncultured Thermodesulfobacteriota bacterium | reverse complement strand
GTTATATCGTCAGGATGCAGAGCCAGCAGAGCCACAGCCAACTCTTTGGCCAGAGACTCATTGGTATGAGCCAGTTTAGCCAGCGGCCATTCTGGATAAGCTCTCGTCGAATGGAGAAAAGGCAGGTGCACGGAGCCGCCACCATGATCATGGATAACCGCCAGTTTTTCGATCTCAATCAGCCCATCATGGTCCATTCTTTCCAGGATCCCGGTCCGGACAACCCCGAAATCACTCTTGCCGGCCAGGACCCTGAAGACTACCTCATCTTGTAATCCAGTAAAAGTCAGACTCGTCAGATCGCGTTCCAGCTTCAGACCTTTCTCCTGCAACTCAAACCGCACCGCCAGCCAACCACCAAGAGAGGTTGGCTCGACAGCAATCAGACTTCGTCCTCTAACAGCCTGAAGATCATTACTAAAACTGCGCTCGGCCAGATGAAACAAAACACCGCCATATTTGTAGCTGAAGTATTTCCCCTCTTTTTGAACCAGGGTCAGGATACAGGAAACTTTATATTTAACTTCAAGATTGATATAGAGCGAAGGGTTGACAAGGAGAAAATCAACCCGCTTTTCAGCCACCGCAGCTTCAACCTGAGCAAAGGAAAGTGAAACAATATGGAAACGTTTTCCGCTGATCTGCTCAGTCAGGTAGTCGACCAACGGCTGCCAGCGCTTATGACAAATCATAACACCGCGTTTGGCCAGCACCCCGATAAAGACATCTCGGGAACTCGGGGCTAATTCATTGGCTGCCAGCGCCGTAGGCACCAGGACCAGTAGCAGAAAAAAAGTTACCACCATGATAACTTTACGAAATCGACACTCCATATCCATATTCTCAACAAAATTAATCGAAACCAAGAAACATTTTACAGCTTAAAGTGCTGACCAACAACACTTTAACAGAAACCTGCGGCTTTTACCAATTTTAGTTCCCAACCCCAGCACCGCCTCTCTCCCTTAAAGCCATCAACAGATCCCACTCCAGGGGTACAATAAAGAGGGTCAGAAAGGTTGCCGTACAAAGTCCGGTGACAAAGGTTGAGGCCATCGTCCCCCAAACCAGCGAGTAGTAGGGAAAACCGATCGCCATCGGCAAAAGGCCTAAAGTGGTCGTTAACGTGGTCAAAAGAATGGGCCGCAGGCGAATCCTGATCCCTTCACGAATCGCGGCTCGGCGGTCGCCGAGCCGCAAATATGCGCGATTGATAAAATCGATGAGGACCAGAGAGTCATTGACGACGACTCCAGTAACCCCGACAACGGCGATAAAACTGTTGACGGTAAAAAGTCCCTGGGTCAGAAATTTGCCAAAGACTACGCCGATCAGGGCAAAACCGACGGCGGAAAGAATGATAAAGGGCTGCAGGTAGGATTGAAACTGGAGAGCCAGAATCATATAGATGGCCAGAAGCGCGATGATAAAAGCGTAGGCCAAAGAGGTATAGGAACGTTTAGTACTCTCGAATTCACCGGCAAAATCGACTTCGGCCCCGGGATAATCAAAGGCAATAGCCTGATAATAGTCTTTAACAATTTTAACCACGGCCGGAATCGAAAGACGGATATCGTTTTTAAGGTTGGCGGTCAGGGTGACGGCCCGATTCGAGTTGTAACGATTAAGATAACCAGGTTCGAGATAAGAGGAAACCTCGACCAGATCACCAAGTCTGAGACCCCCGCCGGATCCTGCTGAAACCGACAGTTTCAGGGCATCGGCAGGCTGTTTCAAGTAGGCCGGATCAATTTTTAATTTTAGATCAAGATCCTCATCTTGAGCCCTAAATTTTCCGACATAACGACCGTCAAGCACGGAACCGGCAAAAGAGGCAACCTGAGCCCGGCTAAGATTATATTCAGCCACTTTTTCTTGGTCAACCTTGAGTCGATAGATACGACCGGGCTCCCCCTGATTACTGCTAAAATTGGTCAAAGCCTCACCTAAACGCGGATCCCGACGCAGAAAATCGTCAAGCACGGCCGCCAGACCCTGCACCGATTTCTGATCGGCACCAACCACCCGGACATTGATATCCTTACCCGCCGGAGGCCCATCTTTTTCGGCTCGAACCCGCAATTTCCAGCCCTCCTTAGACAAGGATGCAACCTGACGACGAACATGGTCAAGAAAAAGCATCGGATCATTATCGGGGTTATCGGGAAAATCCTGGAGCCGCCGGGCCGGCAGGGTAACCGCGAGATGACCGACATTATTGCCCCAAACCGGCTGATAGTCCTCATTAATAAAAAAACCGGCCTGCGCCGTCACGGAACGCAGTTCACCCGGGCCACCAGCGAGAAGCACCCGGCTACCGGCCTCAAGATGTTTGACGGTCTCCGCCAGGGGGGTTGCCAGCGGCCCCTGAAACTCAACATAGTAGAGGGTGTAATCATCGGGAAAAAATTTGACTTTTATAAGCGGTACAATTCCAGTTATAGAAAGATAAAGAATCGTCAGTGCTGCGCCAAAAAGAGTGATCACGCCAAACAGGGTCGAGAGCCGAAAACGCAGGGTTAAGGCAACAATATGTTCATTGAAAGACCGTAACCAGGTCAATACCAAACGTTCACGACCACCGCCAACATAGGTTGAAGTAATCAATCTTTGGGCTCCCGGCCAATCGAGAAAATGGCCCGGCAGAATCACCAGGCACTCAAAGAGGGAGGCCATAATCGCAAAACTTACAGCCTTCGGGATATAGGCGAAAAACTCACCCGTGGAACCCGACATGATCAACATCGGCAAAAAGGCAGCCACCGTCGTCGAGGTCGCCGCCACCACCGGCCAGGCTACCTCAACCGCACCATTGAGCACCGCCAGTCGCAAGGGTTCACCCTCCTGGAGGTGGCGATAGATATTTTCTAAAACGACAATCGCATCATCAACAATTATACCGCTGACCAGAACAAAGGCAAAAAGGGTGATCTCATTTAACGAGTTGCCGGTAACGTACATGATAATCATCGTACAGAGAAAGGAGAAGGGAATCCCGACCATCGTCAAGAAAGCATTGCGCCAACCCATGAAAAGCCAGACCGAAAGGGTCACCAAGATGATACCGCAAACCAGGTTAAAGCCTAAGGTGGTAATCGAATCATCTAAGTGAATACGTTGATCCTGGGTCAAAACCACCTCAACCCCTTCACGTTCCAGACGTTCGGTAAATCGACCAACAATATCCTCGATTTCGGCCACAATCTTTAAAGCGCTGCCTTGATCATTTTTGACAATTTTAAGGCCGACACTCGCGCGACCGTTGACAGCCGAAAGATAGGGTGGATCACGATAGGCGAAACGAGCCTCACTCATAACTTCGCCGAGGGTCACAAAAGCACCATCTCCGTCACGCCGGATAATGGTTGAGGCGATAGCGGCCCGGCTGCGAAAGAGCTCATCGACGACAACAACAAACTCGCCAGCTTCGTTCTCATAGTCACCAGCCGGCAGTGAGAGATTAGCGTCTTGCAAAGCAGTTGCGACATCCTCGTAAGTTAAACCGATAATTTCAAGCCGCACCGGATCTAAAAAGATATGAAATTCACGCACAAATTCGCCGGTAATCTCAACATTTTTAACTCCGTCAACCCGTTTAAGAAATAACTTCATCTCCTCGGCCATCAGGGTCAGGGAGTGATTATCGCGATTTCCGACGAGATTGACGGTGACCACCGGCAACCAGTAACTGACATCAACTTTTTTAAATAGCGGCGGTTCAATACCCGGCGGCAGATTCGACATGGCGCCCAAAACTTTCAGGCGCAACTCTTTGTAGAGCTCGTCATAGTCGGTATCGTCGACAAATTTAACGATGAGACTCGAACGGCCCCGATAGGAGGTTGATTTAATGAACTCGACCTCCTCAAGATCATCCAGAGAATCCTCGATTTCACGGGTCACCAGAGCTTCGACATCCCGGGGTGAAGCCCCCGGAAAAAAGGTGGTGATCATCACCTTACCCATATTGACATTGGGATAACGCTCCACCGGCAGCTCTAAAAGAGCAACCCCGCCAACCACCATCAGAAGGAGAAAGAGAAGGTTGACCAAGACCTTCTGATTGAGAAAAAATTCGATGAATCTACGCATAAAAAATAATTATTCGTCTTACCGACAGCGGAACCGGTCGCCGGCCTTTATTTTATCGCCGACCACCCGTAAATAATCGGAACCCGCCTGGCCGAGTTTGACAACTTTGACCTCTTCGCCATTTTCGCGAACCAGCCAGAAGACGCCGTAACGCTCAATCACCGCAGGCGCCGGGACCTCAACAACGCCGCCGGCTTCCGGCAAAGCGATTCTCAACTCAAGAGCTATACCGCCCCGCATCTCAGATAAACCTTTACTAACCTCCAATTCAACTATGATTTTTCTGGTTTTTTGATCAAACGCCGGTGAGATATGCAACAGGCGGGCCGGAACCTTTGTGACGACAGTATTTTCATCGACCGTCATGAGAAAAAGTGAAGGCCCGACGCTCTTTTTTTTCAACCATTCATACTGCGCCAGGGTTAAAGAAAACGGCACCCGCAGAGTCCGGTAATCACCAACCTGACCAACAATTCGGCCCATAGTCAGCCACTCGCCGGGTTCAATTTTACGTTCTAAAAGATGCCATCCAACCGGCGCTTTTATGGCGCAACGCCGACGGCGCTCTTTAAGAATCGCCGCTTTAATCTTTAATCCGGCCAGGGCCAGTCGAGCCTGATCATATTTCTGCTCAAGTTCCTGGACTCGGGTTTCAGAAACCGCCTTGCTCCCGCTTAATTTCCGGTAGCGTTTGACCTCACGATGCCAATAGTCCATCTGGTTTTCAAGGCGTGCGCAAGCCGCCTGATTAGCTTCCAGATCAAGGTCGATAAAGGTCGTATCGAGCTTTGCAAAAAGACCGTCCGCAGCGATCATATCACCCATTTCAGCCCGAACCTCAAGACAGCGTCCCGGCTCTTCACAGGTCAAAAAACGCCGCCAGCGAGCTCTTGTATAACCGCGTAAAACCGTCGTCTGAACCGCCGCCCGAGCCGTACAAAAAGGTAAAGATTGATCTTTTTCAGGCTCGGTTGCAAGTCCCAGGGGTGGAAAACAATAGAGAAGTGAAACAAACAGTACGAGAAGAAAAGTTTGGGGAATTAATCTACGCATCAGGTTTTCACTTAAATTAAAACGTTAAGTAACTTCGGGTAACGGCGAACATTGCTTCGCTGTGAGCGCCGCGCGGAAGTACTCTTGGGGTGCGCTCACTTCTAAGGGGACAGAGCTCTGCCCGGCTCCGGGCTGACGCCCGGCCTGGAGATCTGTCCCCATATCGAGACAATTTGAAAATGACCCTTGAATAGTTATAGTGATTCAAAGTAATCCTTAATAATCTGGCGGTGATCAAAGGCGATTTTCCCCGGCAGGTTATCTGGCTGGTAGACCGCCGCCCGGCCGGCATCGTCCCCGGCTTGCAAATCTCCTTTACCTATGCCTGTAAAAACAGTTGAAATAGTGTGCTGTCGGGGATCACGTCCCGGATCTGAATAGGTATGAAACTGGCCGGTCAATTCGACCTCAAGGCCGGTTTCCTCACAAGCCTCACGGACGGCGGCAGCTTCCAAACTCTCGCCATAATCAACAAAACCGCCCGGCAGAGCCCAGCCCGGCGGCGGGTTAAGACGTTCGATAAGAACAATACCACCTTCATAAGAGATCAAGATATCAACCGTCGGTACCGGGTTGCGATAACGAGTGAGTTGATGGCTGCAGTTTGGACAAGAAAAAGTTTCACGCATATGCTTTTCCGTTCAGATATTATGATTTGATACTTTTTGAGTGGACTCTAATTAACTACTAGTGCAACTTTTGTATGACACCCACAAGAGTCAATTCCTCTTGCCGGCTATTGACTTCGCCGTCGAGGCGGGCGTTTCTGACTTGTTCAAGAATCCTCTTGAATTGGGATCCGGGACTCAGGCCGGCCGCAATCAGGTCGTGACCATCAATCTCGATTTCAACAAATTGAAGCCGGGTAATATAGCTGGAGATTGCTTTTTTAACCTCCTGGTTCTCATGACCGGCCATGATATAGAGCAGGATTTCAAGGGGTAGATCATCAAGCCGGGCACAAAGTTCGGAGTTGCGACAAACCTTACCCGCCCCGCATAAACGCCCGAGTTCGGCAGCAGCCTCAAGACCCTGACGCCGGGCGCTGACAAAACGGTCCACGGCATTCTCATCGAGACCTAAACGCAAAGCACAGTAATGAGCTTGACCGGCGTTCAGACCATCGAGAAAGCCGAGAAAATAAACGCGCCAAACTTCAAGTTTCTCCTCAAGATAGAGATATTCATACCAGGAAACCACCTCCTTGGCCGCCATCAGGCGGGCCTGACTCTGCTGGGCTTTGCCCTGACGCCCCAGTTCAGGAAAAACCTCACGCCAAAGCTTGAACTCACTGATACGAGCAAAAATCGGCAGGGGATCGGACTCGGCGCAGATCAGTTTCAATTCATTAAGAATACGAAAACCGGAAAGCCGCCGGACAAAACCAACCTTGATGGCGTTATGAATAAGGTGTAAAGTCTGGCGACCGATCACAAAAGCAAATTTCTGTTCAAAACGGATGGCCCGAAAGATCCGGGTCGGATCTTCGACAAAACTTAAATTATGCAGAACCCTGATACTGCGTTCCTTAAGATCGCGACCGGCACCGAAGTAATCACGCATCTCACCATAACGATTACGGTTCAAAGAGACCACCAGGGTATTGATCGTAAAATCTCGCCGGTAGAGATCGACTTTCAGAGAACTCTTTTCAACTTTGGGAAGCGTGGCGGGAGCATCATAGTACTCCATCCGCGTGCTGGCAATATCCAGCTTATACCCCTCTTTGGTCAAGAGAACAGCAGTACGAAAGGGTTCATGACAATGACAACGGCTAACGTAACGTTCGCTATAGGCGCGAGCCAGAGCAATACCATCACCTTCGACGACAATATCGATATCAAGATTCGGACGGCGCAGCAGCAGATCGCGAACCACTCCACCGACAAGAAAAAGATTAACATCCAGCTCATCGGCCAACTCTCCCAGTTGTCTGAAAATCATGATCAGGTCGGCGGGAAAACTCTCAGCCATCAGACTATTGACATTTTTTCGGCGCATCTTGCGCGGCCCATCTTGGCCCGCCTCAAAGTCCTCTCTCCCCAGATCTTCCTGATCATAGAGGGCTCGCAACAGGTCTTTGCGAGTAATCGCCCCGATGATTGCCTGTTGTTCATCAACCACCGGCAAAAAGCGCTGATTACGTCCAATAATCAACTCTTTGATCTGGTTAAGATCGGCTCCGGGAGTAATCGGCTCATAATCGGTAGTCATATATTCACTGACATCAAGTTCTTTAAGACCGTGATAGAGGGCCTTTTCCACCACCTGGCGTGAAATAATACCGGCAAGTTTTGAACTTTTCTCATCAATAACCGGTAGCACATTGATATTGTAACGAGTCAGCAACTCAGCCGCTTTGACAAGCGGCGTCGCCAAGGTAATGGTCAATACCGGCGAGGTCATCAGATCGGCAGCCCTAAGCGGCGGCACCACCTCTTCCTCAAGCAATTCCAAAAGCTGTTCCCGGCACTGGATCAAAGTCAATTCCCGGATCACCGCGGCCGCTGCATAGTGATGCCCTCCACCACCAAAATGGGCCAGTAACTGCCCCATATCAAGAGCGGCACTGCGGCTGCGACCGATAAGATAAATTTTATCATCAAGCCGCAAAAGGGCGATCACGACCTCCAGCCTTTCAATATCTCGCAAACGATGGACAACCATCGCCACATCCGGAATATAGTGTTCGCGGCCAGCCTCAACCAAAACCACCTTCTGGCCCCGCGGGTAGATCGTCCGCTGCGAGGACAAAAGATCATTGAGCAGGGAAATCTGTTCCCGGTCAAGAGGGTTATTGATGACCTCGGCGACCGTTTCAAGATTGCCGCCCTGTTCGACAAGCCAGGCAGCGGCCATAAAATCGCGACCCGTGGTTCCCTGAAAGGTCAGAGAACCGGTATCTTCATAAAGACCGATCAACATCACGGTTGCTTCATCGGCCGGTATCGTAAGACCTTTTTCACGCAGTTTTTCAATCATCAGGGTAACCACTGCACCAACTTCAGCAACCTCGATCCGGGCCACCCCTTCAAGATCATCATCGGTCGCGGGATGGTGATCATAAACGATAACCTCGACTTCCGGGTGGGCGGCAACCTCGGCAAAAGGTCCGATCCGACTTTTCTGGCGGGTATCGACGACAATCAGACGTCTGATTCCAGCCAGATCGATATCCTTAAGACGTTTAAACGGATAGGCATAACCACAGGAATGAAGAAAAAAATCGTGCAGACTGCGCTCCGGGCTGCCAGGCAACACCATCACGGCTCGCGGATAGAGATGACGGGCCGCCAGCATCGCCGCCAGGCCGTCGAAATCGGTGTTGATATGAGAAGTGATGACCTCGCTCATCGAGCCTTCTCGCGGGGATGATAACGCTGATAAACCTCTTTTAAACGTGCGGCATCAACCTGGGTATAGATCTGGGTGGTGGCCAGATCAGCATGCCCCAAAAGGGTTTGGACAATCCTTAAGTCGGCCCCACCGGAGAGCAGATGAGTGGCAAATGAGTGACGCAAAAGATGAGGATAAACCTCCTGTTTGATTCCGGCTTTTTGAGCATAACGACGAATCGTCTTCCAAAACCCCTCACGACTCAACGCTTTTCCTGAACGGTTGAGAAAGAGAAAGGTAGAGGTTTTTCCTTTGAGCAACTGACGCCGTTCTTTAGCAATATATTTACGCAAATTACTGATTATCGGCAGCGGCAGCGGCACAATCCGTTCCTTGTTGCCCTTGCCGAGCACGGTCACGACGCCGAGATTGAAATTTATCTGCTGCAGCTCCAACTTGACCAACTCGCTGACCCGTAAACCGGCCCCGTAGAGAACCTCAAGCATCACCTTGTCACGCGCCCCGAGCGGAGTTTCCGGATCGGGTGCTGCCAGCAATAATTTTATTTCAACGACACTTAAAACCTCGGGCAGATTTTTATCAAGTTGCGGCAGGTCAAAACCGGCCAGCGGCTGACGCCGAATCTCACCTTTAGCCAACCGAAAACGAAAAAAACTATTGAGCGCCGAAAAACGCCGGCGAATCGTCCGCCGGGCATAAGCCTGTTTGAGCAACAGGATATAATCACTGACCTGGGCTTTAGAAAGAAACTCGGGCTCGGGGTTACCTAAGGATTCAAGAAAAAGACCAAAATGCCGAAGATCAACCCGATAGGCTTTAATCGTCTGTGGCGAGAGCCCACGCTCCCACAATAGATGATCGAGAAAACTTTCGACCTGTTCTGCATACATAAAAGTTCAAAGTTCAGAGTTTAAAGTTGATGGCTCGGTAAAAAGTTTTGCCAGTGCAACGTCACGCGACCAACATTTTT
>CAZUXG010000073.1:0-9614 GCA_964623985.1 uncultured Thermodesulfobacteriota bacterium | reverse complement strand
AATCCCGATCTTCAATCAGGGTACGATTAAAGATAAGACTCTCCATCGCTTTATCAGCCTGAGAGGCAAAGATTTTCAAAAGGTCGATATTGAGCTCGACCGGCGCTTCAAGCTCGCGATAAAGTAGCAAAAGCAGATTTTGCTCCCGCTTGCCAACCAACAACGGCAAACTCAAGACTCCAACCTGCCGGTTTCCTCCACCGGCAAAGATTCTCAGCGAAGACCTAAAAATAGTCTGATTGTTGACTAAAGACTCTATCGGTTGACTTTTTATATCGAGTTCCCAAAACTCTTCCAGCAAAGCGCCAAAAGCTGAAACCGGGAGCAGCTTGTCACCCGGCCCTCGGTTTCGTAGCAGCCAACCGGCTTGGGCGGCACCGAGCTCCGCCCCACGGGAAACGATAAGCTGTTGCAACTCGTCCATATCAGCTGCTTCACCCATCTGTCGGGAAATTAACTGGAGTTCAATAAGTTCATCAATCTGACGCTGATTGTGAGCATTAAGATGACGATTCTCAACCCCGAGACCGATCTGATTACAAAAAATTTCGAGGATCTCAATATCGTCATCACTTATTTCTTTCCGACTAAAACTTCGATCCGCGAGCATGGTCCCGACAATCCCGCGTTCGGTAATCACCGGCACCAGAACACAGTGGGTTCGCTTCAGAGCCGCATTTCGCCGCTTGTCCAACGCCGTAAAAAAGGATTCATCCAAACCATCCCTGATACGAATAATTTCTCCGGTGCGCAGAACCCGGGTTTCAACACATTTATCCCTCTTGATATCATACTTCAACCCCTTGACACTAACCTGACAACCGACATTGATAACCCCCTCAAGCATATTGGTCCCATCACGCAAAAGATAGAGGGCCACCCGATCGTAGGAAAGGGCTTCGATCACTGTTTCAAGAATAGTCTGGGCCAACTCTTCACTGCTCATCCCGGCCATGGTCAGGCGACTGATCTGATGCAGGGCGGTTAAAACCTGCTTGGTGTTTTGGTAATGCATGGTCAGTTCAGTTCAAAGTTAAAAGTTCAGGTATTATGGTTTGGCACTTTAAGTAAAAAAACCCACCATCCTTGCAAACGTGAGTTAAGGTAAATCCCGTAAAATGGCGCACTCCAGAGCCAGAACCAAGGAGGCAAGTCTGATAAATACAATAAAGTATGTGGGCTTGGATGTCCACAAAAATTCCCCGCAAGGACCAGGGTATTGTAAATCAGTCGAAAGTATGATTTTTAGAATTAAGGGTTCCTCTAAAAATTGCCGTCAAATTAGATATTCATTGCATTTTATAAGTATATATGCTATTTATTGTTAGAAACACCTCTTAATTATTGGCAGCGTCATTTACATATGGATTTCATTTACTAACCGAACTGATTTTTTACCATCTCCCCTCAAGATTCAACAATCAAAGCACCCGGCAGATACTCTTTGCGAACATTATGCAAGGCGTGAAAAAGACTGTTTTTGACCTTGGGATTATCTTTTTGCAAATTGCTGAGCAACTCTTTCATAGCTTTTCTTTTTCCGGCTCCATTCTGGAAACGACAAGGCAGGGAGTCGATCGGTAAACCGTGATGACGACAATAGGTGACGATCTCATCTTCATCAAGATAGGCGAGCGGTCGGATAATTGTCAAGCGCCCGGAAAAAAGTTCCTGATGGGGGCGCATAGTACTGAAACTGCTACCATAAAAGAGATTTAGAAGGGCGGTTTCGAGAATATCGTCGCGATGATGACCGAAAACTATTTTACCTATAGCGTGCTTTTCAGCATAGTCAAAAAGAGCTTTGCGTTTCCAACGGGAGCAATGAAAACAGGGACTTTCCGGTAGATCACGATGGGCCAGACGAGTAGCGATATCGGTTTCAATCAGCTCAAGCCGCAAACCCAAAGCGGCAACTTGCTCCTCAAGACGCTCAACCCTCTGCCGATCTTCACGCTCTCCCAATGTCACATGAACAGGCCGTAAATGATATGTAATGGGAATCCATTTTTTGCGGGTTTGGAGGATATGCAAAAGGGCAAGACTGTCCTTACCTCCGGAGAGAGCGACCAACAGGATATCGCCATCGACCGTCATTGCATAATCGGCCAGGGCTCGACCCAAACGTCGTTTAACCCGGCCGACAATTCCTTTACGCCGTTTACGTGCCATCATCTACCACCGGTATAAATATACTCTCTTCAAGATTGCACCCCAATAACACCTCCTCGCTAGCGCTCGGGGCGCAGATATTGACGAGTGACCCGCGGGCTCCAGGCACAAAAAACTTCATACGAAATCGTTCCCAAAGTGTCGGCCAGCTCTTTGGCACTGATCTCCTGATCTCCCTGGACTCCAAGAAACACCACCTCATCCCCGATTGCAACCGCTTCAATATCAGTCACATCAACCATCGTCCAGTCCATACAGACCCGGCCAGCAACCGGCGCCCGCCGGCCGCGAACCAAAACTTCACCACGGCCTGAAAAAGAGCGCCTTAGACCATCAGCATAGCCAATCGGCAACAGGGCGATGGTAATCTCTTCGCGAGCCGTATAGGTGCAACCATAACTGACACTCTGACCCGGCTTGAGAGTTTTAAGTAAAACGATTCCACTTTTTACGGTCATCACCGGTCGTAAATCAACCTTGTCCCGCAACCCCTCATCAGGATAGGAACCATAGAGGGCAATCCCGGCCCGAGCCTGATTACAACCGGCAAAATCATAACGAACCAGAGCTGCACTGTTGGCCAAGTGAAAAGCCAAAGGTTGCGGGTCAAATCCTGAAAAGCCGGTGCAAATTGCCGCAAAGGCCTGCGCTTGATTCTCGGTGTAGCGCCTCTCCCAAGCTTTTTCACCATCAGCAACCGCCAGATGCGAAAGCAGACCGACCAGATTTAAACCCGGCAGCGCTTTGACCAAAGCGATAAAGGCAAGGGCTTCAGTTTCGACAATACCGGCTCGGTTCATACCGGTATCGATTTTAACCTGAACATCAAGCGTTTTCCCCTCTTGCTGAGCAACAACGGAGAGACGTTGAGCACTCTCCGTCTCCCAGAGCACCGGTACAATCCCACCTCGGGCAACCAACGGCAGATCTTCTTCGTAGAGGGCTCCCAGGATCAAGATGCTTTCTTTGATGCCGGAATCTTTAAGGGCTTGGGCTTCATTAACGGTGGCCACGGCAAATCCGGGCACCCCGACTGCGGCCAGACAGGCGGCAACCTGTAGCGCCCCATGACCATAAGCATCGGCCTTAACCACCGGAATCACTGTTACTTCAGGACCGGCACAGGCCTGCAGAGCGGCATAGTTGTGAACTAATGCCGCCAGATCGATCTCGGCTATCGTCGGACGTTTACTAAACATAAGACACCCTCGGAAACAGTCTCTATTGTTCCAGAACCTGACGGAAATAGTTGATGATTTACGGTAACCCCTCTGAGCAGCACCTTTGGCGGCCAACCAAGCTCTCTTTTAGTCTTGCTTACGACCCATAAAATTTCATCAAGACAGAAAACTTCAGGCCCTTGGAACAGCAGATAGAGACAGAGATGACTGCGGCTAAAACCGGCTCTGCCGGTTACTAAAACTCTTTCTCCAATAATCAATTTACTCCAGTATGGCCAAATCCACCACTACCCCGTTCACTGGCCTCAAGATTTTCAACCATATTCCACCGGCAGCGTAAAACTGGAGCGATAATCATTTGCGCAATACGCTCACCATCATTAACTATAAAATCATCTCCCCCATGATTAATGAGAATCACGGAAATTTCCCCCCGGTAATCAGCATCGATAGTTCCCGGAGAGTTAACCAGGGTAACCCCGTACTTTGAGGCAAGTCCACTGCGCGGCCGCACTTGGGCCTCATATCCTGCCGGCAAAGCGATTGCAATCCCGGTCGGCACCATGACCCGCTGCCCCGCAGACAAGACCACATCACCGTCGAGAACTGCGTAAAGATCCATCCCCGCCGCCTGCGCCGTCATATAGCACGGCAAACGGGCTTCAGGCCGACAGCGAATGATCTTTACCTCAATCTCATTTTTCATAACAATCTAACCCTTACCCTTCTCTTGTTCACACCATTCAAATCTGCAAAGCACTCAAACCTTACCGGTTTTTACATATTACGGAAAACATCAATATCTTTACTGCGACCCAAGACTACCAGACGATCACCTTCCTGAACAATTTCATCGGGCCCGGGAACCAGTTGGCTAAAGTGTTGAACATCACCATTTTTCTGTTCACGACGTTTAAACATCATCACCTGCAGACCCAGCCGGGAACGAACATCCAGAGTTTTTAGACTCTGGCCGACAAATGTTGCCGGGGCCTGAACTTCAGCCATAACATAACCATCCAACAGGTCGATCTCCTCAACCTTGTCAAGCACCTGCACTGAAGATGAGATTTCAGCCCCGAGACTGCGTTTGACAACTTCCCGGTTATAGGCTTCGGTAACCTGACGCTGCCGGATGGCCCCCACCAACTCACCGTTTTCCGGATCCAGAACCGGCAGTTCCCGGTGATCAGTATGACCGAAAAGCTTCATCACCTGATCGAGATCGGAGGTCATCGTAACCGATGGCACTTTAGTGGTGGCAAGATCGGCGGCGACCAGCAGATCGGTCAGATCATCTTGATCCAGAATCGCCTGACGGACCTCCTGTAAAGAAACCACTCCAAAAAACTTTCTTTTATCATCAACCAGATAGTAAGACGCATTAGGATAATTAACAACAAGCTCCAACAGTTGACGAAAACCAAGTCCCGGAACTATAGTTTTAGGTTTGTCATTACAAAAATCAGCCACCTTCAAGGCCCGTAAAACATTAAGTTCCCGACCGCGAAAGAGATCAACCCCGCGACGAACCAGTTTTATCGTATAGATCGATTCCTTCTTCAATTTGGTCGTCAACAGGGTAGCGATAATCGTTGAAATCATCAGTGGTAAAATAATCTTGTAATCGTTGGTCATCTCAAAAATTATCAGGATTGCAGTGATTGGTGCATGGGTAGCCCCGGCAACCACCGCCCCCATACCGACCATTGCATAGGCTCCGGAGGACGCCGACAAAGTCGGCATCAAGATATGAACCAGAGCACCAAAGAAACCACCGGTCATCGTACCAATAAAAAGGGCTGGCGCAAAAATTCCGCCGGAGCCCCCTGAACCAAGACTTAAACTGGTCGCCAGAATTTTAGCAAAAACCAGCACCAGCATAAGCATCCAGGAAAGCTGTCCAAGCAAGGCCAGATTCATACTATTGTAGCCCACACCATAAACCCCGGGCACCAGAAGCCCTAAACAACCGAGCAGAAAACCCCCAATAACGGTTTTTACAACCCCCGGCAAAGGCAGGTGATCATCAAAAAAATCCTCAAAAAAACATAAGACCTTAGTAAAAAGCAGGGCCACTAAACCCGCCAGTAACCCCAACACAGCATAAGGAATCAACTCGATTGGGCTGACCAGATGGTAAGCCGGCACCTCGAAAGCCGGAAAATTTCCGAGAAAATGACGGGAGACCACTGTGGCCATAACCGAAGAGATGACAATGGGACTGAACTGAGCAACTCCGAAATCGGCGAGGATGATCTCGACACTGAAAAGCGCTCCAGCCATAGGCGCATTAAAGGCCGCAGCAATCCCGGCGGCCGCGCCACAGGCGACAAAGACCTTGGTTCGTTGAGCATTGACTTTAAGAAACTGGCCCATCGTCGAACCGATCGAAGAACCGATCTGAACAACCGGTCCTTCGCGTCCAACCGAGCCTCCCGAAGCAATACAAAGCGATGAAGCAACCAGCTTGGCAAGAGCCACCCGAGGACGAATCCGACCATCACGCAAGGCCATCGCTTCCATAACTTCCGGCACGCCATGCCCTTTGGCTTCGGGAGCAAAAAAGTAAACAATCACCCCGACCAGCAAGCCCCCCCCGGTAGGTATGGCGATTTTCAGATAGAAGGGCACATTTTTAAGATACTCCAGGTCAAGATCACCAATACCCCAGAAAAGCTTGCTGAAAAATTTAATCAAAAACTGAATGCCGACAGCCCCGAAACCACCCAGCAAGCCGATGATAACGGCGACGATCACCATAAAAATATGTTCCGTGGAACGAAACTGGGCCATCGACTCATTAAAAAGAGTAACTATTTTTTTATACACGTAAAAAAAACTCGGTTATTTGTTACCCGGAAGAGAGTATCCGGTTATTTAAAAACTCATCGATCATAGTGAAAAGCTTCTGCCAATCGGAAATTTCAACCCCACAGGCATATTTATCGTTCCGAAACCAGGTCAACTGACGTTTAGCGTAACGGCGGGTAGCCTGCTTCGTATCGGCAACCGCCTGGACTAAGGAAAGACGTCCCTCAAGATGCTCTATTATCTGCCGATAACCGATACTCTTGAGAGGTTTCAACTCCGGGCTAAAACCTCTTTTAAGCAGAGCTTTTACTTCATCGACAAAACCTTTTTTCAGCATGGCCTCAACCCGTTCATTGATACGTTGATAAAGCTGCTCACGCTCAAGGTCAAGAAACACATGAAGAAAACGATAACGCGGTGTTAAAAAACGATGTTGATCTTGAAAATAAGAGAGACTCTTTCCGGTTGTTAAAACCGTCTCCAGAGCCCTTAGGACCCGAGTTCGATCCCGCGGCGCCAGGCGGGCCGCCAGCGGCGCATCATGACGGGCAAGTTCTTTATGTAAAGCTTCACTTCCTTCATGTGCCAAGCGATTCTCCAACTCGGCACGAATCCCAACATCAATTTCGGGCATCTGGCATAAGCCGAAGAGCAGAGCTCGAAGATAGAGACCGGTTCCTCCAACAACCAAGGGGAGGCGACCTCGGGAATGGATATCAGCGATCACCGCGTCGGCTCTAACTTGAAAATCGCTAGCATTAAAAGACTGATCAGGTTCAACAATATCAAAGAGATGATGAGGAACCAGGTTTCGTTCCACGATATCCGGCTTGGCTGTACCGATATCCAGATAACGATAGACCTGCAGAGAATCTCCATTAACGATCTCGGCTTGGCACTTTTTCGCCACCTCCAGCGCAACCGCACTCTTGCCAACCGCTGTCGGCCCGGAAAGCAGAACAATTTCCGACATTTGTGAGTTATTTCCCACTTTTAATAAACACTCACGACGATAATAATTTAATAATCAAGCCACTCAATCTCCACCTCTTCCCCAGCCCGAGCACCTTGAACCCCGGCGGGCTGCACAACCAGACAATTGCCTTTGACCATAGAATTTAGAATGCCTGAGCCCTGAGCTCCAGTCAATTTCACGGTCAGTCGTCCGGCCTGATCGCGTTCGACAACACCACGCGCATAATGACGCCGATTTCCGGGACTTACTAAATCATCAAGGACAACCGCCCGCTCTTTTGGCAAAAGCAAGTTTGAATCAGACCAGCCCGCCATTTTTTTCATCAGCGGACGCACAAACTGTTCAAAAGAGACCATTGTCGACACCGGGTTTCCGGGTAAACCAATCACGGGTTTGTCGGCAACCTGACTATAGAGAAGCGGTTTTCCGGGCTTCATGCGAACTTGCCAGAAACACACCCGGGCCTGCGGTAAATCCCGAATAACCTCCTGCAAGAAATCGTAATCCCCCATTGAGACCCCACCTGAAGTTAAAACCAGGTCGTTACCGGCCACCGCTTCAAGCAAGGCTTTACGAATAACTGCCGGGTCATCTCGGGTAATCGGAAAAATCTGCGGCACACCTCCAGCATGCCGAACCAGAGCCGCCATCGAAAAACTATTACTGTTACGAATCGATCCCGGTCCGGGAACTTGATGAAAATCAACAATCTCATCTCCGGTCGCCAGCACCGCCACTCGAGGCCTGCGCACTACTGAAACATAAGGCATACCGACCGCCGCCAACATGCCTATCGCAGCCGGTGTAATCCGACTGCCAACGTCAAGAACCGTCTCACCTTTTTTAACATCTTCACCGGCTCGCCGAATATCATTACCCAAAATCACCGGTTCATTTAAGATAATTTCGCCTTCAAGCTCCTCAACCAACTCACGCCGGACCACTGCATCAACTCCAACTGGCAACGGCGCTCCAGTCATAATCCGCACGGCTGTACCAGCAGCCAACTCGCCCGACCAGGGCCGACCCGCCGGGATATCGGCAATCACCGGTACCCGCAAAGGCTTAAATCGAGCCCCATCGCTGTCAGCGGCTCGCAAACCATAACCGTCCATAGCTGAATTATCCTGGGGCGGGACATCCCGGTCAACAACAACTTCCTCGCAGAGAACCCGCCCCAAAGAAGCCAAGAGATCAACCTTTTCAGATGATAGTGGAGCGCTGATATCACCCAGTATCATCTCCCGGGCCCGCTCAACTTCGATATATTTTTCCATACTCAAGAGATTTTCACCATCGAACAGAATTAAAACCTTAAAAAAGAACTTTCTCATCCAGAAAATTTTATGGCCGACCCTAACAGAGGGTTGAAAACAAGTCAAGAAAAGCGAAAAACCCAGCTTGACATCAGCTCATAAATCATTTACAAGCCGACAATTAAAGCCGCCCCCATAGCTCAGGTGGATAGAGCACCGGATTCCTAATCCGGGCGCCGCGTGTTCGAATCGCGCTGGGGGCACCAATAATTTCAAGGGGTTACAGGTTTTTAATCTGTAACCCCTTTTATTTACTAATCATGGGTGCCAAGATGGGTGCCAAGATTTAAAATCCTTCTCCCCGGTTTTTCACCATCCAGACAAACAATCTAACCTTATTCGTTAGCTGTTTATTCTTTTTTCAATCTTTCATCCAATATTTCAGATGAGTATTTGAAAACTTCGTTTGCGATATCTTTGAGCTCCGGGGAACATAGGGCTGGCTCATATATTCTCCCCTCAGCTATTTTCTGCCAGATCGGAGGAAGATTCTTGAAAAGATGAACCATGCCACCGTAAGGATCTGGAGCCAAATAATATACCTTTTGCACACCAGCGGTAATGATTCGGGCCAGACACATAGGGCAGGGCTCAAGTGAAGTGTACAAAACCAGTCCTTCTACTTTTGGAGTGTGTGCTTTGACTCTCTGTTCATAGCTGGTGAGTGTATCCATTTCCGCGTGTAAATCGCTTCGGAAATACGGGCTGAATATGTGGTTGTGCCCTCGCTGAACAACTTCTCCGGTTTTTTCATTGACGAGACATGCGCCAATTCCGTAGTTCCCTTCTTTAGCGGCCGCCACGGCTTCCTGCAAGGTGACCAATGCAGCTTTGTCGTCCCTATAACTCGGATCAGGTTTGAACGCTGCGATTCTTTTTTCTAATTCGTCCAGGGAAATTGATGATTTTGTTGCGTCTGCATGCAATGGCATTGTGCCAAAGATCAGTAACGGCGCGAAAAAGACAAGGATAAGAAATACTGAAAAAGATTTGCGAATCATGTTCATACTCCTTTCTAGACAGCTAACGACCAACATCACTTGCCGGACCGTAATGTTCAAAATAAACAACGGGCGGCTGTTTTCGGTCAGGTGAATGTTTTTGGTCGAGTAAGCAAGGGGAGCCTCCCCCCAAGCTTCTCACAGAACCGTACGT
>CAZUXG010000072.1:0-9724 GCA_964623985.1 uncultured Thermodesulfobacteriota bacterium | reverse complement strand
TGGAGGGCCTTAAGGGTCTGGTCGTAACCGGTCATTTCCAGGTAGCCGCGGCCGTTAAGTTTTCTTTTTGCGTCGTCAAGGACTTCGACTTTGACGGTTCCTTCCCAGTAGTTGGCCAGGGCCGTATTCGCGGTATTCATCTCCTGGTTTAAAAGCAAAGCTGAGATTGTAAGTTGCATTGGGGCTGGTTTTTTCAGTTTAAGTTTCCAGTTGACCGGGTAGTCGGCCCCGCTCTCCGGACTGTTCCAGGTCGGGCCGGGAATAAGTTCAAAATCCTGGTTAGAAAGATGTTGGGAGCTTCCGTCGGGGAAAATCCAGGTGCCGCTTGAGGATCGATCCTGGGCGCCGTTTTTTAAACGCATGCGGTAGAGCATCAGGGCTTGACCGTCGTCAAAATGGAGGGCGAACCAGTCCCAGCCGGCCTGCTCCGGGCCCAACTGGTTGGTGGCGAATTCACGATCGAGCCAACTCAAACCCTTGACCGCAAAACTTTCTTCCGATAATTTGAGCAGCCCTTTAGTCGTCAGCCGGGGCCATGAGTAGTAATAGGATGCCTGACCCGGTTTTGAGCCCTTAGCGCTCAGTCCGCGGTTACCGTTAAGGATTGGTGGGTAGGTAGGTTTAAGCTCTAAAGCGAGTTCATAGTCTGGAGTTTTGGCCGTCAACTCGATGAGCTGGGTTTTTTCATTGAAGGTGATCCGGTTGCCCTTAAGCCAGGTCTCCATGTTGTTTTCCAAAGCTCCGGCGAGACCCGGCCCGGCTCGACTGATATCTTGATGTGACAGGAAACGTTGGTTTTCGATATCACTCAAAGCGCAGTGCAGGATAAAGAGATCGCGTACCTGCCAGGGATTTTTTAGAGTCGCTTTTTCGGGGGAGTTCTCTTTGATCCCGTGGCGGAAGATGGTGAACTGAAAACCGAAACTGCGCTCTTTTTCAGTGCTCAACTGGCCGGTTACATACCACCATTCGGTTTTAAATTGAGGATGGCTGCCGTGGTCGCGGGGAAAGGAGAAGTTGCGCGGTTCTAAGGCTTTCTCCCAGGCCGAGGCATATTCGGCTGAAAAAATAGTGAAGATCAGGCTCAGAGTAAAAAAGGTAAAAGAAAAAAGGCCGAGAGTATAAGGACCGGCCAATCTCTTTTTTTCAGAAAAATGCAACATAATCAGCGCTCTCGCATTTGGAATGAGGGTTGGCTTGAGGCGATGCGCCAGGCCGGGTAGAGACCGGCCAGGAGCGAGGCGATGGCGGTGATCGCCGCCGTAGCCGGGTAGAGAGCCAGGTCAAAAGAAAAATCGATACTCCAGCCAAAGGATTTGAGGTTGATAACCTTGACCAGGATCCAGGCGAGCAGGGGGCCACTGAGAGCCGCGCCGATTACTGCCAGGAGGCCGAGAGTCAGGGAGTGGCCTAAAGCGATGCGGAAAACTTCGCCCCGGCTCAGGCCTAAGGCTCTTAAGATACCGTACTCTCTCTCGTTTTCCAGATAGATGGCCAGTAAAGCGCTGATAATTCCAAAAAAAGCGACTAAAATGGCGATCATTCGGGTACTCAAAGTGATCGCAAAGCTGCGATCAAAAATTTCCATGATGCGCTCTCTCAATTCATGGTTTGCATAGAGTTTACAGGTGTAAGGGGCAAGTTTCTGTTGGAGGGCGAGGCCCACTTGGTGGCGGTTACTTTGGGGTTTCAGGAAGATGGCCAGAGAGTTGACCCCATGGTCATCCAGAAGTTTTTCGAGGTTCTGGTAATCCATCAGGATGACCCCGTGTTCGGTTATGTAATCGCGAAATACGGCGGCTACCGTAAACTTTTTAAAATCGGCAAAACCATTAAGTTTGATTTTATTGCCGGCATGGAGATCATGTTTGCGGGCCAGGGTTTCGGAAATCATGACGGCGTCTTTTTCGATTTGTGACCAGGGATCAGCCGTCAAGGTCTCGGTAAAGCGGTAATTCGAGAACTCTTTTAAGACTTTTGCGTCAACCCCGCTCAGCCTGACGAGACGGCCGTTGAACTGGTAGCGCAGGTTGCGATAGCGATTGCTGGCGGCAATCTCGGGCAACTTGGAGAGTTCTTTGACAAGGTTTGGGTCAAGCAGGCTGGCATCGTAATCGCGGTCGCTATCGGTGATATAAAAATCGCCTTGAATGCTGTTTTTAAACCACTGGTCAACGGTCTTGCGAAAAGAGCCGATCATCAACGAGATCGCCATCGACATCGAGAGGGCCACCATCAGGGCGGCAATTGCCGGGGCACTGCGACTTAAAGAGCGTTTTACGGCTCCGACTGCAAGGCGCCATTTAATCTGGGGCCGGGTGCTGGTGGTTATCCAGTTGATAATAGTATCAACCCCCAAAGGGACGAGCAGGGAGGAGCCTAAACAGATGCCGAAGGCTGCGACAAAGCCGAAGTAGGGGGTTGCTGAAGGTAGATAGGCTAAAATCAGTGAGGCTGCAATAATCAGCAGGCCGCGGCGGAAGTTTATTTTTCGGTTGGTAAAGGTGCGATCTTCACTGGGTCGGCGGCTCAAGAGTGAGAGAATCGTATTATGGCGAATTTCGAGGAGTGGAAAAAAAGCGGCGATCCAGGCGGAGCCGATACCGATGATAAGGCCCCGCAGGTAGAAGCTGAAATTTGGCTGCGGCGGGGTTGAACGGAGGAAAAAATAGAGGTCGGAAATAGTCTGGTTGATAATCGTCAGGGAGTAGTTTGCGAGTCCGTAGCCGAGTCCGAGCCCGAGCAGGGAACCGAGGCTGGCAATAAGGCTGATTTCGATCAGCAGGGCGCCGGTTATCTGGGAGCGGGAAAAGCCCATGGTCAGCAGGATGCCGAGCTCCCGGCGTCTTTGCAAGAGGGCAAAAAGGACGGTATTGTAGACCAGATAGAAACCGACAAAGAGGGAGAGCAGGCTTAAGGCTGTGAGGTTTAAATTAAACGAGTCGAGCATTGCCGTATAGAGCCGGGCCTGATTGACAAGCGCCGCAATTTTAACGTGGGGCGGCAGCAGTTTTTCAATTTTGGCGACGAGTTGCGGATTTTCGATAAAGAGATCTATTTTTTTAAGTTTACCCGGTCCTTGCAGGATCTCCTGAACCCATGAGATGTCACCAAAGATCACGGCTTTTTGGGGGTCCTGGGCGATCTCAATGGTTTTTAGAATTGTTAAGGGCTGGGACTTTCCGAGGCGGCCGCCGGTATTGAGCCCCAGTTTACCGTCGGCCCTTGCTTGGTTTGTCACAGCGGTTGAAGCGAGAACCAGTCCCGGTTCACTGATGAAGCGCAGTAAATCTTCAGGGCTGAAGCTTTTGTCAAGTATGGGGCTCAGCTTGCGGGCGGCAAAAGGGTCGATGCCGATCAGAGTCAGGAGCTGATTGTTGCTGGTCAGGTTGCCTTCAACTATGGGGGTCGCTTTCAGGTTGGGAAAGTTTTTTAAAAGCAGGGTGTAGATGGATTCGTCAAGTAAGCCGCTGGCTGTCGAAACTTCGTGCGTAGCTCGACCTGACAGTGCCTTGGTGGCTTTACTGAAAGAGCCCAGAGCCGATTGGTTGGCGAGATAGATGCCCGAGACCATGGTCACTCCTAAGGCAACCCCGAAGATCCAGAGTAATGCCGGCAAGGGCCGGCGGAGATGGTGGCGCAGAAAGGCTTTTAAAAGATTAATCATCGGGAAACAGGCAGCCGTCGACAATTTTCAGGCGCCGACCACAAGTGGCGGCCGCATCCGGGCTGTGGGTAACCATGACCAGGGCGGTGCCGAAAGTTTTGCAGATTTCGTTCATGAGGCCGACAATGTGGAGGCCGGTGTCGAGATCGAGATTGCCGGTTGGTTCATCAGCCAGGATAAGGCGCGGTTTTTTAACCAGGGCCCGAATAACCGCCGCCCGTTGCTGTTCGCCGCCTGAAACTTCTTCTGGATAACGGTCGAGTTTGTTTTCGATGCCGGCTTCCCGGCTTAAACTTGTCAGCAGGGGATCATCCTGATGGCCAAGAAGTTCCATCGGCAGAGTGATATTTTCTCTTAAAGTTAGGGTTGGCAACAGGTTGAAGAACTGGAATATGAAGCCGATGTCGCGGCGTCGGTAACGGGTGGCATCTTTTTCGGAAAAAGCAGTGACCTCCCGGTTGTCAATCAGCAGGCGGCCCTGGCTCGGTTTATCGATCAGGGCCAGGAGATTGAGCAAGGTTGATTTGCCGGAGCCACTTTTGCCGAGCAGGGCCAGCCGTTCACCGGTTGTTATGGTTAGATCAATCTTTTTTAAGGCGGTGACCGGAACCGCACCAGGATAGGTTTTGGCGATCTTTTCAAGTTTAATGAAGGGTTGTGAAAGTGGGACTGAAATATTCATAGAGTAGGTTGTCGCAAAGAGTGAAATGGTGCCTTCTTGATGGAACCGGCGGTATTGGCAAAAAGAACTTGTTGTTGGGCTGGTTGATAGTCGATAGTTCTTTCAGATAGGTTGTTGTAGCTGAAAAATGGTTTAAGTTTGATCCGGCTTCAAACTTCGGTAATAACTCTCTGCGTTATAGACGGCGGCCAGGGGGTTATGGCCTAGAACCCGGTCTTTGACAGCCAGTATGGTGCAGGGGGCCTCGGCCTCTTTTAAGAAAAGTGAGTCATGGCCGACGCAGAGACCTAAGAGGATATTGAAGTCGGTTTTGGCTTCGTTTAAAACCATCGCTTGTAAGATTGGATTGCACATTGCTTCAGGCTCGTTTTGGACAATTTTCTGGTCACCATTGAGGCCGATAAGCGTTTTATCACTACAGCCGGTTTTGCAGATGACGGAAACTATCTCAAAACCCCGAGCTGAATAAATTTCAGCCACGGTTTTGGCTTCCCGGCGCAGGCCGATGCAAAAAGCGAGGCCGAGGCGTCGGTAGTTCATCTTCAGGGCAAATTCAGCAATTTCTTCGATGCGGGTTTTAGCTGGGCGAACCCGGGCGTAGCCGAGTTCGCGGTCGGCGTAGCCCTCAGCCTCCTGGATTGAGGCCTGGCGGGCAAACTCGGCATAGTTGGTTTTTTCATAGACTTTTAGGCTTTTCTCTGTCAATTTAGAAAGGTCTCTGGTTGGACAGAAATCCGGTGCCTTGCCGTTCGGGTTGCGGCAGAGACGTTCGGAGATATTGAAAGGACAACGGGCGCAGTCACTGAATTTATGAGTCATCTTTTTCCCCATGCTGATTTTTTATTTGGTTGAAAACTGATATGCATGTGACCTATCGTATAGGTGAAGATAAGTCAAACAATACAAGTGGCAATGGGTGGATTGTTAAAGGGGAGTTTTGCAATGGTAGTTGAAGTCGGAACCGTCTGTTTTTCACATGGTAAGGAGAGTGGCCCTTGGGGCAGTAAGATAAAGTGCTTGGCGAAGGTTGCTGAAAAGTGCGGTTTTGCCGTGGAGAGTATCGATTATCGGGGGATTGTTGATCCTGATGAACGAGTGGCGAAGTTGTTGGCCTGGCGGCCGGCAGTCGGTGGTCGGTTGGTGCTTGTCGGATCAAGTATGGGAAGTTATGTAGCGGCGGTAGCGGCCCAGCAGATCTTTCCGGATGGACTTTTTCTCTTGGCTCCGGCAATTGCGGTTCCGGGGTTTGGCAGGGTTCAAGATCCTTTGCCAAAAGCCGGGCAATACACTATTATTCATGGTTGGCAGGATGAGGTGATTGCGCCGGAGTTAATTATTGACTACGCCCGGCGGCATGCTCTGACTCTTCATTTATTGTCTGGTGATCATCGGCTGATGGAGGTTCTGCCGGTCATTGAAGTTCTATTTGAAAATTTTCTCTCTATCTAATGTTGATGCCTTCCTAAAATAGATCGATTAGTTTCATCCCTACAGATTTTTAATTGTCATCAGCGTTTGCCACCCCGGCTCTTTCCCGAGTCCCTATTCCCACTGCCAGCTGAAGAACCACCGTAACGTTTCAAGATACCCTATTGTTGAAGAAGATCACCGAGGTTATCGCCATCGGTGTTCAAGTATGGAGTTTTGTCGTAGAAGAGGCCGGTGGTCCTGTTTTACACTCCGTCGAGGCCGCCATGTTCATTTTGTTGATACCACTGAGCCGGATCGAGGAAAAAAGCTTCGGTTTCAATCAGCGATTGTAAATGCTCATTTTCAATCGCCGCCAGCAGGTTAAAGAAAGATTTTTCTTTTTTGTCGGGAGAGCTTTCACTGAGCTTTTTATAAAATTTTACGCCATCGGCTTCAAAATTAATGGCTGTGCGTAACGCTTCAAGATCGTCAGCATCTCCAGGTTCCTGGCTTTTGGTTGCATCAATAACTTTCTGGAGGGTTGCTTTGATGTTTGATCCGGTAACTTCGAGAGGCACACTCTCCGGCCATTGTTCCTCTTTTTCCCATTTTTCATGTAATTGTTTAAGGCGTTCGTAATGCTCGAGCTCTTCTTCAGCGATCTGTAAAAACATAGCTTTGCCTACCGGGTTCGTTGTTCTTTCAGCTTGCTTGAGATAGAATTCGCGTTCCTTCATTTCATTATTGAGGGCAATCTTGAGGGTGTTGATTCTTTCCTGGCTCATTTTTTCCTCCTGATAATTGTCGTGAAGTTGTGGTGTTTAAATTCTAATGGCTAGGTAAAAAAGTCCGAGATTTTTTTACGAATGCCGCAACTCTGAGATGATTACGTTTGGGGGGCTATTGGTTAACTTGGTACCCGGCAGTTTATCGGTAGCGTGCAAAGAGCGGTTTAACACGCTCCGGTTTGTAACTTTGTGTGCGTAGAGCAAGAGGTTCGCCACACAGGGCTTTTTTCTGAGTTCCATAGACCGGTTTTTCGGCCTGATAGTAGATGCCGGTAGGAATTTTCTCTTCCGGGTTGAATTGGGCCAGCTTGAGAGCGGCGCTGAGGTCTTGTCGATCATGATTGTCGTCGATCACATCGATTCTTTTTTTGAACCAGGCAAAAGTATTGACTTTGTTGAAGGAGACACAGGGTGAAAGAATGTCGATCAAGGCAAAACCCTGATGTTTGATACCCGCTTCAATCAGGGCGGTCAATTCTTCGGGATTGCCGGTGAAGGCTTTGGCCACGAATGTCGCTCCGGCACTCAAGGCGATCAGAGTTGGCTCCAAGGGTTGGGCACCGACTCCTTCGGGATGAACCTTGGTCGTAAAATCGGCAGCCGCAGTGGGTGACGCCTGACCCTTGGTGAGGCCGAAGACCCGGTTGTCGCTGGCCAGCATGGTGACATCGAGGTTGCGACGGGCGTTGTGTAAGAGGTGATTGCCACCCTCTGCATAAAAACAGCCATCCCCGGATACCGCCAGAACTTTGAGCTTATGGTTGGCCATTTTGAGGCCCAGGGCCAGGGGCAGGGCGCGGCCGTGGAGGCCGGCTAAAAAGTTGCATTGCAGGGAAAACCCGAGTTTGGCGGCCTGACCGATACCGGCTACGATAACAAAATCACGAGCTTCAAGCTGCAGGTTACAAAGGGCATTTTTAAGGCATTCAAGGGTGACGAAATTGCCACAACCGGGACACCACTGGGAGGCGAAAGAGGAATCCAGTTTACAGTTCATTATTTACCTCCGATGAGTTTGTTCAAACTTTGTATTACATCTTCAACTGTAAAGAGACGACCATCGGTTTTGCTGATGTGGTTGTTGATGCGTACATTTGTCTCCATCTGTAACAATTTTCCAAGTTGTCCGCTGTAGTTGCCCTCAATTGTGCAGATCTTTTTGAAGGGGGCCAGCGCTTTTTCGATGCGTTCGTGGTTTAAAGGGTAAAGGTATTCAAAGATGGCAACCGCAAAATTGTGGCCTTGTGCCTGTAAATTTTCACGGGCTTCAAGTACCGGTCCGACGGTCGAACCCCAGCAGATAAGAAGCTGGTCCGCCGGGGCGCCGATAATCTTTGGCCCGGGCAAAGTTTCCGTCAGCTTTTTAAGCTTACGCATTCTTTTATCATGTTGTCGGTTGCGGTTGGCAATCTCATCATTGACCTGGCCGAACTCGTTATGTTCGTGACTGTCGCAGGAAATGAGCCATTTTGAGAGTTGTGGGAAGGCGCGAGGAGAGATGCCGGTTTCGGTGATTTCGTAGCGTTGCAACATCTTAGAACTTTGGGGTTCGTCGGCAATTGCCCCGCGCTCTATATTGATTTTTTCAAGATCAAATTCGTCAACACTGCACTCCGCACTTGCTTGAGCCTGGTCACTCAGGATAAAAACCGGCATCTGCCAATAATCAGCCAGGTTGAAGGCTTCGGCGGTCAGGTAGAAAGATTCTTGATGTCCGGCCGGGGCCAAAATCAGACGCGGAAAGTCACCATGGGAAATGTGGGCGACAAAGAGCAGGTCGGCTTGCTCGGTGCGGGTTGCCATGCCGGTTGCCGGGCTGGAGCGTTGTGCATCAAAAATGACAATCGGAATTTCGCCGATCCCGGCCAGGCCAATAGCTTCCGCCATCAGGCAGATGCCGGCTCCGGAAGAGCCGGTGGCGGCTCGGGCTCCGGCATAGGAGGCCCCAAGGGTCGCATTTAGCGCCGCAATTTCGTCTTCAACCTGTTCGACGGCAATCCCCATTTGGGGACCGCAATCGGCCAGGACATTCATGACCGAGGTTGCCGGGGTCATCGGGTAGGCGGTGTAGACGCCGATCCCGGCGGCGACCATTCCTAAAGCGATGGCATCGTTGCCGTTGACCAGCATTCTTTGCGGGTCGGGGGAAGAGGAAAACGGCAGGGTTTGAACGGGTCGTCCGGCAAAAAATGTTGACAATTCGGCAATCGTGTCGAGATTGGCTTGCAGAAGCTCAGCGGAAATTTTTTCAGCAAATTGTTGACGTACGGTTTCATTAATGAGCTCAATTGGGAAACCCAGTTCAGTAAAAAGCCGGGAGAATAGTTTTATGCCGGTAAAAGTTTCCCCTCTGGTGGCTGGAGGTCCCGCCTCAGCAGGTATTTGGACAAGTCTTTGATCGTCGATATTTGAGCTGTCGTTGGTCATTGAGAAAGCCCGACCGGTACTTTTAAGATCGGGGAGGTGGCGGGCCAGACTCTCGTTGTTCAGGGCCAGCAGGTAGTCAATCTTCGCGACGGCTGCAGCCAGGGGTTGGTCACCAAAACGGATCCGCATGAAGTTGTGGCCACCCCGCACTCGGGATTGGTAATCGCTGGTAATGAAAATATGAAAGCCGGTTTTGAGCAGGATTTTGCCGGTCAACTGAACTGCCGATTCAACCCCCTGTCCAGCGGCCCCGGCGATGACGATATTTCGGTAATTCACCAAGATCTATTTCCTTAAAAAATTGCAATGTGACAAAAAAGATTGGATTTAGGCATGGTTCATTTGAGGTTTTGCAAAGTGATATGGGCCATGTTATCCTCCTTGGAATGGGGGCAGGTTCGGGATAATGCTTAAAAGAAATACTTTTAATATAGTTTTAAGTCAAGCAAATTTTTTTAAAAAAGGTGACCCCTTGTATAAAACCCGAACTCGCCGAGGAGCTACAATATTGTTTTATTTATTAGCTGGACCGAATTTTATATGTTGGGATAGTGCTTGACATGCCTGTTTTGTTAAATTAGTTTGGTCTGTTTAGACCGTGGTTTGAACTTCTTAAGTAAATTTCGTTTTCACCCGATTACGGTTATTGTTTTCTTATTTACGGGCGGCAGGTTGCTTTGTCACGATGGTGGAGCAGGTGTATTTAACAGAGCAGGTTTTTTATGAGTGACGGATCAATCAGCCGGTTGC
>CAZUXG010000071.1:0-9969 GCA_964623985.1 uncultured Thermodesulfobacteriota bacterium | reverse complement strand
TCACTACCTCCCTGCCCTGGCTCCTGGAACCCGGAGCCTTTATCTTCCGTCATCTGCGGCTCTCGCTGATTCCTTTCGGGATTCTGATATTTGTCTATCTGTTTTTAGTAAGCCGCATCAGAACCGCCCTCAACCATCCGGGAACCACCCGCTCGACGTTAAGTTTTCTCGATCGCATTCTTAACAACGTAATCGGCGCCTTTTTCGGAGTCGGCGTCATCTGGACGGCGGTCGGCATGGAAAGCGCCCTGATCAGCGCCTTAAATGGCCTCCACCAAGCCAGTGGCGGCATCGGCCCGCAGGAACTGCTTGATCGTTTGGTCAACGGCGGCCTGCTTTTGGCTTTGAGTACCACCATCTTCGGCGGTAGCTGCGGCTATATTCTCCGCATTCTCAAAATCACGCTGATCGGTCCCGACTGGGATCGTTTTATGCTCAACGAAAGGAAACCGGAAAAATGAGCGGCCAAGACTACTACCAGGAACTACCAGACAACAGCGAGCAATCCTTAGAAACCGATGTCATGCGCTTTATCGCCATGATCGGCATCATTTTCTGGCTCATTTTTTCGATCACCAGCGCCATCCCCCAATCTAAGGTGGAAACGAAACCGGAACATTCACCGGCCCAGATCTCCGAGACAACCCTTGACCAACCAAAAATCGTGAAAACAGAAACAATAAAGCCGGAAACCGTAAAAGCCGACCCCATAAAACATGAACCGATTAAACCTGAGATTAAAACACCGCCAACACAGCCAATTGTGCCGCGCCCAAGTGCGGTACCACCAAAACCGAAACCCGCCCCGGAGATCCAACCAACCCGAAAAACTGAACCCCAACCGCAGCCCCAAACAAAAACCTTAAGTATCGAGTTCAAAACCCTCGATGATCTGCTGACGTTGCTCACCAAAAAATCGGTCACCATTTTCTGCCAGATCAAAGCCCCGGGTTTCGACCTGCTTTTCAGAAACGAACGGCTCAACCGTGAAAGATTGCCGATCTATACCAGCACAACCAACATCCCTCCAATTCTCTGGGAGATTAAAGAGACTAAAACCCGCAGTTTTTTCCTGGCCGCCCTGCAAAAAAACTTTCCGGCCACCGGGAATTTCCCCGATCGCAAAGTCTTCGTCGCCTTCGCCGATGCCGAATTCGAACAAAATATCGAAAAAATTCTCCACCACCTGCGAGCCGAAAACCGGGGCGGAACAATCATCATCAACGGCACCGGCGAGCTCGATTTCCCAAGCCAATGAAACCGTAGACTAATTCAAAGCCAGAGGTCTTTTGCTTTCCGAACAGAAGATATGGGGGGAAATGGCATTCTCAGACAGCTTCCTAGAAAGCGGACATATAAGCGGTCATTATTTGTATTGCATATATTGTAATTTATTGTTATTAAAGAACTATGAGTTTAATTAAACAGGACATTTTAGAGGATGGATTGGCACCTGAAGATCGGGGTGAGTCGGTTGCTTTATTGGAACCACTATCTATTGCTATAGATTCCCATTTTCGTGAACCCCTGAATGATCTTGCTGTAGAGCTTGCGGCCAAAGCCGCCGGATTCAGGCAAGGATTGCCCCCTAAACTGGTTCCGGCCCTGGCATCCCTTGTCCGAGGGATGAATTGCTACTATAGCAATCTTATTGAAGGACATGACACCCACCCGGTTGATATTGAGCGGGCTTTGAAAAACGATTACAGTAGCAACCTCCGCAAACGAAATCTACAGCTTGAAGCCCGGGCCCATATTACGATCCAGGAATGGATTGACAATGGTGGCCTTGCAGGTCGAGCTACTAAAATTGATAGCCTGCTCGAAATTCATCTAAAATTTTGCCAACTTCTGCCCGATGATTTACTCTGGGTAGAAGATGCGAAAAACGGAAAGCGGGTTCGGGTTGTCCCTGGCAAATTACGGAACCGGGATGTTCAGGTGGGACAACATCTAGCTGTCAGCCCTGGAGCTGTCCCCAGGTTTCTGGAAAAATTTGAGCAGACTTATACACAGCTTGGACGGGCGGAAATGATCATTGGTACGGCCGCCGCACATCACCGACTGCTCTGGATCCATCCCTTTCTTGATGGTAATGGTCGGGTGGCACGCCTTCTTTCCCATGCAATGCTGCTACAGTCCTTAAATAGCCGCGGGATATGGTCGATTGCTCGTGGTCTGGCCAGAAATGAACAACAATACAAGACATTACTGGCCAACTGCGACCAACCACGACTCAACGATCTGGATGGCAGAGGGAATTTAAGTGAAAAAACCTTGGCCCAATTTACCCTTTTTTTTCTAAATATCAGCCTCGACCAGATATCTTTTATGGAGTGTCTGATGCAACCGGAACGGTTGAAAGGCAGAATCCTCACCTGGGCCGCCGAACAAATCTCTCTAGGTAATCTACCTGCAAAATCAGGCAGGTTGCTTGAAGCTGTTATTTACAGAGGTGGTGAACTGCCCCGCAGTGAAACCGCCAAAGTACTTGATGTCGGCATACGCCAAGCCCGCAGGATCGTCGCTGCACTTATCAATGAAAAAGCACTGATTTCCGAAAGTTCACGAGCTCCTTTACAATTGAATTTTTCCGCCCGCCTGGCCGGGCTATGGCTACCCGGTCTGTTTCCCGAACAAGATGAGGTTTAAGGTTTAACCCGACCAATGATCACCCGGCCTTCGGCCTCGCCTTTTTTCACCGGATGCTGTGAACCGTTGGTCCTATATTCTGTATTCTGGGGTCGGGCCATACTAACCATCTAGA
Organism: uncultured Thermodesulfobacteriota bacterium; assembly: GCA_964623985.1. GTDB lineage: Bacteria > Desulfobacterota > Anaeroferrophillalia > Anaeroferrophillales > Tharpellaceae > Tharpella. The sequence continues at coordinate 7,202 of CAZUXG010000071.1, read as the reverse complement.
ATCTCAGACTTTACATCCCAAAAACAGGTGTTTTCAGCTCCTATATCCTCTTTTTTACTATCAAAAAAACCATTATAGACCATAAAAGGGGCTGCATTCACACATAAACCATTGGGTTTTCATTTGGTTATCGTGGCCCGACCCCATTCATTCATCTTATTTAACTTACCTGTGACGACCCCAGCCTCTCTGCCAGACAACAAATTTAACCTTGTAACTATACTGAGTAAACTTACAACATATCAACCATAAAAAGACAATGCCTATTTTGCTTTCATCAAATACAGTTAATATTAGGGTGTCCACTTATTTATACTAAATAAACATCGTGACAATAATCAATTACCCTGCCTTTTACAAGCTACGGGTAAATATTTATAAAAAATTGCAAAGAAAATTCTGCGGCGGCGGTCTAACAATGCAAAAGGAGAAATTGTTATGACCGGAAACCTTATTAGACAAGACGTGACTCGACGTTTTTTATTACTTTTAATCTGGCTGCTTTTGCCGGTTGCCGTAACCCCCGGCTGGGCGATGGTTAAACCTGACGCCACGATCAGGACGGCTTTCAAAGAACTTTTTACTGAGACTGAGCCGGACGAGATTGGCGAGATCCCCTACCGTGATGAATTTAGAGCTGCCGCCCGGCGTTATGACCTGCCCTTGGCTTTTGTCGCCGCAGTTGCCCGGGGGGAATCATTTTTCGACCCGGCGGCCTTAAGCGCCAAGGGGGCAATCGGCATCATGCAACTGATGCCGGAGACGGCGGCCGATTACGGGCTTGCGGGTAACGATTTACTCGATCCGAAAAAAAATATTGAGGTTGGCACTCACCTGCTGGCCGATCTCTATAAACGCACCGGCGATCCTTACCTGACTTTGGCCGCCTACTACTGCGGCTGTGGCGGGATTGATGAAGAGCAACTCACTTTACGGAGCGATTGCAACGACTATGTCCACTATATTCACTCTCATCTTAAGAAAATCATCGCTACGGGCAAAACCCCGGCAAGTGGTGTGACAAAAGCGGAAACCACTTTCGTCCTGACCCACTTCAACAATTTTCTTGATGCCGATAATTTTGCCCAGATAATCGAAAAAAGCCTGTCGGAGATTGAAACGGAGATATTCAGGAAGAGTCGCACTGAAAACTCCAGCCGGGGCTATACATTTTTTTATGAACTAATAATCATCAGCCCAAAAAAAGAGGCTGCAACCCGCCGGGAAATAGGTTCTGTAACCGGTTTTGATTTCAAATAAGTAAAAAACACCATCAACTCTGTGAGGTATAAAAAATGAAACTTATAAAGATAATTAAACCCCTGCTCATCATCGTCATACTCATGGTCAGCGGCTGTGCCGGAATTGAATCTTTACAGACAACGGCCGCAGAGATGAACCAGACTCCCGACACCTGGGAGATGATCACCGACTGCCGCAACCAACCGGAACGTAATGAACTATTTGAAAAACTCTGGGAGAATGACCGTAATTTCAGAGACCTGATCCAGCAGAAAGATCGGGTCGAAGTCAATCGGGAATTTATCGCCGGCGTTTACTGCCTGTTGATGGCCGACCCGGCGATTGCCTGGCGTCGTAATGCCGGAGAGAAACTCTTCTACAACTATCTTCAGGATTTTCAACCAGAGATTTTACGCGATCCAGCGCGCATTGCCCTCTATACCACCATCCGGACAGAGTGCGGAGTATTGAATAGAAAAACTGTGGCCAATATTTCGGTTCCGATACCGGAAAAAAAATCAACCACGCCGACCGCCAAACAACCACCGGCTGAACGTACAGAATTAAAACTCAGTCAAGCACCCGGAGAGAAAAACACTCTGACCTTTGAAATCACGGTTATCCGGGCCTCAAACCACGGTTCGGGATATGGATGCGGTCTCGAAAAGATGGCAGAAAGCCTCAAACCACTCCAGTTTACCCATTTTGATCTGGTTCGCAGAGAGACCCTGAATTTGAAAATCAACGAAACCGGAGAGGTTGCTTTACCGGGACTTAACCGACTCAACCTGAAACTGCTCGAATTCGGAGCCGAGGTGATAATTACCAAAGTCAACATCAACGGCGCTGGCCGAGTACTGCTGTCAACAAAAATTGAGGCACCGTATGGCGGCAACATCCTGATCGCCAGCCCGCAACCGGGCCGGGACAGAATTCTTGTACGCATAGATTTTGCCGGAAAAAAAACTTCACATTTAACTGGGTAAATGCTAGGAGAAATTACCATTTGCATACTTAATACAACTAAGCAAACTATCAACCAACAATAATATTAAGGGGAGTCAAGGAAATGAAAAAGAGAAACCACAACTGCAGCAACCTTTTTGTAATCCTTCTGATCACCATGGCCCTGACCACTGTTTTTTATACCGGTCAGGCCGAGGCCGGAGAGGAAGCAAACCAAGCTGCGGCGACCACAGTTAAAGCTGCGGACAGCAAAGAGTGGCAGGTTATGGCTGCGACACCCGGAGTCAAGATTCTGCAAGAGACCATCGCCAAACCCGGAGTTGTTATCAAGGACATTGTGGATCCTAATGATACAGCCAGCGACTGGCTCTTCTCGAAAAACCTCGAAGAGGGTCGCAACCTGCTTGGCGATGACCTCTATTATGTCAGTATCGGCTCGGCTATGATCAACGCCCGGCCCAACGACCCGGACTACATCGACAGCCGCTTCCTGGCCTTCCAGAGAGCGATTCTTGAGGCCAAGGCTAAGACTGCAATCTTTCTCGGAGTCGATTTAAGCACCTCCAGCGGCACCTCGGAAACCGAAATCAGCCCCCGGGAAAGGGCTAAACTTGAAGAGATCGTCAACGACAGTAAAGAACTGAAACAGAGTATGCAAGAACAGGGCGTCACTGAAACAGTCCTTAAACTATTTAAACAATCCGGCCAGTACGCCAAAGAGAAGCTCCAGCAGGCCAGTGAAAAATTAGGCAATATGCTGAACGATGGTGAAAAGAAAACCGCCATACAGGCTAAGCAAAGACAACAGATCCGCAAGAATAACCTCCGCAATATCAGTGAAGCCTCTATCAAAACCGCGGCCTGCGCCATGAAAGTAATCCAGGGAACCCAGGTCGTCCAGACCTACGAAGCATCCTACAAAGAAGGTTATAAAGTGGTTGTCGTCACCCTCTGGTCAAAAAATATGCAGCATCTGGTTGATATTATGGAGAGCGGCACCAGCCAGGGAGGCGTGGTGCCGATGAATAATCCCAGACAAGCCGTCACCCAGCAACTGCCGACTACGGCAGGTGAACTGGCCTGCCTGATCGGAATCAGAAGTTTCATCAATCAACACGGTGAATATACTTTACTGGCTTTCGGCCAGGCCGATATCGACGTGCTAACCAGAGAAGATAAAGCCACGGAACGTGGTTTAAAGAAGGCCCGCTTACGGGCCCTGGCCGCGATGCGCTCTTTTATGGGTGAAAAGATTGTTTTCGCCGGAACCGACGAGTTACACGAAGTTCTGGCCGAATACGCCAGCAATGCCGCCAGTGACAATGCCAGTGAAAAGTACCATGCCGTCAAGAATTTCGAAGAGAAAATTAAAGCCGTAGCCAAAGAACAGCGAATCAAAGGAATTCAAGGTCTGATCAGCAAAGAGATCATCCACCCTTTCACCGACAAACCAATCGCCTTCAAAGTTATGAGTTGGTCACCGGGGGCCCAGGCAATGGCTAACGAGATGGGCAGCTCGATGATGATCAAGAAAAAAACCTTACTGCCGGTTTTAAACAAAGAACCGGAAAACGTGCCACAAGAAGCGGTAGAGAGCGCCGCAAAGAAAGCCCCGGCCACAGCCCGTAAAGGGCTCATCAACTCCGGCAAGGGAGCCCAGCGTAATGCCTGGTAAAAATTTAAAAACACGCGGCTCGTTTATCCTGCTGGCCGCGCTGATCTTCATCGTAGCCGGGGGCGCCTTCGGGCGCCCCGTCCGGGCCGTCGGGACCCAGTCAGAGATCCCGGTTCTGGAAATCCGCCAGGAAATGGTCTACATCACCGGGTCGGCCCGGCTGAGAAACCCTGATTCCGCTAAAGACAGTGAGAGAACCGCTAAAAAATCCCGGCTTGCGGCCCTAAAAATACTGGCCTTTTATGCTGAAGCCAGAGACCTGGTCGACAACCTTGCCCCAGTTAATCGAGAGATATTTCTTAAAGAATTCTACGTCTCTCGCACCGGCACCGTCTCACCCAGAGGCATTTTGACCGACCGACAGTTCGAGAGCGAAGGAAAAATTTTCACAACCCTGAAAATCGAAAAAACCGCGATGGCTGAGATTCCGATAACCATCCACAGCCTCGACGAAGCCCTTGTCCGCTACCTTAAATGTGAAATCCAGACAATCGCCGGTTTCCATTTCTGCCTCGGCCACACCGCCTGCGGCACCACCCTTGATCTTTTCGCCCGGCAGCAGGCGACCCAGTTTTTCACCCGCAAAGATGTGCCGGAACTAGCGCTGGTTTGCCAACCAAACAACACCCTGGATCGTGACTCCACAAAACCGAACCCCCTGACTGATATTCAGCGCTACCGACTGGCCGAAGAGATAATCTTTCGCGGCATGGTTGCCAAAAACAACCACAACCAGGACGATATTCAAACTCTGGCCCTCGTCAAACAGGCCCTGAATATTTACCCGCAAAGCCCCTCGGCCCTGACCATATTGAGCACCCTTTTGTTGAAACGAGAACTTCCGGCTCTGGCCCGTCTGGCGGCTGAAAAAGCCCTGGCCAACGATTTTTACGCAAACCGGGCGGCAACCCAGTACACCTCCTGCCTTGAAGTGGAGAAAAGCCCCGTAACCGACCTCTATAAAATGGCCACGGCTAATTTAAAGGAGCACTGCAAAACCGCTAAATTCCTCGAAACCACCAACCAGCCGGCCACCACCATGATCAGTCTGAGCCTGGGGCGGGCCTTTACCGGTCCGGCAAGCAACCATAACAGTAAAATTTATCAGCAGGCGGAACAAACCTTTCTCCATGATCCCCCAGCTAAGGCCCTACCTCTGACTATTCAGGCTGTAGAAGAAAATCCGCACTCACCCAGAGCTTTGAACCTCCTCGGTTCAACCTACCGCGAACTCGGTGAACCCTTAAAAGCGCTGCCCTTTTTTTGGCAAAGTCTAAAACTCCAACCGGACAGCGACCTGGCTTTCACCAACCTGGCTTTATGCTGCACCGATCTCGGCTTGGAATCCGCGGCCAAATTCTATTTTGATCGCCAAGTCGTCAAAAAAAGCAGTAACGCCTGGGTCAACAAATGCCGCCAGGATTTCATCAACCGACTTAACCGGAACCACCGGAACGGAAAAACGGGATCATGAGAAAAAAACTCCTTGCCCTGCTCTTGATTATCCTTGTCACCCTCTGTAATATCCCGCAAAATTCTGCCGCTGATTCTTTTGAAGATGCAAATATTCCGGAAATTTATGCTAAAATCCTGGCCGCCCACCCCGATCTTGCCGAACAGGGTGGCGCTCGGATAATACCTTGCGACGACAATAAACTTGTCGTTATCGGAGTCGGCAAGGCCGAAATTTACGACTCCCGGGACACCACCCTGCTCAGAGCCCAAAAAGAGTCCAGCCTCGATGCTCAACTTGCCGTTCTGGCCGTGGTCGACGGCATCAAGATCTCATCACAAAGAGAGAGTCGGACCATAGAGAATGGCGGGGGAAATAACCGGGAGTCCCTCTCCAGATACGCCCAAATCGTCAAATTTCTTGTCAAAGGTAAAATTATGCAGCTCCCGGTGATCGGCAGCTGGTCTGCCAATAACCGCTTGTTCAGTGCTGTCGGTGGTATTTTAGATCGAAAAACCGGCCGGCTATCCTTTCAGAACCTGACCCTTGATGAAACCAAAACCGCCGCCCCACTGATAACAAATCTCGATGCTAAAGCGCCATTCTACGAGCTTATCACCCACGACCGAAGCCTGACCGAGCAACCCGACGGTATCCGCCTCTTTGAGTTGGCAGGCCAACAAATCCTCCTGGCAATCGGCACTGCAACCCTCAACAACAACCCGGCCAAAGCCGAAAGACTGGCCCGCATCCGCGCCCAAAAAACCCTGCTCGGCCATCAAACCGGCATCAAACTGACCCGAATCACCAAAAGCCTCGACTATGAAGAGCTCCACGAAAAGAAAAACCAGACCAGCGAACCAGACCTCCAGCTCTCCGATTTTTTCAGAACTTCCCAGGAAGAGATAACCGGCCGCATCCAGGCCCTGCCCGTAGTTGCCACTTGGAACAATGTCGAAAATACCATCATTTATGTAGGATTGGGAGAAATTCACAATGAAAATCAGAACCGGTAAATATCTTGTTTTTCTAACCCTGACCATAATTATTTTACTTGGTGCCGGAACCGTCACCGCCACAGAGCACTTTGCCACCAACAGCTCAGAGATTGTTCGCGGGCTTACCGAAACCCGGCCCCGGGCATTAACCAGATCCTTTGCCGTACCCCAGACCAGAACCGTAGTCGTGGTCGAATATGACCCGGTTGCAAAAGCCACACAGGAGATGCCGGTAACAGAAACTATCGGCGGCCCTAACGTCAACCTGAAAATCGAGTTCGATCTCAACTCGGCCACCATCCGCACCAACTCATTCAGGATTCTCAGCGAACTTTTAAAGGCCCTTGATGACCCCCAACTGACCGACAAACAGATCATGCTCTGCGGCCATACCGATGCCCTCGGGCCAAACGCCTACAACCTTGACTTAAGCTACAAAAGAGCCCTGGCCGTCAAATCCTACCTCCGGGCCAACCGCAACATCAAACAAAACCAATTCAAGGTCCGGGGCTACGGCGAAACCCTGCCCATTGCCGACAATCGCATTAAATCGGGCCGCCAAAAAAACCGTCGGGTTGAGATCAGGATTGTGGAATAGATAAACACCATATTGCAGTATGAAAGAATAGGGTGTCTTGAAAAATAATGGGGGAAATTATAGATGCAATCAGTAAGTTTGAAATCCAAAATTGGAATAGATGGATGTTTGCGTGTCAACATCCCAACAAAAATCAAAGAAAAACAGGTTGATGCGCGCCAGGAAAAACCCTTTTTCAAGAACGATCTTCCAAAAATTCGGTCACTCCGCTTACGGTCCGGGTCGCTTATCGGACTCCCCGCCTACCGGCCTGGTCGCCCGACCGCGCCC
>CAZUXG010000070.1:0-10221 GCA_964623985.1 uncultured Thermodesulfobacteriota bacterium | reverse complement strand
CGGGGCCAACTGATGTATGGTTGAAATACTGTGACACCGCCGGGAAACCAGGCGGAAAACCGGGGAAACAAACCTCAACCTGAAGCATCGGAAGAAACCGGTCTACTCGACCAGATAAATTAGCCATGACAATAAACAGTGATTTAAAATAATGAATCATTTCTATTACGCTTGGTCAGCGCCATGACATTACCTTTATGCGATGGCAGGTAGTTACTTTTTTATTTGACTTAATGCATCATACATTATATCCAATACAATATGAGAATATATTCACAGTTTAATTTTTGATCAGTGAAAATGTGAAAATCAATACATCCTACTCCCTTACCTCCTGTTTACTTCGCTTGACCCTGTTTCCTTTATTAATCCTTTTGCTCATCAATCTTTTTATCGGGTTATATCCTGTTTTGGGGACCGAAGCCGCAGTCTCTTCTTCAGGCATCTCTCTGATCTCCGCAGTCCACCAAACCCTTGCCCTGCAACCAAGTATAAAAATTTCCGAACAGGAAGTCGTCAGTAAAGGTGCTTCTTTACAGGAAGCAGACGGTCGTTTCGATCTGACATTTGGTTCTTCGCTCAGTTATCAGGAAACTTTTACGCCGTTTAGTCGGGCTCGGGAAAATGCAGTCGGGAAATCTTCACAAGATGAAGGCATCGGGGATTTCACCTTAAGTCTCAATCAGGAATTGACTAATGGTATTCTTCTGCAACCGTCACTCAGCATAACCAGGACTGATGATCAGAGTTTTGGGGCTGAGACCCAAAATGATGCAAGTGTTAATTTTAAGTTGATCATCCCTCTGCAGAAAGGTTGGGGACGGGAGGTGGTTGAGGCTGATGTCAGGTCGGCTAGAGTCGCTTTACAGAGTTCCCGTTACAGTTTACGGCATACCACAGCTATCTCGATTAAGGAGATGGTCGTCGCCTACTGGGACTACGTGGCGGCCGATAAAAAACTGACCATTTTAAAAAATATTGAAGATCGTACCCGAAAAGCTGTGGCCGAGATGCGGGAATTGATTAAGGCCGATGAAAATCCGGCTTCTGATCTTGGTCCTTTGCTGGCAAATTTATCTGATAAATCATTTTCTCGAGTAGTTGCCGAGCAGAATCTTCTGGCTACTCGTCACCAGCTCGGAATGGCCATGGGGCTGACCCGGATTGACGGTGGCAGTTTATTGCAGCCGCTCGATTATTTTCCTGAAGTTATCGATACGATCGGAGTCGTTGAGGCTAAGCCGGCCCAACTTTCTGACCTGATCTCCCTAGCGAAAAAGATGCGAGCTGATCTTAAGGCGCTTGCCCGTAATGAAGAGGCTTTACAGATTAATTTGCTGGTCGCCACTAATAATCTCAAACCGCAGCTGGATCTGATCTTTAATACCGGTTACAACGGTTTGGCTGAAGGTGATAATTGGAAAAAAAGTATTAATTCATTAAGTTCCAGAGTACCGGGTTTGAATTGCGGGGTGGCTCTGAACTACCAGTTTCCTTACCAGAATAATGGAGCTAAAGGGAGACTGGGTCAAATAGATGCCGCTCTGGCTCAGGCCCGTATTTCAACAGCAGACCTGGAACGTAATATTGTTTCCCAGGTTGAAGTGGTTTTTGCCGCTTTGCAGAGCACTCTCGAAGAGCTGCAATTCAGTGCCGAATCCGTCAAAGTCTACCGGCAGGTGGTGGCTGATGAGGAGGAGAAGATTCGGCTTGGCATGAGTACCGTTATTGATGTGATAACGGTGTCTGACAAACTTGAAAATGCGCTTTTATCAGAAGTCTCAAGCCAGCAGGCCTATGCTAATGCCCTGCTCAATCTGCGTTTTGCAACTGGTACCTTGATAACTTGGAATAATGATGAAAACTCCCTGAGTCTTAAACAATTGACTACGATTCCTGATCTTAGCGGGAAAGGTGGTATCTAACTATGGCTAAAGAACTTTTTCGTAAGGTTTCCCTGCAAAGGCTCTCATCTCCGGAACAACTTGATCAGCTTATGCAGATCACCAGTCCGACCGGTTGGCTGGCTCTTTTGGGGGTAGGTTTTTTTATTATTGCCGTTGTCGTCTGGTCGGTTATCGGCTCAATCCCGACCAAAGTTTTAGGGGAGGGGCTTTTGATGAAATCCGGTGGCGTTTTTAATGTTGTTAGTAATGCCGGCGGCATGGTTGACAGCATCTATTTTGGCGCCGATGATATTGTTGAGATGAATCAGATTGTTGCCCGTATTGAACAACTTGATATCTTGACAAAAATCAGAAATTGCCGGGGGTCGCTCGCAGATCTTGAAAATAAATATGAAATGATTGAGAAATATGGTTTTCAGGATACTCGCCTGCAAAATGAATCAGACAGACAACAGCAGATTATTGTCAAAAGAGCGATCGTGAATTTAAAGAAGAAAGTCGCCTGGTTGGCAGAGAAGGTAAAAAACCAGGAACTCCTCTATGACAAAGGGTTGATAACTAAACAGCAGAGTGTTGATACCCAGCAGCAGCTGGATGATGCGCAGCAGTCTATTCTTGATAATCAGAATGATTTAAAGAAAATTATTATAAACTCACTTCAGCAGTTTGAACAAAAAGAGGAGAATTTAAAAAACCTTAAAGATCAGATCAACTCTGCTAATCGGGATCTTGCGCAATTTCTCAAAGAACTCAATGAAAATGCCAGGGTTGTGAGTTATTACCGGGGCCGGGTTCTGGACGTTGAGGTTGATTCCGGAGAGATAGTCAGCGCGGGCGCAACGATTATGCGGCTTGAATTGATGGGCAAAGATGTGAAAAGTCTGGAAGGTCTTTTATACTTTCCCGCAGGAGATGGCAAAAAGATCAAGGTTGGGATGCTGGCTCAGATTTCACCGTCTACGGTGAAATCGCAGGAGTTCGGCATGATGCTGGGCTTGGTTACTTTTGTTTCAGAGTTTCCTGAAACCGAAGCTAATATAAACAGAGTAATACATAACCCAACTATGGTTCAATCTTTGCTGCGCAACGGTGCCCCGATCGCTGTACGGGTCGATCCAATTCTCGATCCGCGTACGCCCAGCGGCTATAAATGGTCTTCTTCCCTGGGACCGCCGATATCTATAACTACCGGTACCGATTGTACTGCCAGTGTCATGATTGATGAGCAGAGACCTATAAGCCTGGTTATTCCCCTGTTTAAGAAATATATTTTAGGACAAAAATAGTGGCTGAGTCCGATAAAAAATTACAACTCTTGAGCAGTTGCCGCAAGAAGACGCCGTCGGTTTTGCAGATGGAGGCGGCTGAGTGTGGAGCTGCTTCATTAGCCATGATTCTGGCCTACTATGGTCGGATTGTACCGCTCGAAGAGCTTCGGGTCGAGTGCGGGGTCTCCAGGGATGGCAGTAAGGCCAGCAATGTTCTGAAAGCGGCGCGAAAATATGGTTTGGAGGCCCGCGGGTTTCGCAAAGAGCCGGCCGAGCTGCGAGAACTCCCCCTGCCCATGATCCTCTTCTGGAATTTCAACCATTTTATTGTTTTTGAGGGGATAAAAGGCGGCAAAGCCTATATTAATGATCCCGCATCCGGGCCCAAGATTCTCTCTCTAGAGGAGTTTGACCAATCTTTCACCGGGGTTGCTTTAACCTTTGCCAAAACCAAAGAGTTTATAAAAAAAGGTAAAAAGCCAAGTGTTATAGACTCGCTTAAGAAACGCCTTGAGGGTTGTTATACAGCCGTAGCTTTCACGGTTCTAGCCGGTCTTTTTCTGATTATTCCGGGCCTGGTTATCCCGACCTATTCTCAGATTTTTGTTGATAATATTCTGGTTGCGAAAATGCCGGGCTGGATTCAGCCATTAATCTTAGCGATGGTCATAACCGTGTTGATCCAGGGACTCTTAACTTGGATTCAGCAATATTATCTGGTTCGTCTTGAGACCCGCATCGCAATTTCCCAGGCCTCGGCCTTTTTTCGCCATGTCTTTCGCTTGCCGGTCGAATTTTTCAGCCAGCGTTATGCCGGTGAAATTGGTTCGCGGGTGCAACTTAATGACAAGGTTGCCCAACTTTTCTCCGGACAACTGGCTACCAATCTGATTAATCTGCTCCTGGTTTTTTTCTATGCCATTCTCATGTTTCAGTACGATGTTGTCTTAACTCTTATTGGTGTCAGCATTGCTTTACTCAATATTCTGGTTTTAAAATATGTTTCCGGTAAACGCACAATTCTATCCCAGCGTTTGCAACAGGAGCAAGGCAAACTCATGGGGGTTGCTATGAGTGGCCTGCAGATGATTGAAACCTTGAAATCAACCGGTTCAGAGTCCGATTTCTATGCTCAATGGTCCGGGCATCAGGCCAAAACCATCAATATCCAGCAGGAGTTAGCGGTTCCCAACCAGATTTTAAGCGTGATGCCGGTTACTTTGATGACCTTAAATAACCTGGCCATTCTTTCGATTGGGGCGATGCGGGTTATGGATGGTTATTTAACGATGGGGATGTTGGTTGCCTTCCAAAGTCTGATGATGGGTTTTATCAGCCCCTTTAATCAGATGGTCAATCTGGGTGGGGTTTTACAGCAGACTCAGGCCGATATGGCCCGACTCGACGATGTTTTTAACTACCGGCAGGATGAACGTTTTTTGCGGGAGACTGAAATTGAAGTGAACTCACCTGAGGCAGAAATCAAAGAGACAAAACTCTCGGGCCGGGTTGAGTTGCGCGGAATCTCATTTGGTTATAATCGATTGGAACCAGCGTTCATTGAAGATTTTCATTTAGATTTGCAACCGGGAGCTCGAATTGCCCTGGTAGGGGGGTCAGGTTCCGGTAAATCGACGATTGCCAAGGTACTTTCCGGACTTTATGAGGTTTGGGAGGGTGAGGTGTTGTTCGATGGTCGTAAAATAAATGAAATTCCCCGTTATCTGCTCAGTAATTCATTGAGTATGGTCGATCAGGAAATTTTTATGTTTGCCGGCCCGGTTCGCGATAATATCGCGATGTGGGATAAAACAATTTCAGATCAGGATATTGTTCAAGCAGCCAAAGATGCGGCTATTCATGACGATATTGCCGTTCGTAGTGGTGGTTATCAAAATTATTGTGAAGAGGGCGGGAGTAATTTCAGCGGTGGTCAGCGCCAGCGTCTCGAGATTGCCCGGGCTCTGGTAACCAACCCCTCAATTATGATTCTTGATGAAGCAACCAGTGCTCTTGACCCTAATACGGAGAAGATTATCAATGATAATCTAAGGCAACGGGGGTGTACCTGTATCATTGTCGCCCATCGTTTAAGTACGATTCGTGATTGTGATGAGATCATCGTTTTGAAACGGGGCAAGGTTGTTGAGCGCGGCAACCATGAAGAACTCATGGCGCGCGATGGGGCTTATGCCCAATTGATTAACACCGTATAAAAGAGCGAGTAATTCGAAAATATTATGAGTCTGGAAAACCTGTCAATTGAAGAACGAAAAGCCGCCGAACGTTTACGTTTAAAGCTTAAACTGGAGCAAGAGAAGCGCTCGCTTGACGATGCTTTTTCAGGACTGACTTCAATCCTAAGGAAAAAGAGCCTCAGGGGCGAGTTTTCGGCAAACCCCGAACAACCTTTGCTGGCTGCCTGTAAAATAATCTGTGATTTTCACGAAATCCCTTTTAAAGATAATCCTGAGTTGAATGCAGATGATCTTCGACTCGAAGATATCGCTCATATCTCTGGTTTTAGAACGCGTGAGGTGATGCTTACTGAGTCTTGGTGGCAACGGGACAACGGGCCGCTGCTGGGTTTTGTCGGGGATGAAAAGAGACCGGTGGCCCTGATTCCCAATTCTGTAAAAAGCTATGATATCTGTGACCCGGTTGCCGGCAGTCGGGTTAAGTTAACTGCGGTTCTGGCTGAAACTTTAAATCCTGAAGCTCAGAGTTTCTACCGCCCCTTTCCGGCTCAGGTTTTAAACGGTAGGGATCTGCTCAAGATGGGGCTTAAGGATTGTTGGCCGGATTTGACTATGGTTGTAACCGTCGGGGCGGGTGGAGCTCTACTTGGTCTTTTCACCCCCTGGGTTACGGGGATTATTTTTGATACGGTCATTCCTGAGGCGGACCGCGGTCAATTATGGCAAATTGTCGCCCTCTTGCTGACTTGCGCCTGCGTTACTTTGTTGTTTAACCTGACTAAAGGGATAGCGATTGTTAGAATCGAGGGCAAGGTTGATAGTACGCTTCAGGCTGCGGTCTGGGATCGCCTGCTTTCCTTACCGGTTCCTTTTTTTAAACAGTTTTCGGTAGGTGATTTGGCCAATCGGGGTATGGGAATTAATGCTATCCGGCAAATTCTCTCCGGGGTTGCAGTTAATGCCGTTCTGACCTTTATCTTCTCATCTTTCAATTTGGCACTACTTTTTTATTACGATTGGCAATTGGCTTTGGTCGCCCTGGTCTTATTAGGTCTGGGAATTGCTTCGGCTTTATCGATAAGTTATCTGCAGTTTTTCTATCAGCGGCAAATTATGGATATTGAAGGTCGGCTCTCCGGTGTGGTTCTGCAATTTATCACCGGGATTGCCAAACTTCGGATCACAGCCACTGAAGATCGGGCTTTTTCCATATGGGCGGATGAGTTTGCCAGGAAAAAACGACTATCCTATAAAAGCGGTCTAGTTAAAAGCAGCTTGTCCTCATTTAATATTATGTTCCCGGTAATTTCACTTATTACTCTGTTTACCTGGGTTGTTTGGAAAAGGGCTGATGTTCTTTCAACCGGTGATTTTCTGGCTTTTAATTCGGCTTATGTGGGTTTTCAGAATGCCTCATTGCAAATGGCGATGACGGTAAGTACCGCATTAAATATTTTCCCCCTTTATGAGAGGGCCAAACCAATTTTGCAGACCTTGCCGGAGAGTACTGAAAGTAAAGCTCACCCCGGGGTTCTTAGCGGAGGGATTGAGGTTAATCATCTCTGTTTTCGTTATCTTGAAGATGGACCGCTGATTCTTGATGATATTTCGATTAAGATAAGACCCGGCGAGTTTGTTGCCCTGGTTGGTGGTTCCGGGTGTGGTAAATCGACCCTTTTTAGACTTCTTCTGGGTTTCGAAACTCCGGAGTCAGGGTCAATTTATTACGATAATCAAGATCTCATAACCCTTGAAATCGGGGCCTTGAGGCGGCAGTTGGGGGTTGTTCTGCAGAATGCATCCTTATTGTCCGGTGATATCTATAAGAATATTATTGGCAGTGCGAATCTGACAATTGATGATGCCTGGGAAGCAGCTCGCATGGTTGGTCTGGATGAAGATATCAAAGAGATGCCGATGACAATGCATACCGTGGTACCGCCGGGTGGCACCACATTATCGGGCGGGCAGAGACAGCGTATAATTATCGCCAGAGCGCTTGTTAATAAACCCAAAATTCTTTATTTTGATGAGGCAACCAGTGCTCTTGACAATCAGACTCAAGCGATTACAAGTCGCAGCCTCGAATCATTAGCGGTCAGTCGCATTGTCATCGCCCACCGGCTCAGTACGATTATTCATGCTGACCGAATTTACGTTATGGATAAAGGCAGACTTGTGCAAAGTGGAACCTATGCAGAATTAATGGCTGATTCCGGCGGTATGTTTGCGGCCATGGCCAAAAGGCAGATTGCCTAACTTGTCGGAGTGGAATATGCAAATGAAAGACAAATTGATCTTCAGGAATTTATTGGGCTTATTTTTTCTCTCTTTTTCCCTGGTCTCGTGTTTCAGTTCCGATAACCCATCGGCCCAACGGGCTGAACGGCTTCGGCAGGGGCAAGGACCAATTATAATCGGGGCCGTTTCGAACTGGTTGGAATCCGATGGCATGCAGGAAAAGGGGATTAAGCTGGCGGTCGCCGAGATTAACGATAGCGGTGGGATTTTAGGGAGAAAGCTTAAACTGGTATTTGCTGACGATAATGCTTCAGTCGCAACCGCTCAGATAGTGGCCCAGAAATTTGCTGATAACCTTGATATGGTTGCCGTCATCGGTCACACCCACTCTTATATTTCAATACCGGTTTCGATTATTTACGAATACTACGGTCTCTTGATGATGTCGCCACTGTCAACCTCTCCTAAGCTGACGCAACGAAATTTTAAGCTTATTTTTAGAAATATCCCCGATGATGTAGCTTATGGAGTAGAACTCGCTCATTTTTGTCAACGTCGCGGTTTGAAACGGGTGCTTATCTATCATATTAAAAACGATTATGGGACCGGGCTGGCTAATGCTTTTGAAAATGAGTGTCGGATGGTGGCGGTCGAGATTGTTGATCGGGCGGCTTATAACCGTTTTTCAGACGTCACAATTTTAAGGGAACAATTGGCTTTCTGGCAGAGAAACTACAAGTTTGATACGATTTTTTTAGCGGGCGAGATGCCAGATGCGGCGGAAATTGTCAAATGTGCAAGAGAGCTTGGTATTGCTGCTGTAATCTTAGGGGATGACTTTTTAGATAATGCTGAGTTTATCAAAAATTCCGGCTCCGCGGCTGAAGGGGTAATTATCCCATCAGTTTTTGCGGCCGATAACCGGTTGCCTTCGGTGGTCGATTTTGTCCAGAAATTCAAGAAAAAATATAATAAAACTCCAAGCTATTTTGCCGAGCAAGGTTATGATTCTGTTAAAGTTTTAGTTCAGGCCATAAATGATGCGAAAACAACAGAACCGTTTAAAATAGCAGCGGCTCTGCGTAGCGGCAATGTTTGGCAAGGGGTTACCGATAATTACTCTTTTGATATGCATGGCGATGTTGTGGGCCGCAAGATTTTTTTAAAAATTGTTAAGGATGGAGATTTTGTTTTTTTGTCTGATTGAGAAATCTCCTAATATTAAAAATCAAATAAAAGGAGGTGTAAGAAAAAATCGTTTACTGGAGCGGGCTTTTGTCTAGACGCTAGGGTCCATCGTAGGAGGCGCAACGCAAAAGAGCAAGTAGTCAGCTTGTTATTGCATTACTTCCTCAATAGCAGAAAGCCGCCTGAGTCTAAAAAGTAAAACCGGGTCCGGCTGGGTATAATCGACTAAACTATAGTGTCCAGCGATGGAGTATCCTTTTTTATCTCGAAGACTCAAGTGAACGCCGTCCCATCATAAAGTAAGAACTAAGCTTACTCATAGTGGAACCTCCTTTTCTGCCGTGGCCAATGGCGGGTTAGAGTGATGGAAGGGCAACGCCTCCCTCTATGCTGTCAAAGATTTATAACGTCCGGAATCACTGGCACGAACATCGCGCAATAAACATTACCTGTTCAATCAAATTCAGCGCGATGTTCATGTACTGTGAATTCATTGGTTAGGATTCTTTCTGATTGATATTCCAAGAGTTAATCTCAGTTTCTTTGTTCAAAAGATCTATCGCAACTTCACCGCCGCACTCACCTTCAGGTATCGTCCTTTTCCCGGCGCGGACTCTGCCCCGGAACGCTTTTTCATGTGTAACCCTGCGTATACCTCAATATTCCCCATGGATCGTCAACACCTTCCTGACTAACTGCGCCTCCCGCTACCTGCTCTAACATCGCGTCGTCCAACTCCCCAGCCCCGCTGCCAACCGCAATCCTAGTCACGTCGCCTTCATCGACCTCGAACCCTGCTTCTACGGCAATAGTGATGCCACGTGCCATGGCCGCCTTCCTATCATTTTTTGGCAATGCCGCCATTTTTTTCTGCAACTCCTTGTCCTCTTTCACCTTCTCCATAAACGCTTTCAGTTGTTCCTGTGACATAATTAATCTCCTATATTCTGGTTACTCATTCAGTTAAAATACACTCTGTATTCTGTATGTGAGCCAACATCCATTCAGTAACAATGACAACGCAAAAGTTCCGGCTATTTTATTTTCTATTCATTTGCATCCCTTCTATTTCGCATTTTCAGGATGCAGATTCCACCTCAACCGGTGGTCCTAAAATCGGGTTAAGCGCATTGGTCCATCATGTCGTGATGCTCGTCAACATGAAGAATGTACGATGGCGCAATATTTTTCCTCTGCCATTTCGTCCTCCAGCGGGCAAACGTGTGATTGTGACGTTCGACAACCATGGAGACCGGGCATCCTGACCAGTGTAGCATTTCCTCCAAATACTGAGGCGCATTGGGTATCTGTTTGAAATAGTCGAGGTCGATATCAAGTATGGAGTACATCGTATCCTGAATCCTAACATTGTCAATAAGTGGAAACTTTCCATGATATTGACACTAATAGATGACTACT
>CAZUXG010000069.1:0-10274 GCA_964623985.1 uncultured Thermodesulfobacteriota bacterium | reverse complement strand
CCGCCATGGAGATTAAGTTTGCCGACATCAAGATTGAGGCGGGCGACATTACCCAGAACCTGAGCGGCAAAGGCCTCATTAATCTCGAAAATGTCGATATCGCTTAAACTCATACCGGCCCGCTGCAGCACTTTGGGAATCGCTTCGCCCGGCCCCTCACCCATAAAGGTTCCATCGACCGCAGTCTGGGTAAAATCGACCATCGAAAAGAGCGGTTTAACGCCACGCGCCGCCGCCGCTTCCCGGGTCATGGCAATCATCATCGCGGAGCCGTCAGTAAGCCCGCAGGAGTTACCGGCGGTTACCTTGCCACCCTCTTTTTTAAAGGCCGGTCGCAATTTACTTAAAACTTCAGCCGTACTGCCAGCTTTGATCGATTCATCGGCGGTAAATTCAAACTCAGGTTTTTTTCGGGTTCCGGGAATCGTCACCGGAATAATTTCATTGTCAAACCAACCATTATCGGCTGCCGCCTGGGCTCTCTGCTGGGAACCGGCGGCGTATTCATCCATCTCCTGACGGGTTATACCATATTTCTCGCCGACATTTTCCGCAGTCATCCCCATACTGACCTTGGCAATCGGATCAAAACTGTCGCCCCAGCCATCCTCAAGTTTGCGATCACCCATCTTGAAGCCGCCAAAACGAGCTCCTTTAAGCATGTAAGGAATCGTACTCATTGACTCCATACCGCCACAGAGGACAATATCATCCTGCTCCATGACAATCTGCGAGACCGCCATCGTCGCCGTTTTCATACCGGCGGGACAGGCTTTGTTAATCGTAACCCCGGGGATCAGCGGATTACAACCACCTTTCAAGGCCACAGTCCGACCGGGATTAACATGATTGCCCGCCTGACGACAATTACCAATTATCGCCTCATCGACATCATCGCCAACAACATTAGCTCTCTTTAAGGCTTCCCGAACCGGGAAAGCGCCGATATCATAGACCTGCATATCCTTCATGGTACCACCGAAACTGCCCATCGGCGTCCGTACTGCACTGACAAAAACTACATCACTGAGTTTTCTCATACCTCACTTATCTCCTTAATTAATGGGCCGTGAATAGATGACTTTAAACTCCTGTCCAGCGGCGCAGATTTCACAATTTCCAGCGGCTCGGTTATCAAGCTGCGGGGCGTCATCGATTTCGTCAAGCAAAATGACTTCATGCCCCATCTCCTCAAAAGCTTCAACCGCCATGACCAAACGGGCTCCAACGGCTACAAAATGCCGGGTCCAACCCTCCTGTAAGAGTTGCGTACCACGCTTCATACTAATAAACCTACCCCGATACAACCGTAACCAAAAAGCCCTTTCCGATACTCAAATAGTGCCCAGTAATCCAACGACGAACTCCATACATGTCTCGCAAATTGCAACTTATATGCCAGTTTCTCGATGGTCAGTGGTCATTGTCAACGGTCAGCAAACCCTGTCAATTGACCGTTGACCTGCGGTAAATTGTCACCAGTCAAGGTAACTTTCAGTACTCCGGAAATGAAATTATGCGACAACCCAAAAAGCCCCCTGAAGAGATCTAAGTTCGGTCTTCTTCAAGGGGCTTCTATTTTATGGCGGAGAGACGGGGATTCGAACCCCGGGTGAGCGCAGAGCCCACAATAGATTTCGAGTCTACCGCCTTCGACCTCTCGGCCATCTCTCCGTTTTTAAGTGGGGGCTTCTTAGCATAAGAAGCCCATCAATTCAAGCTCTAAACAGCCGCTTCACGCAGGGTTTCGACCAGATCGGTTTTCTCCCAGGTGAACCCCGGTTCGGTGCGTCCAAAATGACCATAGGCCGCCGTTTGCTGATAGATCGGTCGCAAAAGGTCGAGAGTTTCAACGATCCCGGCCGGACGAAGCTCGAAATGCTTACGAACCAGTTCAGCCAGGCGCTCTGAAGAAAGTTTGCCGGTACCAAAAGCATTGACCATTACACTGAGCGGTTCCGCCACGCCAATCGCGTAAGCAAGCTGGACTTCACATTTAGCCGCAAGGCCGGCAGCCACCAGGTTTTTGGCAACATAGCGAGCCATATAGGAGGCGCTGCGATCGACCTTGCTGGGATCTTTACCGGAGAAACAGCCGCCGCCGTGACCACCTTTGCCACCATAAGTATCAACGATGATCTTCCGCCCGGTCAGACCACAATCACCCATCGGTCCGCCGACTACAAAACGGCCCGTCGGATTGATGAGAAATTTGGTATCGACATCAATCATCTCAGCCGGCAGAACCTTTTTGATCACCTCTTCGATGACCGCCTCACGCAGTTGATCATAAGTGACATCGGGAGCATGCTGACTCGATATAACGACAGTATCGATCCGTTTCGGCAAAAAATTTTCATACTGAATCGTAACCTGGGATTTGCCATCAGGCCGCAGAAAGGGAAGTAAGCCATTTTTACGCACCTGTGACAACTGCCGGGTAAGACGATGAGCGAAGGTAATCGGCATCGGCATCAGCTCTTTGGTATCATCACTGGCATAACCGAACATCAGACCCTGATCGCCGGCCCCCTGCTCTTTGTAGAGACCTTCGCCGGCAGTTACACCTTGAGAGATATCAGGCGACTGCTTATCGATGCTGGTCAGAACCGCACAGGTCTCCCAGTCAAAACCCATGGCTGAATCATTGTAGCCGATATTCTTGATCGTCTCCCGGACAATCGCCGGAATATCAACATAACAATCGGTCGTAATCTCACCAGCAACCACCGCCATCCCGGTGGTCACCAGGGTCTCACAGGCAACCCGGCATTTACGGTCCTGACTCATGATATTGTCTAGAATTGCATCCGAGACCTGATCGGCAACCTTGTCAGGATGCCCTTCGGTTACTGATTCCGAGGAGAAGAGATAATCTTTGGTTGACATATTCACTCCATAATTTAAGTTCAAAATTCAAAGTTCAAAGTTCAACTGAAAATCATACTGCAGAAACATCAACTTTGAACTTGTGAACCTGTTTAGTTCCAGCTATGCAGAATTGGATTTATCTATATTTTCATCAAAAAAGTTTCGGGAAAACGCTGGTTCATCTCTTTTGCGACATAGGCTTCAACCTCGACTGCGGTATTCATTTTCAGGGATTCTTCCAACATTTTTCGAGCTTCTACAAAAGTACTCTGACGAATGATCTGCTTGATATGGGGAATCGATATGGCATTCATACTGAGCTTGTCGAGACCTAAACCTAGAAGAACCAGAGTATAGAGCGGCTCACCCGCCATCTCACCACAGATACTAACCGGAATTTCGGCAGCGCGGGCATTGCTAATCACCTGATCCAAAAGGCGTAGAATTGCCGGATGCAGAGGTTCATAGAGATAGGAAACATGCTCGTTACTGCGATCTAGAGCCAAAGTATACTGAATCAGGTCATTAGTACCGATGCTGAAAAAATCGGCTTCCAAGGCGAGCTGGTCGGAGATTATGGCAGCCGAGGGCACCTCAATCATAATACCTACCGGAATCTCTGCATCAAAAGGAATGTTTTCAAGTTCAAGTTCAAGCTTAGTCGCCTCAACAATCTCGAGGACCTGACGCAACTCTTTGAGGCCGGAAATCATCGGCAACATGATCTTGAGTTTACCGTAATGACTGGCTTTAAGAATCCCCCGAAGCTGAGTGACAAAAATTTCCTGGCGATTAAGGCAGAGACGAACCCCTCTGAGCCCGAGGGCGGGATTGACACTGTCTTCGTGAAAATGTTCCGACGATGCGATCTTGTCGGCTCCAAGGTCAAAGGTTCTAATCGTGGTCGTACTTTCCGGCGGCAGCGATTCAGTGACTTTTTTATAGGTTAAGAAATGCTCCTCTTCACTGGGTAAGGTCTGACGGTTGAGATAGAGGAATTCGGTCCGATAGAGACCGATATTTGTGGCCCCATGCGCAATAATCGATTCAGTCTCTTCCGGGGTTTCGATATTTCCGGCCAAGGCGACGCGAAAACCGTCGGTCGTTTCGGCCGGCAGGTCACGATTTAAAATCAGCTGAGCCTGAAAAGAGTTATACTGCTTCTTCTTCTCCTGGTAGGCCGCCAGTTGCTCACGACTGGGATTAACTATAATTTTCCCTTCAGTACCATCAACCACCAAACGGTCGCCACCATTGAGCTTTTCAGTTGCATACTCAGTGCCGACGACGGCCGGGATTTCGAGAGAGCGAGCCACAATCGCCGTATGCGAGGTCCGGCCCCCAAGATCGGTAACGAAGGCGTTAACCTTTTGCGGATTGAACTGCAGGGTGTCAGCCGGCGAAAGATCGTGGGCAACGATTATGACCCCGTGGCTAATTTTATCGATACTGTCATAATCACTCTTGGTCAGGTGGCGCAAAATCCGCTCACTGACATGGGCTACATCACTTTGCCTCTCACGCAAATAGGCATCCTGCATCTGTTTGAAAAAGTTAATTATTTTATCACTGTTCAAACTCAAGGCCCATTCCGCGTTGATCTTCTTCTCCTTGATCAGGGTCAGCGTATCATCAACCAGCATCTTGTCTTTCATCATCAGTAGATGAACATCTAAGATGTAGTTGTGCTGCCCGGAAACCTCTTTACCCCCAGTCTTTAAAGTCTTTTCCTTAATTTCCTCCAGTTCCTGCCGGGCACCGGCAACCGCCTCAAGAAAACGCTCAGTTTCAACCACAACCTGATCACTTGAGATCTTCTTGCCACGAGGCTTCAGTTTTCCGCGATCCAGGAGAAAGGCGCGACCGATCGCGATTCCCGGTGAGGCCCCAACCCCGCTGACGACACAGTTTGTCATATGATTATTGTTATCAGCCATAATCACCCACCATCCAATTCACCAAAACCGTCTTCAATCAGATTTCCCAAAGCTTCAAGAGCATATTTTTCATCCTCGCCAGCAATTTCAATGACAATGGCAGTATTCTGGGCTGCAGCCAGCATCAAAACCCCCATAATACTTTTGCAATTAATCGTAAGCTTCTCTTTAGTGATCGAGATTTCCGAAGAGAAGCTACCAGCCAGCTGGACCAGAATCGCCGCCGCCCGAGCATGAAGACCAAGTTTGTTGACTATCGTAAATTCTTTTTTAAGCATCTCAATTTATTAATTTATGGTTAAATTCTGATACATTCGTAAAAAAGTCTCGGGATGACTAATTAAAAAAGATAAGACAAACCAGCACCACAAATCCTCCCACCGGGATGATTTCCAATAAACGCGGTCGATCTCCACCAAGATCTTTTCGACGCCAAACAAGCCAGCCAATTAAAGCCAACAAAAGAAGAAAAGGAGCCGTACGAGCCGCCGATTCCCGTAAAGCAAAATAGTCGACCAGCAGGAAAGCGGTAACCGCAAGAGAAGCGGTGGTTACAAACTCCATAGCATTCCTGACCAAAGGCAAACGCCAACTATTAATAGTTTCAATCATCCCGATACCACGATGCAGGCCGTGCAGGTAGACCGTATAGCGGACCCCGAGATGAACGAGATTGTAGACACAAATCAGAAAAACCAGGGCCCAGAGACCCGGCCGCCAAAAAAATATCATCACGGCCAGAGCCGAGACCATCGGCTTGAGTCCGTTCCAGAAAAAAGCATCGCCGACCGCCCCATAGAGCCCGGCCAGACTACCACTCAAAGCCAGGCCCTGGTCACCCATCTCTTCGCCCTGCTTCTCCATATGGACCAGAAACCCCAGGATAGCGGCCGCCAGATAGGGATTGGTATTAAAACAGACCAGGTAACGGCGGGTCCGCCGGGCCAGATGTTCAGAGTTTTTACCATAGAGCTTTTCAAGCAATGGATAGATGGCGTAAGCCAATCCCATACACTGCATGCGGGCAAAGTTCCATGAGGTCTGCCAGCAGAGGCTCCGCAGAAAAATTCGCTGTTCAAGTCGCAAATTCATTACCAGATTACCATAAAACCAATAAGAGCATCGAAACACCGGTGAAAACGGCCAACTGACGTTTTTGATTCATGTTGCAGAGCAGGCCGGCAATCCCGACAACCGGAAAGACCAGCAACAAGCGGTCAGTCAAGGGCCAGACCCAAGCCGGCAGAAAGAACAAGAGCAGCGGTACCAGCAACAGAGAGCTGGTCATCATCAATCCCAGAGCAACGGCGGCAGCACCATAGAAGTTAAGGATGCCGTGGAGATGAAAATTGATTGCCGAAGCACTTTCACAAGCCAGAAGACGGGTTTCCATCTCATCAATAAGTCGGGCATTCCTGACTCTTACCCAACTGTCCAACTTGCGGGTAAAGGCCGCCCAGGGAAGCACCGTTAGCAAGACCATCAAGGCCAAGGTCTTGGCATCCAACCTCGCATTTGCCGGTAGCCCGCTCAAGGCCGCGGCCGTACCACCCGCCGCCAGGGCAAGCAGGGTATCATCGGTCGGGATATTGGTTCCAACCGGAATTTCATTTAAGAAATAGAATTCGAGAGAAACCCCGATCAACAGGCCGATCTCCAAGTTTCCGGCCAGTACCCCCCCTAAAGTAGCAGCGATTAAGGGTCTCGAAAACATGAGCTGAAAAGCCGCCGTCCGATCAAGCGCACAAAACGCCCCCAACAACGACACTTTGGCCGTCAACCAAATAAATGAGGGGAATTCAAGCCACACAATCCTTACCAACCTTTACGCTGTAAAAGGGTGAAAACATCAATCGCCGGGGAGCTCGGCACCGGCTGAATGGTAATCTTTAAATCGAGCTTCTGGAGAGTTCTTAAACAGGCAATTTCACTCTGATCCAGAGAGATCGAGTCGGCAATCTGGAGTTTGCCCGGAGCACTATGAATATTTCCGAGATTCAATTCTGTCAGATCAAGCCCCTCTTCAATAGCCTGAACGACCGCTTTAAGACCGACAAAAAGCATGATTGTTAAAAGTCCGGGACCGGAACGTTGCTGAGCCATGAAGGTCACAGCCTGACGAACGGAGAGAATTTCGACCCGCAGTTTGGGCGCTGCGGCCATCCGCAAAATTTTAGATTGCAAAACGTTACCGGGAAGCCGGTTATCGGCCACGACTATACGGGTCGCCCGGGTATAGGGAACCCAAGCTGCAGTAATCTGACCATGAATCAGGCGGTCATCAACGCGATAAAGGATCGTCGTCATAGATCCAGGAACTCGGCTGCAGCAAAAATATTCTTACGGCCATAGTCAGTAATTTCTGCAGCGATCTCCTTCAACCCTTTCTCCTCATTCTTAAAACCACCGGCAAGTTTTAAAAGAATCGGCAAATTGACACCGGAGACGATTTCGACTTTACCAGGTTCATAGAGAGCAAGACAGATATTGGTCGGGGTACCACCAAACATATCGGTTAAGATAAGAACTTTTCTGCCATCTTTGTGATATTTTTTTATCATCCCGACCAGACGTTTGCGGACCGCCTCAATATCATCATTTTGCAAGATACTGACCCCGACCAGGTTTTCGTTAGGTCCGACGATGAATTCGGCCGTCTTGATCAGGTGTTCGGCCAAGGTATGGTGGGTTACTACTATAGCTGCAATCATTTATTCTACTCTATTCGGCTTTAAAAAAGCTCTAACTTTGAAGATGCCTACTCAACCATAATTATAAACAAAACTTCGTAATTCATCATTTTTTAAGATCTCGGTGGACGAGGGCAATTTCATAGCCTTCTTCCCTTAACAAGTCGCCCAACACACTAACTATAGCTACCGAGCGGTGGTGCCCTCCGGTACAACCGACAGCCACGGTCAGGTAACTCTTGCCCTCCCTCAGATATTCGGGAATCAACATCTTCAACAAGGCGAGAAAACGTTCCGTAAAGGAACGACTCACAGGATGGCCAAGAACATACTCCCGGACCCCTTGATCAAGCCCACTTTGGCTTCGCATCGCATCAATAAAATAGGGATTTGGCAAAAACCGCACATCCATAACAATATCGGCCTCCAAAGGCAAGCCGTTACGAAAACCAAAAGAGAGCAACGAAATATCCATCCCGACCGCATGGTCACCGGCGGTGACTATTTTACGAATATACTCCTTAAACTGATGAATCGTAAAATTGCTGGTATCGACCCGACAACTTGCCAGGGAACGGATCTCCTGGAGAAGCTCCCGTTCCCGAACCACCGCCTGAGGCACCGAACCCTTAACCGCAATCGGATGCTTACGCCGGGTTTCGCTGTAACGCTTAATCAGGCTCTGATCATCAGCCTCAAGAAAGATAAGTTCCAAGGCAACCGATGACTTTTTAATCTCGCGGTAGAGACCGGGAAAACTTTTAAGAAAATGCTCCTCCCGGAGATCCATGACCAAGGCAATACCCTTGATAGTCGTCGAAAAATTCCCGGAGAGTTCAAGGAATTTCGGCAAAAAGGCAGCCGGAAGATTATCGATACAAAAGTAGCCGAGATCTTCCAGCACGTTCAAAGCGCTGGTTTTTCCAGCCCCGGAGAGACCGGTGACCACAACTACCGAAGCCTGACCCTTTTTCTCTTTCGTGACCATTGATTAAATTCTTCAATTATCGGCTTTCAGCCGATCAGCTAAATCATCAAGCAGGCCAAGCCCCGACTGTTTGCCCTGCTTTCGCAACCGGTAGGTATGGGCCGCAACCTCCACAATCGTGACCAGGTTACGTCCGGGACTGACCGGGATAGTCGCTTTCGGAACATTGACCCCCAGAATCGGGAAGCTCTCCTGATCCAGATTCAAACGCTTACTATCGTCGTACTCTTTCCAGGCAACCAGCTCGACCACAAGATCGACCCTCTGGCTCTCGCGCACTGCCGTAACACCGAAGATATCCTCAATATTAACAATCCCAAGACCGCGAATCTCCATATGAAATTTCAAAATCGCATTGGCCTCACCAACTACCGTTCCCGGGGGCCGAAAACGCACAACCACAACATCATCAGCAATCAACCGATGGCCGCGTTGAATGAGATCAAGGGCCACCTCACTTTTACCGATTCCACTTTTACCAACCAGCAGAACCCCGGTACTGTGGATATCGAGCAGAACCCCATGAATGGTGGTTTCGGGGTTGTCATTACGATCAAGAGCGCTCATCTTCCTGCTTAATCATGGCAAAGAGACTTGAACCATCGGAAGCTTCGAGAAGCTGGTCGCAAAAATCTCGATTTTTCAGCATACGGGAGATCTGAGCCAGAGTTTTCAAATGGATCCCGGCGGAATTTTCCGGAGCCAGGAGAAGAAACAAAAGATGCACCGGCTGACCGTCAACAGCGGCAAATTCAACTCCTTTCCGACTCCGGGCAAAAAGGACGATGATCTTTTCGAGTTCGACCATCTTGCCATGCGGAATGGCAATTCCACCTCCGATTCCGGTGCTTCCCAAGGCTTCCCGATCACCCAAGACGGTAATAATTTTAGCCTCTGAAATTTCCGGGAAAACCCCTGCCACCCGGGCGGCCAGACACCTAAGAGTTTCTTCTTTGCCAACTTCCGCCAACTCGGCAACAACCAGTTCAGGGGTCAGATAATCAGTAATTTTCATAGTTTTTTATTGGGGCTCAATAAGCCCATAATTACCATCATCACGACAATAGACTACATTGATCCGGTCGGTTGATTCGTCGCGGAAAACATGGAAGTTATTATTCATCAGATTAAGCTGCATAATTGCTTCATCGGGGCTCATCGGCTTGACCAGAAAATTACTCTTCCTGATAATCTTCGGAATCGACTCCTCTTGATCGTGATCAACACTCAAAATGTCAACCGGAACACGAGTCAACAGGCTTTCATCAATCCCGGGAGACCCCTTTCTCTGCCGCAGACGGCTTTTATAGCGTTTTACCTGACGGCTGATTTTACTGGCGACAAGGTCGATAGCGGCATACATATCACCAGCCTCTTCCTTACCCTTAACGATAAAGCCATTAATATTAAACGTTACTTCAGCAATCTGACGAATCTTTTCGACGGAAAGAACAACGTTGACATCCAGTGGACCATCAAGATATTTCTTGATCTTGGAAAGCTTTTCAACAGCATAATCTTTAACCGAATCCGATTGATCCATGTGACGAAAGACAACGTTTATCTGCATAATATCCCCCTTTGGTCAGTGGTCAGAGGCCCGTAGTCAGCAATTAGTAAAAACCACTGGCTAGTAACCCTGCCGGCTTAATAACTGATCAATTGATTTTAACGCGCTCCAAGAGTACTTCTTCACGACACTCAGGGCGCAAAATTTTTTCATTGATAATCATATATTTATGGTAACTACTCAGCGTGGATCTATAGTTAGCTTTTTACCGTCAGGGG
>CAZUXG010000068.1:0-10323 GCA_964623985.1 uncultured Thermodesulfobacteriota bacterium | reverse complement strand
ACCCTGGACGATAGCAATAATATACTCTTTGGCACCACCCTCTAAAAGGTTGATACAAACCCCAAAGCCGTGTATACTTGGAACTCCAAAAGAGTAATCTTAAAAAAACTGTCCCCCTGTTCAGGAAAATCACGGAATAATTATTGCGTGGTATACCTTTTCACCAAAGAGCCCTCTGTAATGGATTAACTGACCAATGACCTCACCCAAATCAAACAAGCGCATCGGCGAACTCTTGATTAACGCCAAGCTAATCAACAATGACCAACTAGCCCATGCTTTAAGTGAACAGAAAACAACCCCGGGGCGCCTAGGTTCAACCCTGGTTCGTCTGGGCCACCTCAATAATGAAGACCTGGTCAATTTCCTAAGCGTCCAATTCGGGGTTCCAGCCGTCAACCTGGATGAGTTCTCGATCAGCAATAAAGTTCTTGAGCTGCTCTCCAGCAAGCTGGTCAACAAACACCACATCCTACCGATCAACCGCATCGGCTCAACCCTGATTATTGCAGTATGTGACCCGACCGACCTTTCCGTCATAGATGACATCAAATTTATCACCGGCTACAATATTGAAATTACCGTCGCCTCCGAAATCTCCATCAAAAAGGCGATAGACAAGTATTATGATTCTTCATCGATGCTCGATGACATTATCGCTGAATTCGATGACTCCGAACTCGAATTTGTCCAGACTGAAGATGAGCCTGACACCCTCGCCCTTCAAACAGAGACTGAAGATGCGCCGGTAATCCGCCTAGTCAACAAAATCATGGTCGATGCTATTCGCCGCGGGGCCAGCGATATTCATATCGAGCCCTACGAAAAATTCTTCCGGGTCCGCTACCGCATTGACGGCATTCTATATGAGATCATGAAGCCCCCGATGAAACTCAAAAACGCCATCCTCTCTCGTATCAAGATCATGTCTGAATTGAATATTGCCGAACGCCGCCTACCCCAAGACGGACGCATTAAAATGAAGCTTGGCAAAGATAAATCGATGGACATGCGGGTCTCGGTACTGCCAACTCTTTTTGGCGAAAAGATCGTCCTGCGCCTGCTCGACCAATCCAACCTCCAACTCGACATGACCAAACTGGGACTTGAACCAACCATGCTGGAGGTGGTCGAAGACGCTATCCATCAACCCTATGGCCTGATCCTGGTAACCGGCCCGACCGGCAGCGGTAAAACCACAACCCTCTACTCAGCTTTAAGCGAACTTAATAAAATTTCCGGCAATATCATGACGGCCGAAGATCCTGTCGAATTCAACCTGGCCGGCATCAACCAGGTCCAGATCAAAGAATCTATCGGCTTAACCTTCTCGGCCGCGTTACGCTCCTTTCTCCGTCAGGATCCGGACATTATTCTGGTCGGTGAAATGCGCGACCTTGAAACCGCTGAGATCAGCATCAAGGCAGCCCTGACCGGCCACTTGGTACTCTCCACCCTGCACACCAACGACGCCCCAAGCAGTGTCACCAGAATGATAAACATGGGAGTTGAGCCTTTTCTCATCGTTTCCTCCCTCAACATAATCATCGCTCAACGCCTGGCCCGCAAAGTTTGCCAGAAGTGCAGCACCAGGGAAGAGATTCCGATACCGGCGCTGATCCAGAGCGGGATGGATCCGCAAACCGCCGAAAACGCCGTCTGCCTAATCGGCTCCGGCTGCGAAGAGTGCAACCAGACCGGTCATAAAGGACGCATCGCTCTCTATGAGGTCATGGCCCTCAACGATGAACTTAAAACTGCTATCATCAGCGGAGCCAACACTATGGAGCTCAAAGCCATGGCTATCA
The DNA here is from genome assembly GCA_964623985.1 of uncultured Thermodesulfobacteriota bacterium. Classification (GTDB taxonomy): domain Bacteria; phylum Desulfobacterota; class Anaeroferrophillalia; order Anaeroferrophillales; family Tharpellaceae; genus Tharpella. Next base: position 8,515 of record CAZUXG010000068.1, on the reverse strand, counting down.
AAAGCGGCATGAAAAGCCTGCGCCAAAGCGGCTTAAGCAAGCTCACCGAAGGAACCACCAGCTTTCAGGAGGTTCTCAGGGTAACCACCCGGGATTAAGAGAAGTAGACAGCGGGCAATAAAACCATGCCGGCGACAAGACTCTCTACTAAAACACTCCCAAACGAATCACCCTTACAGAATAAAAACACCTTAATCATAAGGACTCAAACTTAACACTTCACCGACAAACAACTAACGGAGTACCTCTATGGCCAGCCTACATGAACTTCTTAAAATTATGATCGATAACAAGGCCTCCGACCTCCACCTGACAGTTGCCAGTCCACCCCAGATCCGAATTAACGGGATTCTCGACCCCCTCAAACTCCCCCCCTTAAACGCTAACGAAACTAAACAGATGTGCTACAGCGTCCTGACCGACAATCAGAAGCACCGTTTTGAAAAAGAGAACGAACTCGACCTCTCTTTTGGACTCAAAGGAGTCAGCCGCTTTCGGGCCAACATTTTCATTCAGCGCGGCACTGTGGCCGGCGCCTTCCGCGCCATCCCCTACGAGATTAAACCTTTCCATGAACTGGGCCTACCGCCGGTAATCCAGGAACTGATGCGTAAACCCAGCGGCCTGATTCTGGTAACCGGGCCGACCGGCAGCGGCAAAAGTACGACCCTGGCATCAATGATCGACCAGGTCAACAAAGAACGCCACGAACATATTATTACCATCGAAGACCCAATTGAATTTATCCACACCCACAAAAACTGTATTGTCAATCAACGCGAGGTGAAATCTGATACTGAAGATTTCAGCAAAGCTCTGCGCTATATTCTACGCCAGGATCCGGATGTTGTACTGGTTGGTGAGTTACGTGATCTGGAGACCGTCGCCTCAAGCCTGACAGTTGCCGAAACCGGTCACCTGACCCTGGCAACCTTGCACACCAACTCCTGCGCCCAGGCCATCAACCGGATTATCGACATTTTCCCTTCTCATCAACAACCTCAGATCCGCGCCCAACTCTCATTCGTTCTCCAAGCCGTCATCTCACAACAACTTATACCCCACCGCAAAGGCAACGGCCGGGTTATGGCTCTGGAACTAATGGTACCCAATGCCGCCATCCGCAACCTGATCAGGGAGGACAAGGTTCACCAAATCTACTCCCAAATGCAGGTCGGCCAGAGTAAATTTTCAATGCAGACCATGAACCAGTCACTGGCCACCCTCTATCAGACCGGCAATATCAGCATTGATGATGCTTTTGCTAAAAGTAACGACCTGATAGAATTGAAACAGATGTTGGGGTAATTTAGTGGACAACTTTTCAGTGGACAGACTTTCACCTTAGACTACCCACTACCCATTGCAGACTATTGTTTAAAAGGACAGGCTATGGATACTTTTAAATGGCAAGGCAAGAATCGTCAGGGCAAAAAAATCAAGGGGAAAGTCGAAGCACTCTCCGAAAGCGTCGTCAAGATGAACCTGCGCAAGCAGGGTGTTATTGATCTCAAGATCAGGAAGAAAGCAAAAGATATCGAAATCAACATCCCCTTTCTGAAAGGCAAAGTACCGGAAAAAGATGTCGTCGTCTTTACCCGCCAGTTTGCAACCATGATCAACTCGGGCCTGCCGATTATCCAATGCCTCGAAATTCAGTCCACCCAGCAGGAGAATAAGGAATTCAAAAAGATCTTGGCGACCATTAAAGAGGATGTCGAAAAGGGCGAAACCCTGGCTGATGCTTTGAGAAAACATCCTACAGCTTTTGATACGCTCTATAGCAACATGGTCGATGCTGGCGAGACCGGTGGCGCCCTGGATGTCATCCTCGGACGTCTCGCCTTCTTCATGGAAAAAAATATGAAATTGAAGAGAAAGGTAAAAGGGGCCTTGGTCTATCCGGCTTCCGTGCTCTGTGTCGCCATCATCGTCATCGCCATCATGATGATCTTTGTTATCCCCGCATTTGAGAAGATGTTTTCCGGCTTCGGGGCCGATCTACCACTTTTGACTCAAATTATCGTCAACATCAGCAGCTTTATGCGCAATAATGTCATATTTATTATCGCAGCTCTGTTTATGACCATTTTCGGTCTCAAAACAGCCTATAAAAAAAACGCTAAAGCGCACCACTGTTTTGACAATATATTTCTGAAAATGCCTATTTTCGGCATCCTTTTACGCAAGGTCGCAGTCGCCAAATTTACCCGAACTTTAGGGACTATGATCTCCAGCGGCGTACCGATCCTTACTTCCCTAGAAATTGTGGCCCGCACGGCCGGCAATGTCGTTATCGAAAAAGCTATTCTAGCCACCAGGGAAAGTATCAGCCAGGGCAAAACTATTGCCGAACCCCTGATGAATAGCGGCATCTTCCCGCCCATGGTCGTCCAGATGATAGCCGTTGGTGAAACTACCGGAGCTCTGGATCAGATGCTCAATAAAATTGCCGATTTTTATGACGATGAGGTAGATGTCGCCGTCAATGCCATCACAGCACTGATTGAACCCCTACTGATGGTCTTTTTAGGAGGTGTTCTGGGAACCATGATCGTGGCCATGTACCTGCCGATCTTTAAAATGGGAGAGGTGGTTCATTAGCTCCTGACAAATTAGTTTTAATGATCCCTAAAAGTACTCCCCCCGCTAGCGCTCATGATACAACATCGTCAGAAATTGGTTATCCTGATTTTAATATAATCCACTTTTAATGATCAACATTCAGCAAAAAAACACTGGTAACTGAGGACTATTTCAGATCTGGTTTTCCCGGACTTGGAAGAGTAACCCGATCATCACCGGAAAACTTAATGAACAAAATCAACCTTAAAAACCCACTAAAACAACTTCTGGCCTTTCGCCTCTTACTGGTCACCCTCTTGCTGGGAGTCCTGATTCTCTTCGAATTTATCTGGCCCCATGAATCGACCGTGTTCCCGATCCCGCTCTACAATTTTATCATTCTGACCTATCTTTTAACCATATTCTACACCCGAAGGATGACAAAAGTCGTCAAGTTTGAACGTTTTATCCAGCAGCAGCTATTGGTTGACGCAACCCTGATCGCCGGACTCCTCTATCTGACCGGCGGCTTCTATAGTCTCTTTTTCCCGCTTTTCTATTTTATTATCTTGGGTGGCACACTCTACCTAGAACGCCAGCACACAATCACCCTCCTCTTTTACTGCACATTTCTCTATCTTGTGGTCATCTTTGCCCACATCTACAACCCTTTCCAAAGCTTCCTGCCCCTGCCACCATTAATCAGCAGCAATCACAAAATTGTCTCCCAGCTCTTCTTCAATCTGGCACCTTTCTACCTGACCTCCTTTATTTTACGCTTTATCGCCAAGGAACGTCTCGATACCAGAAAACGTCTCCAAAAAGCGACCAGTGATCTCAAGGAATTTAAAGACTTAAATGAACATATCATCGCTTCCATCGACAGTGGTCTAATAACCACCGACCGACAACTGACAATCAACTCCATCAATCAAGCCGGCAGTAGCATCCTTGGACAGGAAAAAAATAAAATTCTCACTCACAACCTTAACAAAATCATTCCCGGACTGCCACCCACCACAGAAAACCGAAAACACCCACGTCAGGAGATCATCTATCAACACCCCCGGGACAACCAACTCGTCCTCGGTTTTTCGTTCACCCCCTTAAGGAAAAGCCACAACCGTAATCAGGGATGGATCTTCATCTTCCAAGATCTAACTGAATTAAAAGAGATTGAAGAACGCTTCCAGGCAGCTCGTAAAATGGCCGCAATCGGCCGACTTTCGGCCGGCATCGCACATGAAATCAGAAATCCCCTGGCCGCCATAAGCGGCTCGATCGAGATCCTGGCTAAAGACCTTCCCGCTAAGGACGAGACCCACCAACGACTCCTTCAGATCATCCTTAAAGAGAGTACAAGACTAAATCACCTGATTGGTGATTTCCTCGGGTTTTCCCGTCTCGAAGACAAAGAACAGACAATAACCAACCTTATCACCCTACTGCAGGATATAGTGTTTCTCTTTCGTTCCCAATTTCCTCACACTAAATTTAATGAAGACTACCATGCGGATAATTTTTCGATTAAAGCCAACCCGGAACAACTCGAACAGATATTTTGGAACCTTTTAAAAAATGCCTTGGAAGCGATAGATAATCGCGGAGAGATAACCATCTCGAGCCGGACGTTCACAAACAGCCCCCTGACTGGCAACCCAAGCTCACATGAAGGTTTGTCCAAAAGTTGCCCAACAAACGACAACAAACCCTCTTGGGTCAAAATCACGATCTGCGACAACGGCCCCGGTATCAGCGATAAAATCGCCAAAGAGATTTTCGAACCTTTTTTCACCACCAAAGCAGCGGGGACCGGACTGGGGCTTTACATCGCCTTTCAGTTGACTCACATCAATAATGGCGATATCCAGCTTGGCAAAAGAGAAGACCGGGCCCCAGGAATTTGCGCCCAGGTCTCGTTTCCAGCGGAGCGGCGGGTAGCAGTCATCAGTCGTCAATAGTCAGTTTTGAATAAAAAACAATGACCACCGACGACTAACTACCACTTTTAAAAAATGGCGGGCAATATGAGTAAAGAGCAATCTAACAACAACCGAAACCTCCACATTATGGTCGTTGATGATGAACAGAGCATGTGCGAATTTCTTGAGATCATTCTATTGCGCGACGGTTACCAGGTAAGCTGCTTCACTGATGCTTTTGCCGCCGTCGCAAGCCTCGAAACAGAAAATTACGATCTGGTTATCAGCGACCTTAAAATGCCATCGCTAAGCGGCCTCGAATTGCTGCACACAATCAAAAAAAGAACTCCAACCACCGAAATCATCATGATAACCGCTTTTGCCTCAACAACAACCGTCATTGAGGCTATGAAAAATGGAGCCTTTGACTATATAACCAAGCCCTTCAAGGTTGACGAGATCCTTTTAACTGTCGAGAAAGCCCTCAAAAACTCACAGTTACAACGCGAGAACCTGAGGTTGCGCCAAGAACTCGAAAAACGTTTCGGGTTTGACAACCTGATCGGCAAAAGCCCGCCCATGATAGCTATCTATGAAATCATCAAACAGGTCGCACCAACCAAAACCAATATCCTGATCTGTGGAGAGTCGGGAACTGGCAAAGAACTGGTGGCCCGCGCCATTCATTTTTCCGGCCCACACAAGGAGAAACCATTTGTCACAATCAACTGTGCTGCCATCCCGGAACACCTGATTGAAAGCGAGCTCTTCGGACACACCAAAGGGGCTTTTACCGGCGCGGTCAGCAACACCGAGGGATATCTGGCAGCAGCTAACGGCGGTACCCTTTTTCTCGATGAAATTGCTGAAATACCCCCCGCCCTACAGGTAAAGATTTTACGGGTCATTCAGGAAAAACGTTTCCAAAAGGTTGGCAATCCCAAAGAGATCAGTGTCGATCTGCAATTTATTGCGGCAACCAATCGGGATCTTAAAGCTGCCGTCAACAGTGGTGAATTCCGCCAGGACCTGTTCTACCGGCTCAACGTCATCCGCATCGACCTCCCCCCCTTGCGCCTGCGGCAGGAAGATATCCCCCTCCTGCTCAAACACTTTCTCCAGCATTACTGCCAGGAATACAATCGTGATCTCAAAGGTTTCAGCCCGGAAGTAACCCAAGCCCTGATAAACTATGATTATCCCGGCAATATCCGCGAGCTGGAAAATATTGTCGAGCGCTGCGTGGTTCTTGAACCAGAAGGCGGATTCATAACCGTTTCAAGCCTACCTGCAGTTGTTCAGGAAAAGTCTCAGAACGATCTCACAATGACAAAATTACCCAAGGAAGGGCTCAACCTTGAAAAGGTTGTCGCCAGATTGGAAACCGATCTTATTGAACAAGCCCTTAAACAGTGTGACAGCAACAAAACCAGGGCCGCAGAACTCCTCGGCCTGAGCTTTCGTTCCATGCGCTACCGCCTTGATAAGTATGGGTTGAAATAGGTAAAAAAATGAGCGTCAAACAGCTGGAAAAACTCTTCAACCCCCAAGTCATTGCCGTTGCCGGAACCATCGGTGAGCAAAGTGAAGAGGATCTAACATTTAGTGAATTACTTGCCAACCTTAAACTAACCGCCCTGCCACGAACCATCTATATAGTAGGCACCAAAGAGAACGATCCCCTAAGTGGCTTCAAATATACAGACTCCCTAAAGAAAATTCGTGAAGATATTGATCTACTTTTCCTAACCTGTCCACTACATGAGTTGCCCACCTATTTTAAAGCACCAATACTTAAAAAAACCGCCACCATAGCCATCAACAAAAACATCACCTCAAACCGGGATCGACAAACCCTCAACCAGATTATTAGCGCTGCCCATAAACATAATACCCGAATAATCGGAGTCAACTCAAGCGGCATCCTGAGCCCTCCGATCCGCCTCAACCTCTCTACCTACCCACAGCTACCGGAGTCCGGCAAAATTGCCTTTTTTTCACAGAGCGGGGCGGTCCTCGGCACCATCCTTGATCTCGCCCGGGAACTTGATATCGGTTTTAGTCACGTTGCCAGTATCGGGTCACTGCTCGACATCGATTTTGGTGACCTGATAGATTTTGTCGGTAACGACCCAAAAGTTGGAGCAATTCTGCTCTATCTTGAAAATATTCGTAATGTAAAAAAATTTATCAGCGCCTGTCGCTCGGTCTCACGAATCAAACCGATAATCGCCATCAAAAGCGGACGTCACCCAAGAATTCATGAGGTCATGCAGCGCCGGGTCTTTGCCCAAATTGGTGCCGGGCCGGTCTACGACAGCGCCTTTCGCCGGGCTGGCATCATCTCGGTCAACAATCTCAAAGAGATGCTTCTGGCCGGCCGTTCTCTGTCACGCCGTAACATCCCGACCGGTGACCGACTCGGCATAATTACCAACTCCGGGGGTCTCGCCATATTCACAGTCGACAATCTCCTTTTTAACGAGATCGAACCGACTCCGCTATCAAAAAAATTAGTCAGAAAACTGCGCTGTATTTTACCAGACAAGCTGATTCAAAACCCAATAGATGTCGGCGGCACAACTGATACCGAAACCTTCTCTGCCGCCATCTCCGCCTGCCTCGAAGCCCAAGAGTTCGATGCCCTGATCATTCTCGCAGCAGCCCATCCAAAACTCAATCCCCGTCAGTTGATCGACCAAGTGCAAAAATATCTCGAGCACCACTACTGCGCCGTAACCTACACCTGGATCAACGCCAAACCAAAAGACCGAAGAATCGCCGCGCCCCTGGCGCGACAGGGGGTCTATATCTATTTCAGTGTCCCGGCGGCCCTCACTGCCTATGTCTACAGCCGCCGCTATCGCCACAAGCTCAATCAACTGACCGCCTTAACCCCACGCTTTCAACGGCAGTACAATATTAAACATCTCAACGCCCGGGACTTTCTCGACCCATATCTGGAAAAAGAGGTGAAAAAACTGCCGCAGGTACCCTCTCTGAAACTGTTACAGGCCTATGGCCTGGATCCTGAAACAAAATCTGCCACCTCTCTCAACGAGGGGCTCTTTCTTAAAGCCGGCGCCGCAACTGATATCGAATTTGGCCCCTATCTTTACTTAGGGATGGCCGGAATAGCGGCCGAGATCCAGCCTGAAAAGTCGATCATGCTCCCACCTCTCAACCCATTCCTGGCCCAGGTTATGATCTCTCGTTCACCGGCCGCCCGAGCTCTGGTTCGCCGGAGCCCTGAACTAAATGAAGATCTGGCAATAATCCTGTTGCGCCTGGCCAGTATCGTCACCGACTGCCCGGAGATAACCAGCCTCGAACTTTTTTTGAAAGAGACCAGTAAACAGAATTTCAACATTGATCACGTTGCCATTGAAATCAAAAAAAGCACTGTTCAGGCACCCCAACATCTGGTTATCGCCCCCTATCCTAACGAGTATGAATTTCACGATCAGCTACGCGATGGCCGCAAACTGCTAGTTCGACCGATTCGGCCCGAAGATGAAGAACTCCACCATGAGCTCTTCCGCTCACTCTCACGCCAGACCAACTATTTCCGGTTTTTCAGTTTCCGTCACAATTTAACCCATGAACAAGCGGCCCGCTTCACCCAAATCGATTATGACCGGGAGATGGCAATCATCGCCCTGATTGAAGAAAACGGCCGGACCCGCTCAATCGGAGTTAATCGCTTAAGTTACGAACCCCGACGTGACCAACACGAATTTGCCATCGTTGTTGCCGATGAGTTTCAGGCCTTAGGTGTCGGCGCCATCCTGATGAAACATTTAATAGAGATTGCCCACGATCGCCGGATCAAGCAGATTTTCGGAGTTGTCCTGGCAGAGAATATGAAGATGATCGATTTTTGCCGCTCTTTCGGTTTTGTGGTAGAGAGTCAGGAGTGTAACAGCATTACTTTTCGTCTCGATCTGGAGTGCTAAGGCATTCAAGTATCTTACGTAGAGTTTCCTTAAAAAATCGCCACCGCTTCTGCATTCAAAGTAGTTTTGGTC